>NZ_JBDKXB010000028.1:0-42200 GCF_041197575.1 Thioalkalicoccus limnaeus | reverse complement strand
AATTGTTACTTAACCGAGGTGTCCGTTGCTATTAGACCAGGTCACCACCGGGTGGCGCTTGCAAGCGGGTTCCGAATGCTCGATTAAGATGCGCGCACGGCTCGCGCGCCCACGGGCGATGGTGGCGAAGCCGTGCGGGAATAGGGGACGGCGGGAATAAGGGACGTACCACGTATATGTAAGCGGCACCCAGTTCGCCCCGAGACTGCGGAACGACGCTGGTGTCCTTGCTAACGGCAGGAGGAGCGTCAAGGGCGAGTCGCGCAAGGCGATGAAGCTTCGGAAGAGACGGCGTCGGCCCGCCATCGCGCCCGAGACGAGTTGGGTATTCGTGGCGAACGTCTTTTCCATCTCCGAACGATGCCACGGCCCGGAGGGCGCGGGGAAAATGTTCTACATTCCGGGCGTTGTTTCAATCCACCGGAGCTAAATCATGGACCAGAAGAGGCTTGAACGCATCACCCTGGAGCCCGGCAAATGCGGGGGGCGTCCCTGTATCCGAGGCTACCGCGTCAGCGATACTCTGAGCCTGCTAGGTGCCGGTGCTTCCCATGCTGAAATTCTCGAGGATTATCCTTTGCTCGAAGAGAAAGACATCCTTGCCGCCCTCGATTATGCAGCCATCCAGACCGATCACGCCATCCTGATCGCGGCATGAAGTGGCTGGTGGATAACCAGTTACGTCTGGCTTTGGCGCGGTTCCTCGCCGCAAAAGGTTTCGATTGCCAGCACGTTGACCGACCGCCGCGATCCACTGATCGACGGTGTCGATCTGGGCGGCGGCCGCGTCGAAGCGCCAATCGGGCGTCTTGATCGTCCCGCTGGGCAAGCGGTCACTCTGGTCCGAGCGATCCTTCCTCGTTACCAGCCCAGACGGCGCGCAATCGAGCCAAGGGTCGCATCTCATCATTGGCTTCGAAGTCGGGATAGTCCGGGTGAGCTGCTTTGAGTAGGTAGCGGCCATCCCGGTTTTTCGTCACCAAACGCAGAACGTATTGATCCGCACCGGAAACGTCTTGTCGCTCGATCGCCACGACGCTGCCGGTTATCGAGCCGGCGTTGGCTGGATCGACGAGTTCGAGCAACAGATAGTCGCCGTCGCGCACGGGGTGCTTGCCACCGTTCATAGAATGACCGGTGGCCCGCGCAACGAAGTGGCGGCGTGGGTCGATGGTGCCGTGGCCCGCCGGGACCCGATAGATGGTTTCCACATCGGTCTTGCCGCTGCGGAAATGCCCACAAGCAATGCGCAGGTCTGGGAAGTAGGGTACTTCGGTCCCGTCGGTGTCGGCGATGTCCTCGTCTTTTCGATGGGCTGATGGTTTCGCGAAAGGCAACACCGTGGCGCGCTCCCGCTTCGTGGGAGCGGGATCTGCGGGCGCCGTCTCGGGCAGGCGAGGCTCGTAGGCGGCAAGCCTGTAGCCAACCAGTTCATGAACCATTGCATGGAAGGTGGCCAACTCGTCCTCCGCCACGGAGAACGCGGCCGCGAAGCGACCTCGATCGAGCTTGAACCAGCGCGTGGCGTCGTCACGTCGATTTCCGCCGATCCAGGCCTTGATCGGATTGCCTTTCCAGTAGCTGAGCCACTTGGCGGGCTCGACGTCGTCGATCTGGCGCAGATCCTCACGAATGTCGACGATGAAACGACGCCGACGCCGGAAGACCTCCAGCGCTTGGCTGCCCAAATCTTCGATGGTCGGCGGCCGGCGAAAGCCGTCGAGGTCGAGCAGTGACTCCAGGACGATGGCCTTGAAGCATTTCGTCATGCTCGTGGTTTCCACCTCGCGGAAAAAGTCGCCGTGCTGTTCCAAGCTGGCGCGCTCGTCGGGCGATAGATCGCCTTGGTCGGCAACCAGCGCCCACCATTGTCCGTGCTGACGGCGAAGCGCTTGAAGACTCGATCCGCTGCGGTAGAACTCCACCAGCGTCGGACGCCGGCCCAGCGAGGCGCGCAGTGCTTGGTAGTCGGTTGCCGGCCCCTGGCCTTGAAGTCGGATCAGGAATTCGATGATCGCGAGGTCGTAGTTGGCGAAACAGCCCCGCGGCAGCTCGAGCCGACCGTCGCGGACATCACGACCGAAATCCGCCAGTTCAGCGTAGCTGCTACCGACCCCGAACAGTGCCTGGGGCTTGTTGAGGAATCCCTGGTGATTGCCGACGAAATCGAGCACCACCAAGGCTTCCTTGTCCGGATGACGCCGGAGACCGCGGCCGAGTTGCTGAAGGAACAACACTTTTGATTCGGTCGGACGCAGCATCATGACGGTGTCGATGGCGGGGAGGTCGATACCCTCGTTGAACAGGTCGACCGAAAAGATCACCTGGAGGCGGCCCTGCTCGAGCTGTTCCAGGGCCGCGCTGCGTTCGAGTGCCGATCCACGGTAGACGGCCTCGGCGCGGACGCCCTGGCGGCGAAAGCGCTCCGCCATGAAGTCTGCGTGCGACCGGGATATGCAAAACGCGAGCGTGCGCTGGCGGGCACGCTCGGACCAGTAACGCAACGCGTGTTTGGCTCGACCCTCCGTGGCCAGCTTGTGCTCCAGGGCTTGGGGGTCGAAGCGACCGTTGCGCCAAGGGATCTCACGGTAATCGACCGTCTCGTCGTAAATGCCGTGATAATGAAACGGGCTCAATGCGCCGAGTTCGATGCCGTCGAACAGGTGCCGGCTGTAAACCAAGTTGTCGTCGCACAGACTGAGGATGTCCGATTGGTCCGTGCGTTCCGGCGTGGCCGTGAGCCCAAGCAAGAAGGAGGGGCGCAGATGCCTGATTAGCTCTCGGTACGTCGGGGCCGCTGCATGGTGAAATTCGTCCACGACGACATAGTCGAAGTGATCGGCAGCGAAACGCTCGAGGTGTTGTGCCTTCCCCAGGGTCTGCACCGAGGCGAACAGCAGATCGACATTCGTCTGTTTTGAGGTGCCGGTGTAGCGGCCAACCCGTGCGCCCGCATGCACCCGCTGAAAGCTCGCCTCGGCCTGCAGCAGGATCTCTTCACGATGGGCGACGAACAACACGCGCTTGGCCTGCACAGCCCGACTGTCGAATGCGGCAAGGTAAGTCTTGCCGAGCCCCGTAGCCATGACGACCAACCCGCGCTTGTATCCCGCCGCACGACTGGCGGCAAGCGCGGCCAAAGCCTCCTGCTGGACCAGGGACGGCTGCGGAACAGGCTCCTCGGGCTCGTCACAGCCCGCAGCGACGGGAAGATTCTGTACTAGGCGCCTTCGCTGTTCGTACTGCTCGATCCATTCGTGGTCGAGGCAGCTGACCTGCGGATGCGAGAATATCGCCTCGAATTGTTCCCGAATCTCGCGAAAGCGTCGGCCTTCTGCAGATTCGACGTCATCCGTCTGCTCGACCCGCAGGTTCCACTCCAGCCCGTCCGTCAGCGCCGTCCGACTGATATTGCTGGACCCGACGAAGGCCGTGCCCCAGAGCGTCTCGCTTTCACGGTTCTGCACGCAGATGTAAGCCTTGAGGTGGAAGCTCTGCCGCTCGCTCTGAAAGACGCGGATACTCGCGCCCCGCTCGGACAGCAGCATCAGGCGCCGCAACGCATTCGGATCGGTCACGTCGAGATAGTCGCTGGTCAACACGCGGAGTTCGGCATCGCGGGTCTCGACCGCATCGATCAGCGCCGGATAGATCAAATCGAGGCCGCTGATCTTGATGAAGGCGACCGCAAGGTCGATGCGGTTTGCCCGGCGGATCGCCTCCAACAGCCTTGGAAGGAACGGGTCGGATGCGCCGCCCGTGGTTAGGAATTGACCCATGTGGAACCGGTCGTGCGTAGGATCGTGTTGAGCCAGCGCTCGGCCTCGCGACCCGGGCGCCGGTCAGTGCTCGACCAGATCCGCACGGGTTCGAGGTCGGGCACGTGGCGCAGCAGGGCGGCGAGGCCCGGCTCATCCAGGTCGGTGAAGCGCCGGCCGCGATGCTCGCGCTCCCCTTGTCCGTACTTGAACGAGGCGTACAGCACGCCGGGCCTCTTCAGCGCGCGAGTGAGGCGTCGGAGCACATCCGGCAGTTCGGCGATAGGCACATGCAGCAGACTGGCGCTAGCCCAGATACCGTCGAACTCGTGCTCCCAAGAAAGGTCCTGGAAGCGCAGGCAGTGTACAGGTTGTCCGAGATGGGATGCCGCCAATGCGACCAACTTCGGCGAGGCATCGAACGCGGTGACGCGGTAGCCGCGGTCCGCGAAGCACTTGGCGTCGCGACCGGAGCCGCACCCAGCATCAAGGATTCGGGCACGATCCGGGAGTAGCCGAAGGAAATGCTCTTGGAGCGGCGACATGTCGACGTCGATCGTGTCGGCAAAGAACGCCGCCGCGTGCTGATCGTAATAATCGAGGGTTCGAACTGACATGGGCGGGACGCTAAGGATTCCCGACGCGCGGAGCCGTGCCGGCCAGAAGCGAGCCGGTGCTTAAGCAACGGACACAGGTGCCGATCGGATCGCGCAGCGTGCGGTCGGCACCGACGGAGCGGGCCGCGGCGTGACGCCCGGGCTCGTGTTGTGCTGAGGAGGGATTGGCGAAGGGGCTCGCCTCATCGAGCTGGCCGATCATCGCCGCGCATACCTCGGGGGCGACCCGCGTGCTCGCTGCGCTGTCGAGGTAGATGGGGTTGCTGCGCTTCGGCATGGCTGATCCGTACACCCTGAGAGTCTTTGCTCCGTCCGCGCGACTATAGCAGCTGCACAGGCTCAGAGTGTGAGCCTGTTCCGCTTGTTCGCTTCTGGTCGTTCGCTACGGACCAACGCGGCGAGCGTTTGCGGCCGCTGTCGGCTGCCTGAGGCTGTCAGGCGGTAAAGCCATTTGGGTCGGCCCAGGGACGCTGTACCAGACCTATTCGTGATACCCGCTAGGATGGCGGCGGGCGAGATCAAGTGGAGGATGCAGGACGATGGGCGTGCACCCTTCCGATTCCTGTCCGGCGGGCCGTTGGCCCGATTCAACACGCCCAGTTGGCGCGACAGCTGTGCGGCATGCCCGCTCTGAGGGAAAATAGATCCGTTCCACTGCAGAGCTGGAGGGCTTTTCGTGACTGAAACCTGCTCGTCGCGTTCGGCCGATCCGGCGGCGCTGGCCGAACGGACGCGGATCCTGGTCGGGGATGCGGGTCTCGAGCGGTTGGCGCGGGCGCATGTGCTGGTGGTCGGGCTTGGTGGTGTCGGCGCTTACGCGGCCGAGGCGCTGGCCCGCGCCGGTGTCGGGCGCCTGACGCTGGTCGATGGCGATGAGGTCGCGCCGTCGAATCTCAACCGGCAGCTGCTGGCGCTGCATTCGACGCTGGGCCAGCGCAAGGTGGCGCTGGCCGGCGAGCGCATCGCCGATATCCAGCCCGGATGTCGCTTGACGCTGATCGATCGTTTCATCGCGGCCGACGAGATGCCGGGGCTGCTGGCCGACCGTCCGGATCAGGTGCTCGATGCGATCGACAGCCTGACCTGCAAGCTGGCCCTGCTCGAGACGGCCTTGACCAGCGGCATCCCGGTCGCGAGCAGCATGGGCGCTGGCGGGCGCACCGACCCGTCGCGGTTGCGTCTCGGTGATCTGATGGATTCCCGTGGCTGTCCGCTCGCCCGCGAGGTGCGCCAGCGGTTGCGGCGGCGCGGGCTGGGTCGCGGCGTGCTGGCCGTCTGGTCCGATGAGCCGCCGCGCCCACCGCTCCCGCCGGAGCCGATGAGCCGCGGGCGCCCGCGGGCCGTCAATGGGACCATCAGCTATCTGCCGGCCCTGTTCGGCCTGATGCTCGCCGGCGAGGTGGTCCGGCGGCTACTCGCCGAGGACGGGGCGCGATGAACGGCGAACGCATCCGGGTGCGCGGCCTGGTCCAGGGGGTCGGCTTTCGACCGACGGTCTGGCGTTTGGCCCAGGATCTGGGCCTGACCGGCGAGGTGCGAAACGACGGCGAGGGCGTGCTGATCCGGATCTGGGGTCCGCCGCCCGAGCGTGATCGCTTTTGCGCGGAGCTCTTGGTCCAATGCCCGCCGTTGGCGCGGATCGACGCGCTCGAACGCCAGCCGTGCGACGAGCCACCGCCTGCGGCGGGCTTTCGCATCGTCGCCAGCGTCGCAGGGTCCGTGCACACGGGCATCGTGCCGGATGCCGCGACCTGTCCGGCGTGCCGCCGGGAACTGTTCGACCCGGCCGACCGCCGTTATCGTTATCCCTTCATCAATTGCACGCATTGCGGGCCGCGGCTCAGCATCGTCGCGGCGATCCCGTACGACCGCGCGAACACGAGCATGGCCGTCTTTGCGATGTGCGCGGCGTGCCAGCGCGAATACGAGGATCCCGGCGATCGGCGCTTCCATGCCCAGCCCAACGCCTGTGCGATCTGCGGGCCGCGGGTCTGGATCAGCGAACGGGGAGGGCAGGCGCTCGATCCGGCCGTGCTCGGGGCCGTCGATGCGATCGCGGCCGCGAGCCACTTGCTGGGGCAGGGTGCGATCGTCGCGATCAAGGGCATCGGCGGCTTTCATCTCGCGTGCGACGCCACCGATGCGCGTGCGGTGGCCGAGTTGCGCCGGCGCAAGGCGCGTTTCGCCAAGCCGTTCGCGCTGATGGCGCGCGACCTCGATGTGATCCGCCGCTTCGCGCGCTTGGACGCGATCGAGGCTGAGCAGCTCGCCAGCGTCGCGGCGCCGATCCTGCTGCTCGCGGCCGACGGGGCCGAGCGGGTCGCGGATGAGGTCGCGCCGGGCCAGACGACGATCGGTTTCATGTTGCCGTACAGCCCGATCCACCACCTGTTGCTCGACGCCTGGGAGCGGCCGCTGGTCATGACCAGCGGCAACCGCTCGGACGAACCCCAGTGCACCGACAACGACGAGGCGGCCGAGCGGCTTCATGGCCTCGCCGATTACTGGCTGTGGCACGATCGGGCCATCGTCAACCGGGTCGACGATTCGGTCGTGCGCATCCTCGATGGCGCCCCGCGCCTGTTGCGGCGCGCGCGCGGCTATGCCCCGGCGCCGTTGAACCTGCCGCCGGGCTTCGCCGCGGGCCCACCGATCCTCGCGTTCGGCGGGGAGCTCAAGAACACCATCTGCTTGCTTCAGGACGGGCAGGCCGTCTTATCGCAACACCTCGGGGATCTCGAGGACGCGCGCACGGCCCGTGAGTACGAACGGACGATCGACCTGTACCTGGAGCTGTTCCGTCACCAGCCGGCCTGGTTCGCGCTCGATCACCATCCTGGCTACCGGTCGACGCTGGTCGGGATCGAGCGCGCCGCGCGCGCCGAGGTGCCGATCCGGCGCATCCAGCACCACCATGCCCATATCGCGGCGGTTCTGGCCGACAATGGCTGGCCGCTGGCCGGCGGTCGCGTCCTCGGTATCGCGCTCGATGGGCTCGGTTACGGTGCCGATGGGACCCTCTGGGGCGGTGAGTTGCTGCTCGCCGACTATGCCGGCTACGAGCGCGTCGGTTGGCTGGCACCAACGCCGCTGCCGGGCGGTGGCAAGGCGATCCTCGAACCCTGGCGAACGGCCTATGCGCACCTGGCGACGCACCTCGGCTGGGAGCGGGTGCGGGCCGCCTACCCGGACCTCGAGGTCGTCCAGTGGCTGGCCGATCGGCCGCTCGAGATCCTGGATCGACAGATGGCGACCGGCTTCAACGCGCCGGTCACCAGCGCCTGCGGCCGCCTGTTCGATGCGGTGGCGGCGGTCCTCGGGATCGGCCGGGGCGGCATCCAATACGAGGGCCAGGCGGCCATCGAACTCGAGGCGTTGGCTTGTCGTGCCGGCGACGACGACACCTCGGCTTATCCGTTCGCGTGGCGAGAGGCCGTGGAGGGTGCACCCTCGGATACGATCGAGCTCGACCCGACGCCGATGTGGCAGGCGCTGCTCGCCGATCTCGCTGCCGGTCGGTCGGCACCCGAGGTCGCGGTCCGTTTCCATCGGGGCCTGGCCGAGGCCGTCGCGAACGGGGCCGCCCGGCTCGCGGCTCGCCACCACTGCTCGACGACCGCCTTGTCCGGCGGTGTCTTCCAGAACCGTCTGCTGTTCGAGGATTTGGCGTTGCGGTTGCGCGGTCTCGGGCTCGTCGTTTTGGCCCATCGCCAAGTCCCGACCAACGATGGCGGCCTGTCGTTGGGCCAGGCCGTCGTCGCCGCGGCACAGGTCATCGGCCGGTCGGCCGAGGTTGCGCCAGACCCAGTCGCAGATCGCCGTTTCGATCCCCCTTCGACGCCAGCGAGGTCTCGATCTTGAAGGAAACCGGCCAGTTCTTTCTTTTCCTGTTCGTCTGCCTGGTGTTGGCGGCGGTCCTGACGGTTCCGCTGGTCGCGACCGGCTGGCTCGATCATCCGCCGCAACGGATCATGGGACGCCTCGCGCAGGTCTTCATCCTGCTCGGTCTGTGGCCCTTCTTGCGTTGGCTGGGCCTGGACTCTCGCCAGGCCCTCGGCTACGGCCTGGCCTGGCGACCCTTCGCGCGCGCGGTGGTCCTGGGCTGGTTGGCCGGGTTCGTCATGTTGCTGGTCCTGGTCGCGGCCCTGGTGGCGCTCGAGGTGCGGGTTCCGGATCGGGCGTTCGACGCCGCCTGGTTGGTCCGGATCATGGCCCAGGCGCTGCTGGCCGGGTTGCTGATCGGCCTGCTCGAGGAGACCTTCTTTCGTGGCGCGCTCTATACCGCGATTCGCCGCCATCATGGGTTGCTTCAGGCCGCACTCTGGTCGGCGTTGCTCTATGCGGTGCTGCACATGATGAAGCCGAGCGGGCTGCCGGACGGGGTCCCCTTCGATTGGCTCGGGTCCGCGCAGATGTTCGCGCAGGTCTTCGTCGGCCTGTTCCAGTGGTCGCATGTCGATTCGCTCGTCGCGCTGTTCCTGGTCGGGGTGTTGCTCGCGCTGGTTCGCGAGCACACGGGTCACATTGGTTGGTGCATCGGGCTGCACGCCGGCTGGGTCTTCGTGATTCAGGTCACGCGACGCCTGACCGGAAACCCGGATGACGCCTCTTTGGCGGTCCTGGTCGGCGACTATGACGGTGTGATCGGGTGGCTCGCGGCCGTTTGGGTCGGGGCGCTGGCACTGGTCTATTGGTTCGTCTTCGTTCGACGGGCGCCGTCGCGTCGAGGACGGGGCTGAAGGCGCCGGCACCCGTCGCGCTCCGGATGAGGCGGCGGGTGCCGGCACAGAAGGGAACAGAGGCGACCGGCGGGTGACCTGGTCCGGGTAGGGCGGATCAGGCCGCCAGTTGCTCCAAGGCGCGGGCGAAGTTCGCGATCCCGGAGCTGCGCAACAGGATGCAGGGCTTCGCGTGGCGCTTGCAAAAGCGCTTGGCGCGTTGGTAGGCGTTGTGGCTGACGAAGTCGGCCGGACAGACTACGGCGTCGGCCGCGGCCATCATCGCCTCGAGGCGGCGATGACTGTCCTCGAGGCCGCCGTCATGGCGGACGAGTTCGCCGTTGTACCGGGCGACCAGGTCGCGGTAGTGATCGGCGAGGGTGCCGCGCCCGCCGATACAGAGGATGCGCCGGCCGCCGAGGTCGACGCACTTGGCACACTCGCCGCTGCCGGCGCAACCAGGCAAACCCTCCGAGCTGGCGCCGGCGCGGGACAGCAGCCGTTCCAGGGCTTCTTTGGCCGCCTGCTGCTCGGCGAGATTCGCGGTCAGCGCGTGGTTTTCGTTGCTGAGATCCTGAACCTGGCGTGCCAAGCGCCGGTTCTCCCGTGTCATCCGCTCGAGGTTGCGATCGAGGTCCGTGATCCGCGCCTCGAGGGCGGCCGCGCGGACTCTTGCCGTCGATTCCTGGTCGCGATCGGGGCGCTGGGGCGGCTCGACGCAGGCCGGCTGACGCTGCCGCGCGGCGGCCAAGTCGAGCTCCTCGCGCAGCGCGGCCAACTCCCGGTCGCGATCCGCTAACTGGCGTTCGAGCCGACGCTTCTCCGCTTGCCGGTCGCGCTCGACCTGATCGAGGCGCGCGCGCGCTTCGGCCAGTGCCTTGGCCTCGGCCTGAAGTCCGGCGCCGACCTGATGCGACAGCATGTGGACATCCTCGTAGGCAATGGCCTTCACCCGATGGTCGGCGCGCGGGTGTGACATCAGCGCCCAGAAGGGACCGGGGATGTTTCCTTCGGCCACTGCGCCGCGCCACAGGGCCTCGATCTCGTCCGACCCCTTCGCGCGTGCGAACTGTCGAATGCTCGATGCGAACTTGCGGTCGAGCAGTCGCTGGGTCGCGATCGACAACGGGTTCTTGGTTTCGGCGGCGCCGACGAACCGGACGTGGATCCGATAGTCGTTCGCCGACCGATGGGCGCCGGCTTCGACCTTGTCGGAAATGCGCCGCAACTCATCGACCAGGAGGCAGGTCCCGACGATCGGGCAATGGTACTTGTGGGGGATGTCCCACAGCTTTATCGGACCGCTCTTTTTGGCAACGGTCGCTGCTTCGGTGACGGCCGCCGGGTTCGGTCGTCGCCGGTTGAAGAGCGGCGTATCGAGGGGTGCCTCGCCGCCGAATCGATCCGGTGCCGGTTGTTCTCGAGTGTCGGGGAAGCCGCCGCTGGCCAATAAGGAAGGCGACCCGTTGAGGAGGGCTGTCTCGGTCGGTGCGGCTGGCTGCGGCGCCGCGTGGATGGAGACTCGAGCGCGTTGCGTCATGGTCTGGTCTCCCGAAGTCGGTCAGTGTAGTACCGCGGCCGTATCCTGATCGGCCAACCACCGCCATTGGCGGACGAGACGCAGATAGACGCACCGTTCATCGTTGCTGCCGAAGAACTCCGGATGGCAGCACAGGGCCTCGAGATGGCCGGCGACGGCGCGCGCCATCGGCGCCGACCTCGAGCCCAAATAACGCCGCATCAGGGTGCCGAGCTCTCGTTGTAGGATCTCCGGATCGAGCTGGTCGAGGTCGGATCGAGTCGGGGGGGCGAGTCTGTGGTCGTGCATGCCAGCGAGCTCCAGGTCGAAGGTTGAACTTGAAGATCTCGGCTGGCGAACTCGGAGTCCCGAACTCGGCTGGCGAGGCGTGGCCCGAAGCGCTCCCCGGGCCGCAGGTTGTCTTGAACGACCGCTCAGCGCGTCGGTTTCGTCCGCTCGCGCTGACGAATAGCCGACTCCCGAGCCTGCTCCTGGAGCAGGCGCCAGCGGTATCGGCGGGTTCCGTAGGGTACTTCGTCGACGAAACGCTCCAGCGTCGCCCAAAGACGTGCGCGGAACGTCGGGTTGTTTCGAGAGTTCATCGCACGCGCCCTATCCACAGGCCATCACGGGGGTCAAGTCGCCCGCGGCTGGGGTGCCGGTCCAGAGCTGCTCGTTCATGACATCGCGCGCGCAGCTTTCGCAGCGCCCGCATCCGGTCGCGACGCCGAGCTCGGACTGAAGGTCTAGGATCGTGCGGGCCCCGCGGTCGACGGCCTGGCGGATCTCACGATCGGTCACGGATTGACAGATGCAGACATACATGGCGGCGAGGGGTCCTGATGCTGGAGTAATCGGGATTGAGTCTGATAATAGGAATGGTTCTTATTGGTGTCAAGTGTCGGGGTGGCCAGACTTGATAAAAACGCCAACGATGGCAATGTTCCGGCTATCGGTCGGCCGACGGCCCCTCAGTCAACGAACCGAAACGCGGGGATAGCACGATGAAGACAGACCCGACCATCAATCGCCAGCTCAACGGGGTGCTCAAGATCGCGCTGACGGCGATCAACCAGTATTTCCTACACGCGCGGATGCTCGGAAATTGGGGTTTCCAAACGCTCGAGGGGCGCGAGAAGGCGGCCTCGATCGAAGCCATGAAGCAGGCCGACCGCATCATCGAGCGTGTTCTCTTCCTCGAAGGGCTGCCTAACCTGCAAGACCTCGACAAGCTGCTGATCGGCGAAGATGTCCCGGAATTGCTTCGTAACGATCTCGCCACCGAGACCCATTACCGGGATGCCCTCGTCGCCGCGATTGCCCATTGCGAGTCCCAGCGCGATTACGTCAGTCGCCACCTGCTGGCCGAGATCCAGGAGGACGTCGAGGAGCGCATCGATTGGCTCGAGACCCAGTTGTCGCTGATCGATCAGGTTGGCTTGCCGAACTACCTCGAATCCGCGATCTAGGCGTTGCCCAGGAGGAGATTCACCGTGAAAGGCCATCCGCGTGTCATCGAGCAACTGCAACGGTTACTGGCCAACGAGTTGACGGCCATCGATCAGTATTTCATCCACTCGCGCATGTATGAAGACTGGGGTCTGACCAAGCTGTACACGCGCATCGACCACGAGACCGACGAGGAGAAACAGCACGCCGACGCCCTGATCCGACGCATGCTGTTCCTCGAGGCGGTGCCGGATTTGACCCAGCGCGATCCGTTGCGCGTTGGTGCCACGGTCCCCGAGATGCTGCGCCACGATCTCGCACTCGAGTACGAGGTTGCCGCGGCCCTGAGGGCCGCCATCGTCTGCTGCGAGGAGGAACGCGACTTCCAGACCCGCGAGATCCTGCGTCGCCTGCTCGAAGATACCGAAGAGGATCACGCCCACTGGCTGGAACAGCAATTGGGTCTGATCGACAAAATGGGTCTGCAGAACTACCTGCAGGCCCAGATGGGCTCGCCCACTCCGGGTTGATGCCTCGATGGTGGACGGCATGGCCGAATCGACGAAGGACTGGGAGATCGGCGTCGGCGGCATGACCTGCGCGAACTGCTCGGCCCGGGTCGAGCGCGTGCTGGCGCGGCTGCCAGGGGTCATCGATGTCCATGTCAATTTGGCCACCGAACGCGCGAGCCTGCGCTTGGCCCCGGATGCCGACGAGACGGCTATCGCGCAAGCCATCACGCAGGCCGGCTACGAGCCGCGGATGCTCGGCGGCACCCATGAGCACGAGGCCGAGGACAGCGATCGCGCCGGCGCGCGACGCGCCGTAGCGATCGCTGTCCTGTTGACCTTGCCCGTGTTCATCGTCGCGATGGGCGCGCACCTGGTTCCGGGGTTCGACGATTTCCTGAGCCGATTCGCGCCACCGGCCGTCTGGGATTGGCTCCAGGCACTGCTGACGACCGCTGTCATTCTCGGTCCCGGCCGGCGGTTTTTCCGCGCCGGGTGGGCGGCGTATCGGCAAGGCTCGCCGGACATGAACAGCCTGGTCATGACCGGGACCGGGGCGGCTTGGCTCTACAGCCTGGCGGTGTTGCTGGCGCCCGGATTCTTCCCGCCCGAGGCTCGGCATATCTACTTCGAGACGGCGGCCGTCGTCATCACCGTGATCTTGCTCGGCAAGTATCTCGAGGAGCTGGCCAAGGGCCGGGCCTCGGCGGCGGTGCGTAAACTCATCGGCTTGCAGGCGAAGACCGCGCGCGTCTGGCGTGTCGATCGCGAGGAAGAGGTGGCGACGGCGCAGTTGCAGGTTGGTGATCTGCTAATCATCCGCCCCGGCGAACGGATTCCGGTCGATGCAAGGATCGAGCAGGGGGAGACTTATGTCGACGAGTCGATGCTGACCGGCGAGCCGGTCCCCGTACACAAGGGGCCGGGCGACCCCCTCGTCGGCGGGACCCTCAACCAGCACGGGTCGCTGCGGGCGGCGGTGACCGAGGTCGGCGAGGCCACCGTGCTCGCCCGGATCATTCGCCTGGTCGAGCAGGCTCAGGGGAGCAAACCGCCCATTCAACGGGTCGCTGATCGGGTAGTCGGCGTGTTTACCCCCACGGTGATCCTGATCGCGCTGGCCACCTTCGCCATCTGGCTTGTCTACGCCCCGCCGCCGGCTGTGAATTTCGCGCTGCTGAGCGCGGTCGCGGTGCTCGTCGTCGCCTGTCCCTGTGCGATGGGGCTTGCGACCCCCGCGGCGATCCTGGTCGGCAGCGGGCGCGGCGCCGAGCTCGGGGTGTTGTTCCGCAAGGGCTCGGCGATCGAGACGCTGGCGCGGGTCGACCTGCTGGTATTCGACAAGACAGGCACCTTGACCGAGGGCCGGCCGCGACTCACGCATCTCGAGCCCGTGGCTGGCGAGGCGGATGACATCTTGCGGCTGGCCGCCGCGGCCGAGGCCGGCAGCGAACACCCGCTCGCCGTTGCCGTGCTCGAGGCCGCGCGCGAGCGCGGACTGACCTGGCCCGGCACTGATGGTTTCACGGCCGAGCCGGGGCAGGGTGTTCGGGCGCAGGTCGATGGGCATCAGGTCTTGATCGGCACGGCGCGCTGGGCCGCGCAGCAGGGGATGGCGGTCGATGCGACGCTCGCCGCGCGCATCGAGGCCCTCGCAAGCGAGGGTCACACCCCGGTCGTGGTGGCCGTCGACGACCAGGTCAAGGCGCTGCTGGCCTTCGCCGATCCGCTGAAACCCGATGCCGCGGCCATGGTCGCGGCGCTGAAGGCGCGCGGCTTGACGGTCGCGATGATCACCGGCGACAACCAGGGCGCGGCTTCAGCCGTGGCGCGCAGACTTGGTGTCGATCGTGTCTGGGCCGAGGTGCTGCCGGGAGGAAAGGCCGATCTCGTTCGCGAATTGAAGGGCGAAGGACGCACCGTGGCCTTCGTCGGCGATGGGATCAACGATGCGCCGGCCCTGGCTCAGGCCGATGTCGGCATCGCTTTGGGATCGGGGACCGACATCGCGATCGAGGCGGCCGATGTTACCTTGACCCGGGGCGAATTGGCGCGCGTCATAACGGCACTGGATCTCGCCCGCCGGACCTTGGGGACGATCCGGGGTAACCTGTTCTGGGCCTTCGCGTACAATGTTCTATTGATACCGGTTGCGGCCGGGGTCTTCTACCTGGCCTATGGATGGCACTTGAACCCGATGGCCGCTGGTCTGGCGATGGCCTTATCGAGTGTCTTCGTGGTCACGAACAGCCTGAGGTTGCGCCATCTGTCCCTCGTCAGGCTAGGGGTGCGCGGGGCAGCGTGACGATTAGGTGTCGCAAAGGCCCGTCCATGGGCCTTTGCGACGCGGAGCGGGCGGAGTTCCCGTTCCATCGAACCGGACGGAGCATCCGTGCGCCGTCGCGGAGGCGCCGAAGGAGTGTCCCTGACCTTCGCTTCGCAGCGCGGGGCCGGCGGTGGACGCCGGCCACTGACCGTTCGGCGGCCGGAGCTCGCCGAACGAAACGGTGCCTCCCTGCACCGTGAGGGTGGCCGAGGCCTGGGCGAATAACAGGAGGTCGATCGCGATCGTCGTTGGTCTACTTGGTCAGGATCAGTTTGTCGTTGCGGGTCAGCAGCAGCGTGTAGCTGGCGCCGCCGTGCTCGATGATCAAACGACGACCACCTTGCAACAGGGTGTCACTGCGAACCCGTTGGGGTTCCGGGCGGCTCATGGCATGAGGTACGGAGAAGCCGACGGATCTGGGCTGCATGGTCTGGTTCATTGGTCCTCCGAGCAAGCACGGGTCGAGGTGAGTGAATTCGTCATCGGGCGGCGCGCCCGCATACGGCCTATCGGGTGAGCCACCCACGCCAGCTGTCGATCCGACCGGGCTTCGTATCCGGAAAGGGCCAACGACATGGACAGCCTGGCATTTCCGGTAATGATAATAATTCGCGTTATTTGTCGCAAGGCTTTTGTGTCGCCCGGTATGGTGGCGCTGTCGGTGGGAGCCCAATGCTTGACACCTGTCGCACGGAGGCTTGAAGATTCGCGGCCATGCCACAAATCAAAGCCCTTATGGTGAAAAAGCTTTTCATCCAGACCTACGGTTGCCAGATGAACGAGTACGACTCCGCCCGGATGGCGGATGCGTTGCGCGTCTCGCACGGCCTGGAACTCGCCGAGCGGCCGGAAGAGGCCGATGTCCTGCTGATCAACACCTGCTCGATTCGCGAGAAGGCCCAGGAGAAGGTCTTTTCCCAGTTGGGCCGTTGGCGACCCTGGAAGGCACGGCGGCCGGATCTCGTCATCGGTGTCGGCGGTTGTGTCGCGAGCCAGGAGGGTGACGCGATCCGTGCTCGAGCGCCGTTCGTCGATCTGGTCTTCGGGCCACAGACGCTGCACCGGTTGCCGGCGATGCTCGATGCGTTGGCGCGGCAGCGCGTGCCGCAGATCGATGTGTCCTTTCCCGAGATCGAGAAGTTCGATTGTCTGCCCCCACCGCGTGCCGAGGGTCCCACGGCCTTCGTGTCGGTGATGGAGGGCTGCTCGAAATACTGCACCTATTGCGTGGTGCCCTATACCCGTGGCGAGGAGGTCAGTCGGCCGTTCGATGACGTCATCGCCGAGGTCGCCGCGCTCGCCGAGCAGGGGGTCCGCGAGGTCAATCTGCTCGGACAGAACGTCAACGCTTATCGCGGCCTGACCGACGAGGGGGCCGAGGCCGATCTGGCGCTGTTGATTCGTTATGTGGCGGCGATCGACGGCATCGATCGGGTGCGCTTCACGACCAGCCATCCGGTCGAATTCGATGAGGCCCTGATCGCGGCCTACCGCGAGATCCCGGCGCTAGCCGGTTATCTGCATCTGCCGATCCAGAGTGGCTCGGACCGGATCCTCGCGCGAATGAAGCGTGGCCACACGGTGCTTGAATACAAGTCCAAGATCCGGCGTCTGCGCGAGGCCCGTCCAGGGATCAGCCTGTCGTCGGATTTCATCGTCGGCTTTCCCGGCGAGAGCGAGGCGGATTTCGCCGCGACACTGGACCTGATCGAGGAGATCGGCTTCGATCAGAGCTTCAGCTTCGTCTACAGTCCCCGCCCCGGCACGCCGGCCGCCGATTACCCGGATACCCTGCCGTTGGCGGTCAAGCAGGAGCGGCTCGCCCAGCTGCAGCAGCGGATCACGGCGCAGGCACAGGCGATCAGCCTGGGCATGGTCGGGTCGCGTCAACGGATCCTCGTCGAGGGGCCGGCGCGCAAGGATCCGAGACAGCTTGCCGGGCGCACCGAGAACAATCGGGTGGTCAATTTCGTTGGCCCGAGCGACCTGATCGGCCGCTTCGTCGATGTCGTGATCACCGAGGCGCTGCCGAACTCGCTGCGTGGCGCGCTGAGCGACGCGTTGGCGGCTTGATGTCCCTTACAGCGACCTTGGCACCGGCCCCGCGGACCCTCGATCTCGACCTGACACCGGCCGATAACGTACGCCTGGCGAATCTGTGCGGGCAGCTCGATCAGCACTTGCGCCAGATCGAGCGTCGACTCGGGATCGAGATCAACAATCGCGGCACCGCTTTTCGGCTGATCGGCGATCCCGATGGCGTCACGGCCGGCGAACAGGTGCTGCGCGACCTGTACTCGGCGACCGCCAGCGAGGTCCTGAATCCGGAGACGGTCCATTTGCACCTCCAGGAAGCGGATCTCGATGCGCGCCTCGGGGAACGGTTCGATCGACGCCCCGAGATCTTGATCAAGACCAAGCGCGGTCTGGTGCGCGCGCGTGGGCCGAATCAACAGGAATACCTGCACGCGATACAACATCACGACATCAATTTTGGCGTCGGCCCGGCCGGCACCGGCAAGACCTATCTCGCTGTCGCGAGCGCGGTCGAGGCGCTCGAGACGGATCGTGTCCGGCGTCTGCTGCTCGTACGGCCGGCGGTCGAAGCCGGCGAGCGGCTCGGTTTCCTGCCGGGTGACCTGGCGCAGAAGATCGATCCCTATCTGCGTCCGCTGTACGATGCGCTGTTCGAGATGCTCGGCTTCGAGAAGGTCAATAAGCTCATCGAACGCAACGTCATCGAGGTGGCCCCGCTTGCGTACATGCGTGGGCGTACGCTGAACGAGGCCTTCATCATCCTCGATGAGGCGCAGAACACGACACCCGAGCAGATGAAGATGTTTCTGACCCGCCTCGGCTTCGGTTCGACCGCGGTGATCACCGGCGACGTGACGCAAGTCGATTTGCCCCGTGGTCAGCCGTCGGGCTTACGTCAGGCGGTCGAGATCCTGCGCGACGTGCCGGGGATCAGCTTCACCTTCTTCAACGCCCGTGACGTGGTCCGACACACGCTGGTGCAGCGCATCGTCAATGCCTACGAGGCCTTCGACCGACAGCCCGGCCAGGCGCGGCGCACCGAGCCCTGACGGCATGGCGACGAGCCCGGACGCGAAGGTGGAGCTGTCGCTCGATCTGCAATGGGCGACCAGCGCCGATGCCACGCCCAGCTCGAAGCAGTGCGAGCGCTGGGTCACCGCGGCGCTGGCCGGGCGCCGGGCGCGCGCCGAGGTGACGCTGCGCCTCGTCGACGAGCCCGAGGGGGCGGAACTGAATCACCGCTATCGAGGCCGGTCCGGCCCGACCAATGTGTTGTCCTTTCCATTCGAACCGCCACCGGGCTTCGACGGTGACGATCTGCTCGGCGACTTGGTGCTGTGCGCTCCGTTGGTGGCGCGCGAGGCCGCTGAGCAGCACAAATCGGTCGAGGCCCATTGGGCGCATCTGGTCGTGCATGGTGTGCTGCACCTGCTCGGTTACGATCACCAGGATTCGGACGCGGCCGATTCGATGGAGAGGCTGGAAAGCCTGATACTGCACGAGTTAGGATTTGCCAACCCTTATGAGGAACCAAGGTCAAGTGATGACGAGCGATCGATCTAGCAGCGGTTCGCGTCCGCGTGGCTGGCTGGAACGTTTGGGCCAGCTCTTCGGAGGCGAACCGCAGGACCGGGAGCAGCTCATCGAGCTGCTGAAGGAGGCGCGGGGTCGGGAGCTCCTCGATACCGATGCCCTGTGCATGATCGAAGGGGTTCTTCAGGTCTCCGATCAGCGTGTCCGCGACATCATGATCCCGCGCGCCGAGATGGTTGCGGTGCGGCGCGACGATCCGTTGGAGCGCATCATCGAGATCGCGATCGAATCGGCCCACTCGCGTTTCCCGGTGACCGGCGAGGACAAGGGCGAGGTCGTCGGCATCCTGCTGGCCAAGGATCTGCTCGCCTACTGTAACGACACCCGGCGGCGCACCTTCAACCTGCGCGATCTCTTGCGTTCAGCGGTCTTCGTGCCCGAGAGCAAACGGCTCAATGTCTTGCTGAAGGAGTTCCGCGCGAGCCGCAATCACATGGCGATCGTCGTCGACGAATACGGCAGCGCGGCCGGCCTCGTGACGATCGAGGATGTCCTGGAGCAGATCGTCGGCGAGATCGAGGATGAGCACGACTTCGACGAAGGCGCCAGCATCTTCCAGCGCAGCCGGCGCGAATTCACGGCCAAGGCCCGCACCTCGATCGAGGATTTCAATGCCTATTTCGGCTCTGCGCTGGCCGATGACGAGTTCGATACGCTCGGCGGTCTCGTAGCCAATGCCTTGGGGCGGGTCCCGAAGAGGGGCGAGCAGGTCGAAGTCGGTGGTTTCCGCATCACGGTGCTGCGCGCCGACAGCCGCCGCGCGCAGTTGCTGGGGATCGAGTCGCTCCAACAGCGTCAAGACGAGAGCGATCCGCCGATCCGCCCCAACTGACCGGTAGCCGACGGCGCGTACCATGTCGCTGGCATGGATTCGATCCTGAGCTGCGGCGAGGATGTCGAGGCGGCGCCCGAGGGGGCATCGCTGGTGTGCGCGATGCGGGGCGATCGTCGGGACCGCCCCGCTGGGGTGCGATCAGACGCGGCGGTCGTCCATCATCCGCTCGATGATCGGTTGCAGGATGATCTCCATCGCGAAGCCCATCTTGCCGCCGGGAACGACGATCGTATTGCGGCGGGTCATGAAGGAGTCGTGGATCATCGCCAACAGGTACGGGAAGTCGATCTGGAACTTCTCCGGCTCGCGAAAGCGAATGATGACGAAGCTTTCGTCCGCGGTCGGGATCTCACGGGCGATGAACGGATTCGATGTGTCGACCGTCGCGACCCGTTGGAAGTTGATATCGGTCATCGAGAACTGCGGCACGATGTAATTGATGTAGTCGGGCATCCGGCGCAGGATGGTGTCGACGATCGCCTCGGCCGAGTAACCACGCTCGGCGTTGTCGCGATGGATCTTCTGGATCCATTCCAGATTCACGATCGGTACGACCCCGACCCCGAGGTCGACATGGCGGGCGACGTTATGCTCTTCGGTGACGACCAGGCCGTGGAGCCCTTCGTAGAAGAGCAGGTCAGTCCCGGCGGGGAGGTCTTCCCACGGTGTGAATTCACCCGGCTTCAGGTCGGTGCCGAGTCGCGCATTGTGATCGGCCGCCTCTTCCGGGCTATGAAGGTAAAAGCGTTTCTGACCGCCCCCGCGCTCGCCGTAATCGTGAAACAGCGTCTCGAGCAGATCGAAGCGGTTGGCCTCGGCGCCGAAGTGACTGATGTTCCGGTTCTCGCGCTGAGCCTTGGCCATCTCGGCCTTCATGTCGACGCGATTGTAGCGATGGAAACTGTCGCCCTCGATGACGGCAGCGGTGATCCCATCCCGTTGAAAGATGTGTTCGAAGGCCCGTTTGACGGTCGTGGTGCCGGCGCCGGACGAGCCGGTGACGGCGACGACGGGATGCTTCTTCGACATGATGTGCTCCTCTTCTCTCGATAATCACCGCGCACGGGCGGCGCGCGCGGGGCGACCATCCGTTTCCGGGCGAGGCATGTTGTTTATTCCTGCTTTTTGTTGGCGCCCTGAAAAGGCGCCGCGATCGCGGACGCGATTGACCTGTTTCAGCCGGTCGCGGACCGGCGGTCCGGCCCCAACCAGACAGCGCCGCTCTGGTCGACTGGTCGCCCGATTCAGATCGACGTCCCGGATGTCGAACCCTGCACGAGCGGGGTGGACTCCGGCGTCGGGCCGATGCATCAGCGACGCCCCGAGCAGCCGAAGGTTTCGCTAATATAGCACGAAGCCCAATGGCGAAAACCCGCGCTGGAACCGGCCACCGGGCGTGTCGATCCGGATCGGATGCCGCGAAAGCGGTTTGCGAGGCGCGTAGTGATGAATGTGGTCATGAATGAGGATCAGGGGTTCGATCATGTACAGGACGTTTGTGTCGAAGCCAGGGCAATGGAGCAACCCGGAATTCCAGTCCGCGGCCGTAAGGATGGGGATCTGGATCTTTGGTCTCTTCTACATCGGACTTGGCGCCGCCACCGGCTACTATCAGGTCGATGTTCGGCATTTCGTGGCGCTCTTTGCCGGCTTTCTCGTCGTCGGCGTCGGCTTGTTCGTCAGCGTATTGCGGCAACCCCATTCGCCGGTCCGACGGTACCTGAGCCTGTTGATCGATATCCTTGCGACCAGCCTGGTCATCCTGCTGACGCAGGAAGCGATCAGCCCTTTCTATCTCTTCTATATCTGGATCTTCATCTCGGCAGGTACCCGCTATGGTCGCAGCCACCTGATCTTTGCGACTCTCGCGTCGGTGGTGGCCTATGGCCTGGTGTTGGTTGCGCTCGACCACTGGCTGAAACATCCGTTTGAGGCGGCTTTCTTCCTGCTGCTGCTGGTGGCGCTGCCTCTGTATCAGTATTCGCTGCTGGCCCGGGTCCAGCAGGCGCGGGCCGAGGCTGAGCGCGCCAATCGGGCCAAAAGCGACTTCCTGGCCGTGATGACCCACGAGCTGCGCACCCCTTTGACTGGTGTCATCGGCATGACGGACTTGCTGAAGGCAACCGAACTGACGAAAGAGCAGCAGGAGTACGTCCAGGGTATCTCACGGTCTGCCGAACTTCTTCGCTCGCTGATCGGCGACATTCTCGATCTGTCCAAGATCGATGCGCGTCGGCTGGAACTGGAGGCGATACCATTCGATCTGCGAACGACGCTCGAGGAGGTCTGCCGTCTGATCGAGCCGCGTGCCCTCGACAAGGGCCTGACACTCAGCCTGCGTATCGCTCCCGGCCTGTCATCGTCCTATGTCGGCGATCCACTTCGGATTCGGCAGATCCTGCTCAACCTGCTCGGCAACGCGGTCAAGTTCACCGAGCGGGGCGAGGTCGAATTGTCCGTCGAGCACCGGCCACCCGAGGACGCGGTAACCGAACCTCATCTGTTGATCCAGGTCCGGGATACCGGCATCGGGATGTCGACCGAACAGCTGGCGATCGTCTTCGAGCGTTTTCGACAGGCGGATCAGTCGACGACGCGGCGCTTCGGTGGCTCCGGACTTGGCACGACGATCGCGCGCGACCTGACCCGATTGATGGGGGGAACCATCGGTGCCGAGAGCACGCCCGGACAGGGGAGCCGTTTCTGGATTCGGCTCCCCTTGCCGAGTGCCGGCCACCCCGTTCCCGCGACCCCGGAGCCATCGCCCGTCTCCTCCTCGGGCGCCCCGGCAAGCGCGGACCAGCGGCCGGCCGGGATTCGGGTGCTGGTCGCCGAAGACAACGAGATCGCCGCGAAGGTCATCGTGACCTTCCTCGAACGCTTGGGCCATCGGGTGGTCCGTGTCGCGGATGGCGAGGAGGCCCTGCAGCGAATCGCGGCCGGTGCCTTCGACATCGCGTTCATCGACCTGCGGATGCCGAAGCTCGATGGCCTGGCCTTGACGTGCGCCGTCCGGGCGCGCGAGCGCGGACGGCGCCTGCCGATCGTCGCCTTGACCGCCGATGCGGCGGAGGATACCCGGGCCGCCTGTCTCGCAGCGGGCATGGACGATTTCCTGTCGAAACCGATCAAGGCGGAGGCCCTGCGCGAAATGATCGAACGCCTGGCGCCGCACCCAGCAGCCCCAGGCATGTCGGCGGTACGTACCCCGTAGGGCGGGAAAGCGCAGCGCATCCCGCCCTTCTCGCGTAGTTCGCACTCGCGTAACTCGCGCAGCGCATCCCGCCGTTCATCCCTCAGAACAGTTGAATTCGAACCTGAATAGATACTAAAAGCATCTGAATTCGCTTAAATTATTATGTAATTCTCTCGGTATTGCTGTGGTCTTGGCCGTTCGTGCATGATCCCACCAACCTGATTCCCCAAGGTGTTTTTGACTAAATCTCTCGGGAATCGGTTCGGAAACAGATCGTGACTATCGGCCCCCATCGGTGCCCTCACCGATCGCCTCTCGAGGACCACAGATGCCAATCACAGATACCTTCTATGAGGCCATGCGCCGCCGGGGGATCAGCCGTCGCCGCTTTCTCGAGTTCTGCGGTGTGACGGCCGCCTCGCTTGGCCTCGCACCGTCTTTCGCCGGTCACATTGCCGAGGCGATGGAGACCAAGCCACGGATCCCGGTCATCTGGCTCCACGGCCTGGAGTGCACCTGCTGCTCGGAGTCCTTCATTCGTTCGGCCCACCCGCTGGCTAGCGACATCATCCTCTCGATGATCTCGCTCGACTACCAGGATCTGATCATGGCCGCCGCCGGCCATCAGGCCGAGGCGATCCTCGAAGAGACACGGGAGAAGTACAAAGGCCGCTATCTCCTCGCGGTCGAGGGGAACGCCCCGCTCGAGCAGGACGGCATGAGCTGTATCGTCGCCGGTCGGCCGTTCGTCGAGCAGTTGCACGAGATGGCCGCCGATGCTCAGGCCGTTGTCGCTTGGGGTACCTGCGCCTCCTGGGGTTGCGTGCAGGCCGCCCATCCGAATCCGACCCGCGCGACCCCGGTGCACCAGGTGATTCGCGACAAGCCGGTCATCAAGGTGCCCGGCTGCCCGCCGATCGCGGAGGTCATGACCGGGGTGCTGACCTATATGTTGACCTTCGAGCGCCTGCCACCGCTCGATCGGCAGGGCCGACCCTTGATGTTCTACGGTCAGCGCATTCACGACAAGTGTTATCGCCGTCCGCACTTCGACGCCGGCCAGTTTGTCGAGGCCTGGGATGACGAAGGGGCGCGGCGCGGCTACTGCCTCTACAAGATGGGCTGCAAGGGGCCCACGACCTATAACGCCTGCTCGACGGTCGGCTGGAACACGGGCGTCTCCTTCCCGATTCAGTCCGGTCACGGCTGCATCGGCTGTTCCGAGAACGCCTTCTGGGACCAGTCCGGCTTCTATCAGCAGGTCACCGACACGCGGGTCTTCGGCGTCGAGGCCAACGCCGACCGTGTCGGTTTGGCTGCCGCTGGTGCCGTTGGTGCCGCGATCGCGGCCCATGCCACCGTGAGTCTTCTGAAGCATCGCCGGCCATCGAGCACCACTGAGGAGGACAAGCCATGAGCGCTTCGATCACCACGCCGAATGGCTTCACGCTCGACCGCAGCGGGCGCCGCTTCGTCGTCGACCCGGTGACCCGGATCGAGGGCCATCTGCGCTGCGAGGTGAACCTCGACGAGGACAACGTCATCCGCAACGCCGTCAGTGCCGGCACCATGTGGCGCGGGCTCGAGGTGATCCTGCGCGGGCGCGACCCGCGCGATGCCTGGGCCTTCACGCAACGGATCTGCGGCGTCTGCACCGGGACGCACGCGCTGACCTCGGTTCGGGCGGTCGAGGATGCCCTCGGCATCCCGATTCCCGAGAACGCCAACTCGATCCGCAACATCATGCAGCTCACGCTCCAGGCCCAAGACCACCTGGTGCATTTCTATCATCTGCACGCGCTCGACTGGGTCGATGTCGTCTCGGCGTTGAAGGCCGATCCCAAGGCGACCAGCGCGCTGGCCCAGTCGATCAGCGATTGGCCCAAGTCATCGCCGGGCTATTTCCGGGACATCCAGCAGCGGCTCAAGCGCTTCGTCGAACTCGGACAGCTCGGGCCTTTCATGAATGGCTATTGGGGCAATCCGGCCTACCGGCTGCCGCCCGAGGCCAACCTGATGGCGGTGGCCCACTACCTGGAAGCGCTCGACTTCCAGAAGGAGATCGTCAAGATCCACGCCGTCTACGGTGGCAAGAACCCACACCCGAACTGGATCGTCGGTGGCATGCCCTGCGCCATCAATGTCGACGGCGCAGGGGCCGTCGGTGCCGTCAACATGGAGCGGCTGAATCTCGTCAGCGCGATCATCGACCAGACCATCGAGTTCATCGACAAGGTCTACCTACCGGACCTGATCGCGATCGCGTCCTTCTACAAGGACTGGACCTACGGTGGCGGCCTGAGCCGCCAGGCGGTCCTGTCCTATGGCGACATCCCGGAGCACGCCAACGACGATTCGGCCGACAACCTGCTGATGCCGCGCGGGGCCATCATCAACGGCAATCTGAGCGAGGTCCACGATGTGGACCTGCGCGATCCGGACGAGATCCAGGAGTTCGTCACCCACTCTTGGTTCCGCTATGCCGATGAGGCGCGTGGCCTTCACCCCTGGGACGGGGTGACCGAGCCCAACTTCGCCCTCGGCCCGAACACCGTTGGGACGAGGACCCGGATCGAGGAGATCGACGAGGACGCGAAGTACTCGTGGGTCAAGGCACCGCGATGGCGCGGCCACGCGATGGAGGTGGGTCCGCTGGCGCGCTATGTGATCGGCTATGCGAAGGGCATTCCCGAGTTCAAGGAGCCGGTCGACAAGGTACTGACGGACCTTGGGCTGCCGCTCGATGCGCTCTTCTCGACACTCGGGCGCACCGCGGCGCGCGGGCTCGAGGCATCCTGGGCTGCCCATAAGATGCGCCATTTCCAGGACAAGCTGGTCGCCAATATCAAGGCCGGCGATACCGCCACGGCCAACACCGAGCGTTGGGATCCGAAGACCTGGCCGAAGGAGGTCCGCGGCGTCGGCACCACCGAGGCACCCCGTGGCGCGCTCGGCCACTGGGTCCTGATCCGTGATGGCCGGATCGCCAACTACCAGGCCGTTGTGCCGACCACCTGGAACGCCTCGCCGCGCGATGCGGCCGGCAACATCGGCGCCTACGAGGCGGCGCTGCTCGGCACACCGCTCGCCAAGGCCGACGAGCCGTTGGAGATCCTGCGCACGCTGCACAGTTTCGATCCTTGTCTCGCCTGCGCGACGCATATCATCGGCCCGGATGGCCAAGAGCTGACCCGGATCCAGGTGCGCTGAGGCTTCTGGGACATATCAATCGGCCCGAAAGTCATCGGAGGCGCCTCGCGGCGACCGTCGGCGGGAGGGATCCCGCCGCCGAGCTGACACGGACGTCCTTGCAGCGTGTCGCAGCGCGCCGTCTGCGATGACTTTTGCAACCCTCGATAACGAGCATCGTCCACGATCGACTATTCCAGCGTGAGCGCGCGGAGGACATCCCATGCCCAACGGTCTGCCACAGGTCAAACAGACGGCCGTTTACGTCTACCAGGCTCCCTTGCGGGCCTGGCACTGGATCAACGCCTTGGCGATCACCATCCTGGCGATCACTGGCTACCTGATCGCCAATCCACCCCCGTCGCTGCCGGGTGAGGCCAGCGACCACTTTTTGATGGGCTATATCCGTTTCGCCCATTTCGCGACGGCCTATGTCTTTGCCGTCGGCTTCCTGTTCCGGATCTACTGGGCCTTCGTCGGCAATCGCTATGCGCGGCAGCTCTTCACGCTGCCTTTCTGGCGGGCGAGTTTCTGGCGCGAGCTGGCGCACGAGGTGCGCTGGTACGCCTTTCTCGAGAAGGAGCCCAAGAAATATGTCGGCCACAACCCGCTCGCCCACCTCTTCATGGTCACCATCATCACGGTCGGCGGCCTGGTCATGATCGTCACCGGCTTCGCCCTCTACTCGGAGCAGACGGGTCTCGGTAGCTGGCAGGATCAGTTGTTCGGCTGGGTCATCCCGTTCGTCGGCCAGAGCCAGGACGTGCGGATGTGGCACCACTGGGGCATGTGGATCATCGTCGTCTTCGTGATGCTGCACGTCTACACCGCGATCCGCGAGGACATCATGTCGCGCCAGAGCCTGATCAGCACCATGATCAGCGGTTGGCGGATGTTCAAGGATGACCGGCCATGAGGGGCCGGCCGCCGGCGGCGCGGCCGGATGCCGGCCCGCCGCGGGTGCTGATCCTCGGCATCGGGAATCTGCTGTGGGCCGACGAAGGCTTCGGTGTGCGCGTCGTCGAGGTCTTGCAGCAACGTTGGCGTTTCCCGGCGCAGGTCGCGCTGCTCGACGGTGGTACCCAGGGGCTCAATCTGCTCGACCGGGTCCGGGCCGCGGACATCCTCGTCGTCTTCGATGCGATCGACTATGGCTTATCGCCCGGGACCCTGATGCGGGTCGAGGGTGACGAGGTCCCCAAGTACCTCGGCGCGAAGAAGATGAGCCTGCACCAAACGGGCTTCCAGGAGGTGCTGGCGCTCGCGGCCCTGCTCGGCGAGTTCCCCAAGAACCTTCTGCTGATCGGTGTGCAGCCGGTCGAACTGGATGACTATGGCGGCAGCCTCCGGCCGGCCGTGAAGGCCCAGATCGAGCCCGCCATCGCGTTGGCGCTGGCCTACCTCGCCGATTTCGGCATCGTCGCCGAAACCTGCCCTGACTCGACCGCAGACCCGCTGGGCGGACTCACCCACCCGTCGCTCGCGCTTGCCCCGTACGAAGCCGAGCGCCCGAGCGCGGCGGCCGCCTATCGCCGCGGCGATGCCCGCGTCCTGTCCCGCCTGCGCACTCGATCGGGGCGGGTCGAACAATAATAGGCGGGCTCGCTGTGCCGGCGAGGCTGGTGGCGGATTTCGGCGGATTGTCCGGAATTCGGTATCGTGGACTTCTCGAGTCGGCGATGGCGCGGCCGCGACAGCTCTGCGCCGAGCGTCGCGGGCGGATGCCGTTGGCAGGGGGCGAGTGCCCAACCGACTACCATGACGTGCCCCTTCATCGTCGCACTCGGCATGGGAGGTCCAATCGGCCTCGGATTCAGTGATAATGAAGCGACGCAACGCCGCACCAACTGGGTGAGTCTGGGAAGGCGCCCGTTGTGCCTTCATCGAATTGCGCGTTGAGGAGTCTTGTCGCCTCGCAGGCCGTCTGCTTCACGGAACCTGGCTGTGAACTACCGCAGCCTGCTCGCCCACCGCGCCGTTGAACCGCCGGGAGATGTTCGAACCATGACCGATCTTTCGCTCGTGCTCCTTTCCGGGATTCTGGTCGCCTTCGCTGCCGCCAGCTTCGCCTTGGCCCCGCGCGCCCGAACGGCCGATGGATTCTTCTTCGGCTCGAGCCCGGCGGGAACGAAACCCGGCGTCTGGACCCTGACCTTCTCCCAGGTTACCACCTGGATCTTCGCGCGTTCGCTGCTCAACGCCGCGATCCTCGGCTATTTCTTCGGCATCGCCGGCGCGCTGGCCTACACCGCCTACTACCTGTCGTTCCTGACCGGCGGATGGATCGTCGACCAGCTCCGCTTTCGTCACGGGGCTCGCAACATCCAGAGTTTCATGCAGGCCCGGTTCGGCCGACTGGGCACCGGTAGCTTCAATCTGCTGATCGGCGTTCGACTGGTCTCCGAGGTATTCGCCAACCTTCTGGTCGTCGGCATCGTGTTCGGTGCGACCGGCAGCCTCGCTTATGCCACCGCCATCCTCGCAGTGGCCGGCGTCACGCTGGGCTACTCGATGCTGGGCGGATTGCACGCCTCCCTCCGAACCGACGTGCTGCAGTTCGGGACGCTGGCGATACTGCTCACGGTGCTTTTTGTCATGATGCTTTTCGCACCCGAGTTCGACGCCGGAGCGATTCTGGCGAGCAGTCCGGATCCGGTCAGCCCCGGCTGGATCCTGCTGCTGGTCGCACTCCTCCAGGTGTTGAGCTATCCGCTGCACGACCCGGTGATGACCGACCGGGGTTTTCTGGCCGACCGGAGCACGACCCGACGCAGCTTCGTGCAGGCCTTCTGGATCTCGTCGCTGCTGATCCTGGCCTTCGGCTTGCTTGGCGTCTTCACCGGACTGCACCGCAGCGGCGAAGAGGCCTTTCTCGACACGCTCACCCGCATGATGGGGCAGCCGGCCGCGCTGCTGCTCGGCGTGGCGCTGGTGATCTCGGCCGCTTCGACGATGGATTCCACCTTTTCCAGCACCGCCAAGCTCGCCGTGGTCGACATGGGTCTCGGGCGGGGGGCACCCGCACAAGGACGCATCGCGATGGCTGTGTTCGCGCTGCTCGGTCTGCTGATGGTGTTCTTCGGCACACAGGACCTGTTCGCCGCCGTGGCGGTGAGCGGGACCGCGGCGATGTTCCTGACCCCGGTGATCATTTGGAGTATCGGCCTGAATCGGCGTGTCGCACCCGCGGCGCTCGCCGTCGCCGTGTTGGCCGCCGTCGGCGCCGCGATCCTCTATTTTCTGGAGAGCTCGGGCTACCTGGGCTGGATCGGTACGCTGACGGGTTTCAGCCACGACTACAGCAAATTGCTGCTTCTGAACCTCATCGCCCTCGGGGTTGGCCTGGCCGCCTTCGCATTGGGCGACCGGGGCCCGATGGACGCGCCGGCCTGAAGTCGATGGCTACCGCGAGTGCATCGCCCGGGCGCCTTTGCCCCGTCACCTACCGGACCCGGGCCGCGACGATCGCGAAGCTGGCTCCGCTGCACGCACACAGCGTTTTCATTGTCGGCGGTCTTTACGGAAACCTTCAAGCACTGGATGCGATCGAGGCGCTGGCCGCCCACGAAGTGGCGATGGGCCTCCCGCAACCACAACTGGTGGTCAACGGAGACTTCCACTGGTTCGACGCGGAACCCCAGTGGTTCGCAGACGTACAGCGACGCGTCAGCGCCCACGCCGCGAGCCTGGGCAACGTGGAGGCCGAACTGATCGATCCGCAACCCGGCGCAGGGTGCGGTTGCGCCTACCCGGCCTCGACCCCGGACCAGACGGTGGCCTGGTCGAACGCGATCATCGCGCGGCTGCAGGAGGCTGCGCGCCGTGCTGACGATCTCGTGAGTGGTCTCCGCGGCCTGCCCCCGCAACGGCGGCTCCAGGTCGGAGATTGCCGCATCGGCGTGGTCCATGGGGATCCGGACAGCCTCGCGGGCTGGGGTCTCGAACTCGATGCGATGCCGCCCGTCGGTCACAGCGATCCACGGCTAGAACAATGGTTCCGGGAGGCCGATGTGGACCTGCTGGCGAGCAGCCATACCTGTCGTTGTTTCGCCCAGGGTTTTCCCGGCGACCGAGCGGTGTTCAACAACGGGTCGGCCGGCATGCCGGACTTCAAGGACGACAGCCGCGTCATGATCACGCGTGTCGCCAGGCACGCCGCGGTGTTGCCGGATGACCACGCGAGCGCTTGCCGAACGCGGGTAAGGGATGCCTACATCGATGCGATCCTTGTGCCATGGGATCGCGAAGCCTTCCTGCAGCGTTTCGATCGGGTTTGGCCGCCCGGGTCACCGGCGATGCTCAGCTACCGTCGCCGCATCACAGATGGGCCCGATCACCACGCGAACGCGGCCTGCCGCGTGTCGCAATGATCCCGGTCGGCGTTGGATGCGGGGACTTGTGTGCGCGTGGCGGAACCTGCCGCGATCTTCGGGACTGCTCGAGCATGGCTGCACCGGTCGGGGTCCTGTTCACGCGCGGGTTGTCGTCGGTCGCCCAGGTCGTGCGCGGAATTCGCGACGAGATGGTGCCCGGCGAGTTTCGCGTGCAGGCAAGCTACCACACCGCGATCACGCCGTTGGCCGTGACCGCCGAGCGCTTGCACCTCGAACCGGCGCAGCTCGACGATGCGGCTTATGCCGACTGGCTCGTCGATCTGTGCGCCCGCGAAGGGATCACCATCGTCTGGCCGCAGTCGCGTTGGCGCGGATTGCTGCGTAACGCGCACCGACTGCGCCGTGACGGGCTGCACTGGATGCTTCCGGTCCCGGACCTCGCGACCTTCGAGCGGCTCGACAACAAGCAGACCTTTCTCGCGTATCTGGCCCAGGCGGCCCCGGAGATCGCGCTGCCTGTCCACCGCCCGGTCGTAACCAGCCTCGGGTTCCGAGAGGCCTACCGGGAGCTTGCGCGCGACCACGAGGAACCGCTCTGCATCAAGCCGGCCCGCGGCATCTTTGGCGGCGGCTTCCGCATCATCGACGCCAGCCGGTCGCCTTTCGATCGCTGGCTCGATAACGACGTCCAGCACGCCTCGGCCGATGAGATCGCCCGGTGGCTCGATCTCAACAAGGAACAACGCGTGTTTTTGCTGATGGAATACCTGCCCGGACCCGAGCGCTCCGTCGATTGTCTCGCCGAACACGGCGTCTTGCGCGCCGCCGTGATAAGGCGCAAGGGCACTGGCCGCGGCCAGTTGATCGAGCAGCGAGCCGCGACGCTAGACCTTGCCCGACGACTGGCCGGCCTGTTTCGACTCCACGGCATCTTCAATTTCCAGACCCGGGAGCGGGCCGATGGCCGTGAATGCCTGTTGGAGATCAACCCGCGTCCGTCCGGTGGGATCGACCTGTGCCGTGTCGCCGGCGTCAATCTGCCTTTGATGGCACTCCGCTCGGCGGTGGGCTCGTTGCCAGGCGATTGGCAACCGACACTGGACGTCGGAGCCTATGTGGCACTGCTCGAAGGGGGGATCCGGCTGGTTACTGGGCGAGAAGCAGGATCGCGAGGAGCGCGATGATGCCAAGCCACAGCACACCGACCATCACCCAATCGCGCAGCGCACGTTCGGGATCATGGTTCGTGTCGGAAGGCGATGGGCGGATCCGTTGCAGCAGTCCTATGCCAGCCGCACGGGCCCGGTTCCAAAGCCCTCGCACTGGGCCGAGCCGCCTCGCGACCAGCCGCCGCAGGGGACGAGCGACGACCAGGATGTCTCCGGGTGGGATCAGGCCGATCAGTCCACGTGTCCAGTGGGGACGCCACCAGGCCAACAGCGCGAACGGGATCGCGATCGCGATGCCGATCGCGAGCGGCCAGGCTGTCCCGGACCAGTCCTGGCCTTCGCCGAGCACGAACGGAAAGCCGATGATGACCACAAGCAACAGGCCCCAGGCCCAGAGGCCGGCGGGGCTCGTGGTGGTCTCGCTGGCGGGCAGGCGCCAGAGCACCCACAGAAGCCGGGCCATCAGGAGCAGGGTGCCGACCGTCGCCCAGGTCAGCGCCGACTTGAGCCACGCCCAATCGCCGGAAGTCAGCAAGGGTTCGAGCTGGTGTTTGGCCAGGGCGCCGCTGGACCAAGGGGCGTCGCTGAGCGCCAAGGCGAGCCCTAAGAGGCCGATCGGTACCAGTGGGGCGACGCGGGATGGGCGCGGCAGGTTGCGACGCAGCTCCACCCCGAGGAACAGTCCGCCTTTGACCAGTGCATGATGGGCGGCGAACAGCGTCAGGGCGAGGATGCCAGCCGGCGCCAGGGCGGGATCGATCAAGATCAGGCCAAGACCGAGCACGAGGATCCCCATCTTGGCGATGCTCGAATAGCCGAGGATCGCGCCAGGCAGGCGTTGCGTCAGACCGATGAGCGAAGCCCCGAAGACTGCGATCAGGCCGAGCCAGACCAGGGTTTCTCCCCAAATGGGGAGCGGCTCGCCGCCGAGCGGCAGGAAGCGTAGCCAACCGAGCAGACCGGCCTTGATCATCGCGCTGGAGAGGATGGCGGCCGTTGCGCTCGGGGCGTGGCCATAGGTCACTGGGAGCCAGGGGTGAAGCCCGGGCAGGGCAGCTTTGATGCCGAAGCCCATCAGGATCAGAAGAAAGGCCAGTTGCGACTCGGCGGCACCGGCGGCGAGGGCCGCGAGCCCCAGATGACCGGCAGCCTGGTGGGCGGCCAAGACCAACCCAGAGAAGAGCGCCACCTCGCCGACGATGGTCCAAGCAAGATAAAGCCGACCGGCGCGGCGCCGTTGCTCTCCCCCCTGGTGAGCGACGAGACCGTACGCGGCGAGGCCCATCAACGCGAAACCAACGAAGAAGCTGATTCCGTCAGCGGCCAGGATCAGCATCAGATTGCCGCCCATCGCGAGCAGGAAGAACACGCGCAGGCGTCCGGCGCGAGGCCCCCAGCGTTGCCGGTCGCTGACGAAAACGCTCGTGACGGCCCACAAGAGCGACGAAAAGGCGAGAAAGGCCCAACCGAGGGTATCGAGGGCGAAGGTGGCTCCGAACAGCATCCATGGGATCACGAAGGGTGCAGACTCGGTGGGCAGCACCGCGAGCACGAGAAGTGCCGGGATCACGCCGACCATCGGGGACCACCAGAACCCAGGTCGGTGCGCGACCGCGGCCAACGCCAGCGGCCAGGCCCAGGCCGCGATCAGGAGCAAGCCGCTCACAGTCCGTACTCGCGGATCGCGATCAGTCGCGACCACTCCAGGACGCTGAAGGGCGCCGTGGCCAGCAGCCCGAGCGCTAAGGCAAGGGCGGCGGTGATCACCGGTGGCATCAGCAGGGTCCACTTGGTTTCCCAGGTGCCGGCCGGGATCGACTCCTTCGGCCATTGCGCCGGTGGTTCGCGGAACCAGGCGCGATAGAGGATCGGCAGGAAATAGGCGGCATTGAGCAGGCTGCTGACCGCGAGCACCAAGATCACCCAGTCCATGCCGGCGGTGGCGGCCCCGACGCCGAGATACCATTTGCTGATGAAACCCGCCACGGGCGGGATGCCGATCATCCCCAAGGCCCCGATCGTGAAGGCCAGCGTCGTCCAAGGCATGCGTTGCCCGACACCATTGAGTTCGCTGACCTTGTGCACGCCGAGCGTCTCGGCATAGTTGCCGGCACCGAAGAACAGGGTGATCTTCATAATGCCCTGGTGGATCAGGTGGAGCAGCCCGCCGATGGTGCCGACCGGACCGAAGATCGCGGCGCCGAGCGCGATATAGGACACTTGACTGACGGTCGAATAGGCCAGCCGCTTCTTGAGCTCATCCTGCAACAGGGCTTGGACCGACCCATAGATGATCGTGATCGACGCGAGGATCGCCAGGGCCGTCAGCAGCCCGAGCGAGTGCGCGAACTCGATGCCATAGACGTCATAGACGATGCGGACGATCCCAAAGGCGCCGGCCTTGACGACGGCGACCGCATGCAACAGCGCGCTGACCGGCGCGGGCGCCACCATGGCCTGCGGCAGCCAGCCATGGAGCGGGACCAACGCGGCCTTGACACCGAGCCCGGCCAACATCAGGAAAAAGATCAGGATCAACTGGCCCGACAGTTCCGTCGGCAGGACATCGAGCACCCCGCCTTCGACGAAATCGACCGGCCCGGCCAGGACCTGCAGCCAGACGGCTCCGATCAGCAAGAGCGCGCCGCCGGTCATCGTATAGTACAGATAGATGCGGGCCCCGCGGGTGGCCTGAGGCGTACCGCGGTGGGCGATCAGCGGATAGGTCGCCAGCGTCAGGATCTCGTAGAAGATGACGAAGGTGATCAGGTTCCCCGCGAGCGCGATGCCGACGGTGGCCGAGACGCACAGGCTGAAGAAGCCGAAGAAACGGCTGCGGTACGGTGATCCCTCGAGATAACCGATCGCGTAGATGGTTGTGAAGAACCAAAGCCCCGACGACAGGACGACGAACAGGACCGACAGGGCATCGGCATGCAGGATCAATTCGAGGCCCGGCGCCAGAACCCACCGCGATTCGTAGACCTGGTTCTGCAGGACCCCCCAAACCATGATGCCGACGAGCACGAGTTTGAACGTGGCCCCGAACATATTGAGAACGGTCCGGGTGGTGACCTGTTCCTCCTTGAGGGCGAAGATCAGCAGCCCCGGGATTAGGGAGCTCAGGACGATCAGGGCAGGGAGCCAGTTCGTCAGCGTCATCGCAGGTCTCCGAAACCCAGCAGGAACCACAAGGGGTTCGCGGCGAGTCCGAGGACCAGCGTCGCCGTGGTCGCGAGCAGCAGTGCCGGTACCTCGGAGCGCACCGCGGTGATGCACGCATAGGGCGTTTCCTGGAACCCGAAGACCTTGCCCAGCATCCGGAAGATGTAACCGGCGGCCAACAGGGTGCCGGCCAGGACGACCAGCACCCACCACCATTGACCGGCCGCGATCGCCCCGCTGAGCAACAACCATTTCGCGGTGAAGGCCCCGCTCAGCGGCAAGCCGATCAGGGCGACGCCGGCCAGGGCGATGACGAAGGAGGTCGCCGGCAACCGTTGGACGGTGCCGGCGAGGTCGTCGATCCGGTCATGGCCCGCGCATTGCTGAATGTGGCCGGCGGCGAGGAACAGCGCGGCCTTCGCGAAGCCATGCGACAGGGCAAAGAGCACCATCGCCCCAATCAGATCGTCGCGGGCGGGGCTCGGTTCGAGCGACGCGATCACCGGGAAGAACAGAAACAGATAGCCGATCTGCGCGACCGTCGAGTAGGCCGCCATCAATTTGAGGCGCTCGGCCATCACGGCTTGCCAGGAGCCCCATAGGATGGCCGCGGCCCCGAGGATGCCCAGAAGATTGGCCGCGGCTGGGGTCACGATGGGTCCGAAGAGGTCGAACCAGAGGCGCAAGATCAAGTAGAAGGATACCTTGACCACCAGGGCCGACAGTGCGGCGCTGACCGGTGCCGGGGCGTTACCGTGCGCCGGCGGCAACCAGAAGTGCATCGGAAACAGGGCGGTCTTGATCAACAGCCCGCCGATCATCAACGTCAGCGCACCCCAGGCCACCGGACCCGAGGTGATGGCGTCGGCCAAAAGCCCCAGATCCAGCGTGCCATAGGCGCCATAGAGGAGTGTGACCCCGAGGAGATAGGTGATCGCGCCGAGCAGACTCGCCAACAGATAACGCAAGCTCGCCGATACCGCATCGCGCGTTCCGGTCAAGGCGGCTAGCGCGACGGCGGCGAGCCCGAGCAACTCCAGCGCGACATAGATGTTGAACAGATCGGCGGCGATGAAGAGCCCGTTCAGCGAGGCCCACAAGAGCATCCACAGGGGCCAGAAATGGCGCCGCACGGCCTTGTCGCCGAAGTACTCCGCGGAGTAGAAGGTCGCGGCCAGGGTGACCAGGTTCGACATCGCCAACAGCGCGACCGAAAGGCCGTCGGCCTGCAGCGCAATCCCGAGCGGCGCACCCCAACCGCCGAAATCGGAGCGTTGCACACCGTCGAGCGCCACCTCGACGGTCAGCGCCAAGGCGGCGGCCGTGGTGGCTAGGCCCGCGACCAACGACAGGGGGAGACTCCGCCGCGGCCACAGCGTTGCCCCGATCGCGCCGAGCAGCGGCAGCGCGACAGCCAAGGCCAGGGTATCAATCACCGTCCTGATCCTCCAGGCGACGCCAGAGAGCGAGGGCCAGCGCGGTGGCGCTGACGGCGACGACGATGCCGGTCAGCACCAGGGCGTGCGGCACCGGGTCCGGCGCGGCCTCCTGGCCGCGGTAGGCGAAGGTGACGAAGATCAGGAAGACACCGCTGCCCATCACGTTCAGCGCGATCAGCTTGCGTAACACCGGTGCATGCATGATGAAGGACCAGAGCCCGAGGAAGAAGAGCAGCAGCCCCGCGGCGATGTAAAGGCCTTGGGTCATCATGCGGACCCCTCGTCGCCCACGCGACCGCCGACGTAGGCCGCGGCCAGCGTCGCGCCGATGGCCAGGGTCGCCGCGGTCTCGATCGACAAGATCAGCCATTTGGCGTGGGCCAGGGGATAGGTCAGGAAGCCTTGGCCAATCACCAGCAGGCCGAGACCGACGAGCACGAAGGCCGCGAGACCGGCAACCGCCAGCGCACGCAACCAGACCCCGCGCGGAAGGCCGGCATCGGCCTGTCCGGACAGGCGCAGCACGACGCCGGCAGCGGCGAGCAGGGCCCCGGCCTGGAAGGCGCCACCCGGCGCATGACCGCCGACCCACAACAGGTACCCGGCCGCGAGGATCAGCAGCGGCACCAGCCAATCGGTCAGGCTCGCAAACACGATCCCGGCGCGTTCGAAACCGGGACTTGCCGGCCCAGCGGCCCAGATCCCGAGCAGCGCGGCCAGCAAAACGGCCATCTCGAGCAGCGTGTCGTAGGCGCGGAAGTTCAGCAGCACCGAGGTCACCGGGTTCGACACGCCGCTGAGCGGGATGGCGTCTGCGGCAATCACGGCCAAACGCTCCGGCGGCCCTTCGAGCAGCGCCACGGTGAAGGCCCAGAATAAGAGCCCACCGAGAATCGCGAAGAGAGAGGCGAACAGAATTCGTCCGAGGGTGGGCGTCATCTCGGGCCCTCCTCGCGGTCGACGCGGAGGTCGGTCCGTCGGCGCTGGCCCTCCATCGACCGACGCGCGGCGGCGAGCAGCATCGCACCGCTGAGGCCGGCACCGATCGCGGCCTCGGCCAGCGCGACATCGGGCGCGCGCAGCCGCGCCCAGGCCAGGGCCATCAACAGACCGAACACGATGAACAGGATCACGGCCCGTTGGATGTCGGCGCTGAAGAGACAGAAGACCGCCATCGCGATCAGCGACACGACCAGGAGCAGGTCGAACAGCGTCAGATCCATCGTCATTCAGATCTCCTCGCGTTGATCTTGCAGCGCGCGTTTGGCGATCAGATGGGCGCCCGAGGCACCGGAGATGACCACAAGCAGCCAGATCAGGACCAGTTTGAGCGCATACAGCCAGTCCGGAGCCAGCAGGATCAGACCCAGGACCAGGAATCCGAGCCCGAGGTTGTCAGCCTTGGTCAGTGCGTGCAGCCGCGAGAAACCGTCCGGAAGCCGCAACAGGCCGACGGTCCCGGCGATGTAAAAAAAACACCCGGCGATCAGCAGCGCCGCGGCGATCCAGTTCATCATCGATCCCTCTCCGGGTTCGGCCATCGCCGGGTGAAGGCGGCAATGGCCACCGCCGCCAATAGCGCGAAAACCAGGGCGACATCGGTCAGTGCTGGGGCATCGAGCACCCGTGTCAGGACCAGCAACACGCCGACGCCGGTCGTGCCCAGCAGTTGCGCGGCCATCATCCGATCAGCGGCGGTCGGTCCGCGAACCACGCGGATCAGGCTCACGGCCATCGTCGCGAACAGCAGCAGCGCCACGGCCAACAGGAATTCAGTCATCGGTGTCGTCCGTCAAATCCTCGCGAAACATATCGCCCACGAGTCGTTCCAGTTCTTTGAGGCTCGGTTCCAGATCGACGCTGGTATCGATGGAGTGGATCACGGCGTGTTGGTCGTCGTCGAGATTCGCGCCAAGCGTGCCTGGCAACAGGCTCAGCGTATCCAGGAACACGACCAGTGCCGCACGACTGCGCAACCGCACCCGATACCGATAGAACCCGGGTTTGATGCGCAGGCGCGGGCCCAGGACACGTGCCGCGACATCCAGGCCGCCGCGCAGGGAACCCCACAAGAAGTAGGGGACAAAGCGCATGATACCCAACGGCGACAAAGTCCGGGGGTGGGCTGGCGCCAGGAGCAGACTGACCCAAGTTGCGAAGAGCACGGATGGTATACCGAAGACCCAGGACTCCGGGTCGGCGCCGGTGATAATCGACCAGACGGCGGTAAAAAAGACGAGCCGCACGATAATTGTCGACAGTGTCGCATCGGGGAGCCGATAGTCCATGTCTTGCGTCCTTCGTTGCTTGGGGATGACAGGCGGGGCGCGATCGAGCGCCAGGGATCGTCCATCGGCCCGCGAACACGATACATAGTGTCCCAGTAGACCCGATCCAAGCAATCGGGGTGGGCACGGCTGAGCTAGGAGTCGTCCCGAAAGCGCAATGGGCCGCCGCGGACTGAGGTCAGCCGGTCAGGCGCTTGAGCCAGAAGGTCATTGGTTTCGCGGTTTGTTCGGGCTCGTCGAGGTCCTTCCAGGTGTAGGTGGTCGCGAGTTCCGGGTGTTTGACGTAGCCGCGGCGGCCCCAGAAGGCATCGAGCGGCACGTGGCCCGCGGGGCGGCGCGGATGGTCGGCAGGTCGCTCGACGGCGCAGAAGGCGGTGTGGGTGAAGCCCCCGAGCGCGCCGGCGTAGCCCTCGCGCTCTTCGAAGAAGCGCACGCCGAGGCCGCGGCCGCGGTACGCGGGCAGCAGGACGGATTCGCCGAAGTAGAAGATCCGCTGCGGGTCGTAACCCTGGGCGATGAAGGGGCGTTTGAATTCGTCCGTTTCATCGGCCATTGGCAATCCGGTCGAGGCGCCGACGATGCGCTCCCCGTCGCGCACGAGGACGAACAGGCTCTCGGGCGAGGCGCTGTAGGTCGCCAGATAGTGCTTTTCGTACTCCATGTCGCCGTCGTAGAGGTAGGGCCACTCGCGGAACACCGCGATGCGCAGCCGCGCGACCTCGCTCAGGTAGGGGGCGATGGCGGCGCCGGTCAGGCGCTCGACGTTCGGTTCGGTCATCTTGGGTCCTCCGTTGGCCGGGTCGAGGTGGCGGTGTCGTTTACCTCGCGCGTCGCGGATGATCTAATCCGGGAAAGGTAATCCGCATCCTTGGGTTTTTCCATGCGACAGATGCACAGGGCTAGCCTGACCGAACCGCTGCTTCAGGTCACGGACCTGACGGTCGAGATCCGTCATGCATCCGGCAACTGGCGCATCCTGGATCGGGTGAGCCTGTCGGTGCGGGCCGGGGAGACGCTGGCCTTGCTCGGCGAATCCGGTTGCGGCAAGACGATGGCCGCGTTGGCGCTGGTCCGGCTGCTGGCCGCGCCGGTGCAGATCACTGCCGGAAGGATTCAGCTCGCTGGCCGGGACTTGGTGTCACTGCCCGAATCGGCGATGCGCCGAGTCCGCGGCGGCGAGATCGCGATGATCTTTCAGGAACCGCAAAGCGCGCTGAATCCGGTCATGCCGATCGGCCGACAGATCGCCGAGGCCGTGCGGCTGCACGCGGGCCAGATGGCTTCGCGCGACCCGATGCAACGGGTCGTCGAACTGCTGACCGAGGTCGGGATCCCGGATCCGGCGCGGCGCGTCGATGACTACCCGCATCAATTGTCCGGTGGCATGAAGCAGCGGGTCATGATCGCAATGGCCTTGGCCGGTCGGCCGAAGTTGTTGATCGCCGACGAGCCGACGACGGCCCTCGATGTCACGATTCAGGCGCAGATCCTGGCTCTGCTGAAGGACCTGCAACAGCGCACCGGGATGGCGATACTGTTGATCACGCACGATCTCGGGGTCGTCGCCCAGACCGCCGATCGGTTGGCTGTGATGTATGCGGGGCAGATCGTCGAGACCGCCCCGAGCGGTGCCTTCTTCGCCGGCCCGGCGCATCCATACAGCCTGAAGCTGATGCTGAGCCGCCCGACCTTGGCGCGGCGCGGCCGGGCGCTCGCGGTGATTCCAGGGCGGGTGCCGCCGCTTGGCCATGCCCATCGGGGTTGCCGATTCGCCGAACGGTGCGACCGGGCGCATGCTGCCTGCCATCAGCGGGAACCGGACTGGCATCCCCTGAACGACGCGCATCGGGTCCGCTGTCATCTGTGGGCCGCCGGCCAACTGGCCGCGGCTCCGCCTGAAGCCGCCGCGCCGGAGCCCGCGCGGCACCCTCGGGGGGGGGCGGAGCCACGGCTGCAAGTAGCCGATTTGGCCATTCACTTCCCGATCCGCCGAGGGTTTCTGGGTCGAACGGTCGGTGCGCTCAAGGCGGTCGATGGCGTGTCCCTGACGTTGCACGCCGGGCGAACCCTGGCGCTGGTTGGCGAGTCTGGCTGCGGCAAGACGACCGTGGGCCTCGGCCTGCTGGGGCTCGTGCCGACGACGGCCGGGGCGATCCGCTACGCCGGGCACGATCTCGCCGATCTCGGCGAACGCCGCATGCGTCCGCTGCGCAAGGATTTGCAGATCGTGTTTCAGGATCCCTATGCCTCGATGAACCCGCGCATGCGCATCGGCGACATCGTCGCCGAAGGATTGCTGACGCTCGGACTCGTGCGCGGCCGTCGCGCTCGCTGGCGGCGCGCCGCGGAGCTTCTGGAGCAGGTCGGCCTGCGTCCGGACGATGCGAATCGCTATCCGCACCAGTTCTCGGGCGGCCAGCGGCAGCGCATCAGTATCGCGCGCGCGCTCGCGGTCGAACCCGAGATCATCGTTTGCGACGAGCCAACGAGCGCGCTCGATGTGTCAGTGCAGGCACAGATCCTGAACCTGCTCCAAGAGCTGCAAAGCGATCGAGACCTGTCGTTCCTATTCATCACGCATGACCTGTCGGTGGTTTCGCACATGGCCCATGAGGTCGCGGTCATGTACCTCGGCCGGATCGTCGAGCGTGGACGCCTCGACGAGGTGCTCGGGGACCCGCGGCACCCGTACACGAAAGCCCTGCTGTCGGCGGTTCCAGATGCCGACGGGCAGCGGCCGGTGATCCGACTGACCGGTGACCTGCCATCGCCGGCCGCGCCGCCGGCGGGGTGTCACTTCGAGCCGCGCTGTCCCGAGGCGCAGCCAGCCTGCGCCATGAGCTATCCCGGGGCGGTGCCGATCAGTGCGACTCACCAGGCCCACTGTCACCGCCTAGGGGCCGCGGGCACTGGCGAACAGAGGGCTTGACCGCCTCGCTAACCTCGATGAGGCGCCGTGGATCCATGGATCCCGCCACCGGAGGATCCCGGATGGAAGTACCTGACCAAGTGGACAGCCAGCCTCAAACGCCGCGCCGCGCGCTGCTGGATCTGATCGATGTGGGCCTGACCGCGGTCCACGGCCGCGCGGGCGTTGCGCGGACCCTTGCGGCGCGGCCGATGTCCGGGCCGGTGAGGTTGATCGCGCTCGGCAAGGCGGCCCAGGCGATGGCCGAGGGTGCGATCGAACGCCTCGGCGATGATCTCGTCGGCGGCCTGGTGGTATCGAAGGCCGGGCATCTGCGGCCGGAGCGGCTGATCGATGATGGATTGATGCCGATCGTCGGCGGTCATCCGCTGCCCGATGCCGGCAGTCTGATCGCGGGCCGAGCCTTGATCGCGGAGCTGACGCAGCACCGCCAACCAACCTTGTTCCTGCTGTCAGGTGGCGCCTCGAGCCTCGTCGAAGACCCGGTCGGCGGGTTGAACCTGGCCGATCTGCGCCGCGCGAACGACTGGCTGCTGGCGAGCGGTTGGTCGATCGGCGACATCAATCTGGTGCGCAAGGCGCTGTCGCGGATCAAGGGCGGCGGGCTCCTGAAGTGGCTGTGCGGCCGACCGGTTCGAGCGCTCGCGATCTCGGACGTCCCGGGTGACGACCCGTCGGTGATCGGCTCCGGGCTTCTGGTGCCGGATCCCACCCTGGCGTCCCGGGTCCGTGCCCTGGCGCCGCCGGGGTGGCTTGCGGCCTGGGTCGAGCGAGGGTTGGCCGAACGGGCGGACGATCCGGGTCCAGGGGTGGATCTCGAGTGGATCGCGACGCTCGACCAGGCCAAGGCTGCCGTCGCGGCGGCAGCCCGTGCCCAGGGGTGGCCGGTCTATCGACAGGATGTCTTCATCGCCGGCGATGCCGAGGGACAGGGTGCCGCGCTCGGCGCCCGATTGCGTGACGGCCCACCGGGGCTGCATCTCTGGGGGGGCGAAACGACGGTCCGCTTACCCAACGAACCGGGACGCGGCGGCCGCAATCAGCAGCTGGCGCTGTCCGCCGCTCGAGCGATCGCCGGCTGCGCCGATTGCTGGTTCGCCAGCATCGGCACCGATGGGAGCGATGGCCCG
>NZ_JBDKXB010000027.1:0-44989 GCF_041197575.1 Thioalkalicoccus limnaeus | reverse complement strand
CGATGACCGCGTCACACCCCCCTGCGCGGCGCACGCGGCCGAGACCCCGAAGGCCTCGTCCCAGGGGAGCGCGATGGTCTCCCCGCCCCCGTCGTCTGGGACCATCGCGACGGTCACTGCGGCCGTGACCGCGTCATGCGGCACCGCCGGCCAGGATCGGAGGCTTGGCGCATCGCGGCCGCCCGCCTCGCAGCGGGATCGAGCACCGAATGAGAGATCCGCGCGGGCCAGGCACCCGCTTGCCGAGCCGAAGGCGGCCGACCGGTCGCCGCATCCCAACCGACCCATCCGCGGCGAATCCGTGCCCGAAGTCTCGGATCCGCTCGGTGCGCAACCCCTCTCGACCCGGCCTAACGAGTTCGCCAGGGTGCGCCCTGAGGCCGACCCGGAACCCAGCCGGTCCGGCCCGGCGCGGGTCAACCGCTGGCCCAGACTCCCGGACGAGCGAGAGGAACACTGTGACCGATGGGCCGATCGCTGGCCGGCGCTGCCTATCGACGAACCTCGCGAACGACCGGAGGCCCGGTCCCCTTGGGGATCGGCCGAACGCCTTGCCGAGAGCGGCCGGCACCGAGCGTGCCTGGATCGGGAGCAACGGGGTGAACGATGGAACGCGTAGCCTTCGTGATCGAACGGACTGCGGAACGTATCGGCTGTCTGCTCAATCCGGAAAGCCTCGAGCTGCGCCGGCGCGCGGGCTTGGTTCCGGCCGCGACGACTGGAGGATTGCTCGGCGGCCAGGACCTTGCCGACGATCCGCCATTGTTCACCGGCGGCGGCACCACCGAGTTGACCTTGAACCTGCTGTTCGATGTGTCGCTGGCCGGCTCGACGCTGGTGTCGGAGGACGTCCGCGATCTGACCAATCCCTTGTGGCAACTGGCGGAGAACAGCCACGGCCAGCCTGGTGACAGACGCCCACCGGTGGTCCGCTTCGTCTGGGGAAAGGCATGGAATTGGCCGGCGGTCGTCACGGCGGTCGCCGAGCGGCTGGAAGATTTCACCGCCGAGGGGACACCGCGCCGTTCCTGGCTCCGCCTGCGTCTGCTCCGCGTGGCCGAACCCCTGACCGACGATGTCCCCGAACCGGTGATCACGCCGCCGATCCCGCCCGCCGACTGGCTCGTCGGCGCGCCGCCGGCCCTGGGTGACACAACGGCGATCCATGAGGTCCTGGGCTCGCATGTCACCCTCGACCAGATCACGACGGCGGGCGGCGAGCGCCTAGACCAGCTCGCCTATCGCTATTATGGCGATCCGTCCCTATGGCGGCTGCTCGCGTGGGCGAACGGCCTATTGGATCCACTCCGATTAGCCGGAGGCGAGGTGCTGTCGATCCCGGCCGCACAGGATTTCGAGGAGGCATCATGAGCGGGCTCCGAGGCATCCCGCGGCTGCGGCTGCTGGTCGATGATCAGCCGCTCCCGCAGAGCGCCGCGGCGACCCTGGCCGAGGTGCGCATCCAGCAACGCCTCTCGCTGCCGACGCTGTGCGAGGTGACCTTCCAGGATCCGCCGGCGCTCCTCGCCGACGCCAATCATCTGACCCCAGGGACCTGGCTGCGGCTCGCCGTCGAGCAGCGGCCGGAACCGGTCCTCTTCGCCGGCGAGGTCACGGCCGTACAGTACCGCTATGGGCCATCCCAAACGCGCGTGCTGAGCGTGCGCGCCTATGACCGACTGCATCGGCTGCGTAAGCGTCAGCCGGTCTGCACCCATTTGAGCACCACGCCAGTCGACCTGGCCCGCGAGCTGACCGCCGATCTCGACCTCGCGGTCGAGGCCGAGGACGATGGCCCCGTGACACCGCAGCACATCCAATGGCGCCAATCGGACCTGGAACTCCTGTCCGAGGCGACGGCCGCGGCCGGTCTCTATTTCATTGTCGACGACCAGGCCCTGCATATGTTCAGCCTGAAAGGACGCGGCGAGACGCTCACCCTGACCTACGGCGAGGAACTGATCGAGGCCGACGTCGAGATCAACGCGGATCCCGCGTGCCGCGCGGTCCAGACGCTGGCCTGGGATCCCACCTTGGCCGAGATCCGCGACGGCAGCGCGGATACGCCGCGCAGCGGGCGTGAGACCCCGTTCGCTTTGGATCTCGCAGCCCTCGGTGCCACCGCGCCGCGCGTGCTCGCCGATCGGGTTCTGCCCAGCCACGCCGGCGCGGCGGCCCTGGCCCAGGCCGAGTTGGACCGGCGCTTCTCCAGCGAGATCGAACTGCGCGCGACCACGACCGGCGATCCACGACTCAGGCCGGGCGTTCGGATCCAGGTCCAAGGACTCGCCGCCCACCTCTGCGGCCACTATGTGCTAACGGCCGTGACCCACAGTCTCGATCGGCGACACGGGTTCCTGACGCGGATCGACACGGCGCCACCGGTCTGTCGTCGATCGGAATCGGGCACCCTGACGACGATCGGCCTGGTCACGACCGTCGAGGATCCGGATGGGCTCGGGCGCGTGCGCGTCACCCTGCCGAGCTATGCCGGCATCGAAACCGGCTGGCTTCAGGTACTGAGCCCGGGGGCCGGCAGCGCGAAGGGGTTCGTCCTGCTGCCGGATCGCGACGATCTGGTGCTGGTGTTGCTGCCAGGTGCAGACCCGGCCCAGGGAATCGTCCTCGGTGGCCTCTATGGCGCCAAAGGCCCACCGGACACCGGGATCGCCGATGGGAAGGTCCGCCGTTTCACGCTGCTGACCCCGGGCGGGCAGCGGATCCAGCTCGATGAGGAGAAGCAGAGCCTGCGACTGGAGTCGGGGCGCGGCGATTTCATGCAACTGTCGCCGGGGCGGGCGCGACTCGGGAACAACAGCGGGAGCCTTCTGGAATTGAGCCGAGATACGCTCAAGATCCTGGCGACGGGCGACCTCGATATCGCTGCCCCGGGGCGCGCCGTGACCATACGTGGCGCCTCGATCGATTTCGAGCAAGCCTGATGGACAGGCAAACGCTGGTCGCCGAGAACGCACTGATCACCTGTCCGCACCTGACCGGACGGGTCGCGCTCGTGACCTCGCAGGACCTGGTGCGCAGCAAGGGGTTGCGACTGCTGGTGCGGGCCGGCCCGGAGGGCCGACCCATCGCCGGGTGCAGCCATTTCAACCCGGTCCAGGGCATCAAACCTTGCACCCTGACGCTCGCTGTGACGAGCGGTTACTCCGACCTCGTCCGTATCCAGGGTCGCCCCGTGTGTCTCGCCAGCTTGACCGGCTACACCGATGGCACGCCGCCTGGCACCCATCGCTACGGTGTCCGGCAACCCGGCCAGCACCTGGTGGCAGCAAGTCGATGACCAACCCACGCCCCTTTCGCGCGCTGCGCTTTGCCCACCCGGACTTCGCGATCCGGGCGGGACGACCGGGCTTGCAGGTCGGACCGACCGGGGCCCTGGCGATGATCGAGGGCAACGATTCGATTCGGCAGTCGATCCTGCTGCTGCTGACCACCCGCCCGGGCGAACGGGTCATGCGTCCCGATTACGGCTGCGAGCTCTATCGTCTGGCCTTCAGCCCGAACGATGCGACGACCGCCGGTCTGGCGATCCACTACGTGCGCCGCGCACTGGCCCGCTGGGAACCGCGCATCGACCTGCTCCATCTGGATGCGGGACCTGGTCACGACGAGCCGGACCGGCTGGAGATCGACCTCACCTATCGCGTCCGGCGGACCGGCCGGGATGAGCGACTGGTCTTTCCGGTGGATCTGAACGAGGCCTAGGCCGAAATGTCCATTCCTCCGCTCGATCTCGACGACCGGACCTTCGATGACCTGATGACCCAGGCCCTGGCCCATATCGAGCACGCCTGCCCGGAATGGACCGATCGAACACCCGGCGACCCCGGTATCGTACTGATCGAGACCTTCGCCTTTCTGACCGAAACGCTGCTCTATCGATTGAATCGATTGCCAGACAAGGTCTATATCGAATTGCTGCGACTCCTCGGCGTCAAGCTGGGACCACCGGCAGCGGCCGTTGTGACCCTGCGCTTTTCGTTGAAGGCACCCCGAACGGAGGCGGTGGAGATCCCGCGCGGCACCCGCGTCAGCGGCGCACCGGGCGCGCCGGCCGACAGCGCGCCGATCTTCGCGACGGCCCACAGGCTGCGTATCCCCCCCGGGCAGACGAGCGGCGAGGTCAGGGCCTACCACTGCGACTGGGCCGATGGCGAGAGTCCCGATATCGTCGCCGGGCGCCCCGGACGACCTGGTCTCGTGCTACGAACCCGCCGATACCCGATCGTCGCCACCGGCGACGAGCTCGATCTGGTGGTCGGCGTCGAAACGGAGCCGGCGTCGATCGATGACAGCGCGCCGATGCGCCGGCATCAAGGTCGAACCTATCGGCTGTGGCGCGAGGTCGAGAGTTTCGCCCATACCGGCCCGGACTCGTTCGTATACACCGCCGACCGGGCCGCCGGGCTGATCTTCTTCGCGCCAGCCCTGCGCCCGGAGGCCGACCCATCCGGCAGCGGGACTCCGACCGCGCTGGCCGCGGTCCCACCAAGGGAGCGTGACATCCGGATCTGGTACCGCAGTGGCGGCGGCCCGTCGGGTAATGTGAACCGGGGAGTGCTCACGTCGTTGAAGGATCCGATCGCCGGTGTCCACCTGGATGTCGTCAATCCGGAACCGGCGACCGGTGGTCGCGCCGGCGAGACGCTCGACAATGCCTTGCTCCGGGGGCCCCAACAGATCCATTCTCTACATCGGGTCGTGACCGCTCGCGACTTCGAAGCCGTGGCGCTCGCGAGTCCCGGCAACCTGAACCGGGCTCATGCCTACACGCAGGCCGAGTTCTGGACCTTCGCCCGGCCTGGGACCGTCGAGGTCGTCTGCGTACCGGAACTCCCGTCCGGGTCGCGTTCGGGCCAACCGGTCACCGCCGACCAGATTCGCCAGCACGAGACCGCGGAGGCCCTCGCCCGGGTCCAGGCGGAACTCGAGCAGCGTCGACCGCTGGGGATCGGCTGTCGGGTCGTCTGGGCCCACTACAAAGAGGTCAAGGTGCGGACCCGGGTCACCGTCCATCGCGGGGAAGATCCAGGGGCCGTCAAGGCGCGGCTGCTCGAGCGGCTCTACGCGACCATCACGCCCTTTGCCGAGTCCGCGGATCAGGCTGGCTGGCCCTTTGGGCAACCGCTCAGCACCTTTCACGTGAACCGAATGCTGGGGTCCGAACCGGGCGTCAAGGACGTGGATCCGGTGTGCCTGCTGGTCACGGGCACGCCGAGCCGCAACGTTCAGACGCTCGCCATCGACGCCTTCCAACCGGCGACCTGGTATGCCGCCACCGGTTCTACACTGTACCGCTCACTGAACGATGGGGATGGCTGGGAACCGATCGCCGACTTTCCCGGCGAGACGATCGAGTCGATCAAGCCCTATCCTCGCGAGATCGCGGTCGGCCCAGGCCGCCCCGGTCTGCTGGCCGCCGTCACTCGGGTCGGCGATCAGAAGCGGTCGCGGATCCACATCTCCGATGATTGCGGGGAACACTGGTCGCCAGCACACGGGACCCAGTTCCGGATCGAGGACGTGGCCTGGCTCGAGCGCGACGGACACCTGCGCCTGATCCTCGCCACGGAGATCGGCCTGCTCGACCTGCGGCTGAAGGAAGGCGAGACGCCGACCCAAATCCTGGTGGATCCGGCCGACCAGCAACTCGGCTTCTATGGTGTCGCCGCCTCGATCGACGCACTCGGGCAGCGGACCAGCGTTGCCGTCGCGGCGCGCGGTCGCGGTGGCATCTACCTCTCCGATGAAGACGGCCTTCCGGGGACCTACCGATTCGCCGGCCTCAAGGACGAAAAGATCCGCCGCCTGCTTGTCCAGCACATGGGTCCGCGACGCTACCTCTGGGCCTGTCATACCGCGGTCGGAGACGATCCCGGCGAGGGTTGTTCGCGGCTCGACCTGTCCGGTGCCGCAGGCGGGCCGGGCGATTGGTTGAGGCTGCGGGACGGCTGGGTCGCGGGCGGCTGCGAGGACCTGGCTTTCGTCGACACCCGGGTGCTGGCCGCCTCGACACGGCGCGGCGTCTTGGCCATCGACCCGGAGGCCGCTCAGCCCCGCTGGCGGGAACCGACGCTCGGCTGCGGCCTGCCACTGCGTGCGAACGGCCCCCACATGGAGCGACTCGAGGCGGTCGCGGTCGAGCGCGCCAAACCGGACACCAGGTCACTCACGCTGATGGCCGCCGGTCCCAGAGGGGTCTACCGGAGCCGCCTCGGTCCAGGCGATGCCGAGCTGAGCTTCGAGCCATCCTCCCGCGATCGGTATCTCGACCGCGTCAAGATCCCGATGACCTGGCTGTTCTGCTCCGGTCAGCACGAGATCGACGTCGAGCACGATGATGAACCGGATCGAGATTGAACAACTGCTTCCCGAGGTTTTTCGGCGCGCCGCGGTACCCGGGGAACCACTGGCCGAGCTGCTCGAGGTCATGGCTCGGTTCCAAACGCCGGCCGAGACGGCCATCGAACGGATCGAGACCTATTTCAATCCGCGGATCGCACCCGAGTCATTCCTGCCGATGCTCGCCGCCTGGGTGGATCTGGCTCGCCTCGTCGGTGGCACCGGGACGCGGGACCCGGGGCGCGACTGGCCACTCGACCCTGGTCGTTTGCGCGAGCTGATCCTGGCCGCCGCCGAGCTCTCGCAATGGCGCGGCACCGGGCACGGTCTCAAACGATTTCTCGAAATCGCGACGGGCACCTCGGGCTTCTTGTTAGACGAGTCCGGAGCCGGCGGCGACGGGACGCCACGCCCGTTCCATCTGCTCGTCAAGGCGCCGGCTTCGGCACGTGCCCAACAGCGCCTGATCGAGCGCATCCTCGTTCAGGAGAAGCCGGCGTATCTGACCCACGAGCTGGTTTTCACCGAGGATCCTGCATCACCGGCAGGACCCTCGCCGGCTGCGCGCGACGATGAACCGGCACCGAAGCGCCCGGACGTCGAAGGGACGGGCGGGCCTTAGACGAGACGACGGGCTATCGGCTTGGACCCCAGAGGCGGTGCCGATCGAACGCGGTCTACCCACAACCAGAGGACACGACCATGGCCATTGCGACCATCACCCATGTCGCCGGGACCGAAACGCTGACAGGCACGCCCGGGCGGACTCTCGACTATGGTTTTCTCCTGACCAACACCAGCGGCGGTGCCCTTAGGCTGAGCATCGAGGTGCGTCCCCAGGCCCCGGCCGAGACCGGCTGGTTCGAGATCCAGGGGGCCGTGGAACGGGATCTCGAGACGGGCCAGACCGAGAACCTGACCGTCAAGGTCACGCTTCCGCCGGCAACGCCGCCGGGGCGATACGCCTTTCGACTGCGCGGCTACCTGACGGATGACCGCGAACGAACGATCGAGAGTCCGGAACTCGTCCTTCAGGTCCCCGCGGCGAACACCCCACAGCCCACACCGAGCAAAGGGGGCAAGGTCCCCTGGTGGGCAGTCGCCGGCGGCATCGGCACGATCCTCGTGATCGGCGGAATCATCGCCGCGCTGCTGATCATCGACGGCAAGCCGACGATGCCGGAGCTGGCAGGCAAGTCGGTCAAGGAGGCGGTCGCGCTGTTGAACAAAGACAAGATCGGTTTTCAAATCTACGAGGAGTTTACCGGCACGGTCGACAGTGGCCAGGTCATCCGCCAGGAACCCGCGCCGGGCACCCCGATGGAGTCGGGGGACTTCGCGACCCTGCATGTCGAGATCATCTCGGTCGCGACCCCGAGCCTCGTAGACCTGTCGATCCCACAAGCCGAGCAGCGACTGATTGCCGAAGGCCTAGCGCTCGGCGCGGTCAGCGAGGAAGAAAGCACCAGCGCCCAAGGTGGTGCCGTGCTGCGGCACACCCCGGCGGCCAACGAGCGGGTCTTGCCCGGCACCTCGATCGCCGTCGTGGTCGCCAAGGAACTGGTCACGGTCAACAGCCTGGTCGGCCAGACGGTGACCGAGGCCGGCCAGAGCCTGGTCGCCCAAGGCCTGCGACAGGGCTCGGTCACACAGCGGCGCACCGGCGGCACGCCGGGGGTCGTCTTGAGCCATACCCCGGCGGCCGGTGCGCGCGTCTCGGCCGGCACGGCCGTCGCGCTGGTCGTCGAAGACCAGATGGTACGGGTACCCAATTTCCTCGGCACCCCGCAAACCGATGCCACGGCCACCCTGACGCAGCTCGGGTTGAGGGTCGGCACCGTCACGCATTTGACGCAAGGCAAGCCGGCCGGTTCGGTGCTGGCCCAGCGGCCCGCGCCGGGGTCCGAGATCGCAGTCGGTTCGAGCATCGATCTCGACGTCGAACGACGGCGTCCCGTGGTTCGCCCAGATCCGGCCATCATGCTCCCGAACAGCCACCTGCTCGAGCAGATCCAGAATCCGCGAACTCAGTTCATAGGCGGTACCTTGCGCGCGGTTCCGCCGGACGACGGCCAATGAAGCGGTCAACGAGTCAGCCGGCGCGTGCGCCGACTCGAGACCCGAGCCAAGACCATGGATAAACGGGCGGCCCTGGTCCTGTTCGGGTTGGCCATCATCGCCGCCCTCTATCTGGTCGGCTTGGGAGTCGGCCTGCGGGTCAACAGCAGCGGCGTCGACCTGGATAAGGCGACCGCCGGTTGGCTCGCGAGTGGCCTGGGATGGCTGCAGCACCTGGCCCCCAAGCTCGACCTGGATGGACTCGTCTGTGACGGCGAGGGCGCGGAGCAACCGGTGGCCGACGGCGTTCGGCTCGCGGTCCAGGGTCCCGGCGCGGCGAGCTGCGACATCCGGATCCCAACCGGATTCACAGGCGACATGCGCCGCGCCGAGCTTGGCACGGATCGTGGACAACCGCCACTCTATGTCCTGGCGAGCCTGCCGAAGGAGCATTTTCCGACCGACCCGCGCCGCGCCGAGTCCGGACGAGTGCCCTGCTACGCAGCGGAGGCCGGGGGCCACCCGGCCCCGCCGGACCTGCTCCGGGTCGAGGTGAGTTATCGACCCGCGGACGCCTCTACCAATGACGCTTGGCCACCCTGTCTGCGCCAGATCGAGCCCGGCGAGACCCTCGCGATCACGGTGCAGCGCAGCGAGAGAAAAATCGACCATGCGAGCCTCACACTGACGCTGCGATGCCAGCCCTGCCCGCCCAATGTCGCTTGTCCATGCCGCGAGGGTCAGCCGAATACGGCGCTCATGCGGATGAAATAACGCAGGCCGCAGCGGTGGCTAGGCCAGGCGTACCTTCAGCGCCTTGACGATCGCCATCAGGCTGCCGACCAACGCCAGCAAGGCCCAGATCGCGGCGACCAGCCCGACCAGGATCGCCGCGGCGGCGTCGAGGATCGAGACGAGCAAGCCGGGCACCAGGGCGTGCAGAAAGGCCACGAGCAGGTTCAGCACCAGCGAGATCGCAATCAGGATGACCAGACCCTTATTCTCCAGGAAACGTTGATGGGCCAGTAGCAGGCTCACGACCATGGCGAGCTTTAGCGTCATCAGGATACCCAGCGTCGCCCGTGCCACGCCGACCGGGAAATCCGCGTAGACCGCCAGATAGGCGATGGTCCCGAAGGGCACTGCGACGAACAAGGAGATCATCAGTATCAGCTTGGCCAACGCGACCAGCACCAGGAGTACGCCAGCCACCAGCAACACGAGGAAGAAGAGGAGGCTCAGGATGCCCTGGAGGCGACCCTGCAGCCGCGCCGGCGCGACCAGGGCCGAGGCCATCAGGGCCAGCGAGTAGAGCAGGATCGCATCATAGAGCGCCAGGTACGGGATCCCGAGTCCCGGCGTCGCGACCGCCAGGAGCGCCGGGAGCGCCGCCGCGCCGAGTTGGATCATCAGGATCAGCGCGGCCAACACCAACGCGAGGATCATAAGGGGTGTGCGCAGTCGCTCCATCAACCCGGCCTCCGAACCGAAGCAGGGGCCTGAAGGCGCATCTAGAACCAGCTCCGCAGCAACGCCGGGGATCTTTCGTCATCCGGGGCCAGACGCTGCTCATAGGCTGCGACCTCCGGGGGCTTCATCATGCCCACGGCCGTCTCGTTGATTCCGACCGCGACCGAGAAGATGGTGACCGAGTTGATCAGGTAGAGCACGCCGCGCTGAAGGCGCGAAAGACTGCGATCACCAAAGGCCAGGGTCCCGAACAGGAAGGCGAAGGCCAGGGCCGTCAGGGCCGGGGGCAGACCGAACTGCACGACCAGCGTGCTGGTCATGGTCATCGTGGCCATGCCAGCAATGGCGGGTGTCACCATCGGTTTCGCCCGGAGATACTCGTCCATCGGCAACGCACTCATGTGGACGCGGTTGGGCCGCTGCCGACAAGTGTAGCACCGCCTGCGGATTCGACATCGGCAAGACCCACCGCGGTCATCGACTATACTGAGAGAGCCGACGCCCGATCGTCTCATTCTCCACACGGAGGGCATGGATCGCGAACAGCTGGCCCGAGCCAGATGGCCCCAATGACGCTTGGAGGTTCGCATGCGATCGCCACACACCCGAGCCGGCTGGTCGCTGGCCCTTCTGTCAATGGCGGCCTTGCTGGCCAACTGCAATACGATGCCTACGATGCCTGGCCCCGATGGGGGAATTGCCGACGGCGACGAGAATACCGACCCGCGGTTCGTGCGCACCGACAAACGCGGGACCATCGGTCAGCTTCGGATCGTCGGGCAGAACGTCTTCGTCGACGATCGGCGCCTGGAACGGGGTCAACGGCTGGCAAACAATGCCTCCGTCCGCACTGGGCCGCGGAGTTGGGTGCGGGTCGAATTCGACCCAGCCATCGAGACAGGTTGCCGCACCCTGGTCCAAGGCTTCCGTCAGGGCAACCTGTATGGCGAGAGCAAGGCCTGTCCCCACGAGGTCACCGGAGAGCCGGGGACGGTTCGGGCCGAGCGCGTGCCGACCCGTTACCATCTGGGCGCCCAGGGACGCTCGTTGGTGATCACGGTGATCGAGGGCACCGCAGTGGTCTGGGCCAGCGGGGACCCGTCGCGACCGGTTCGTGTCGGACCCATGCAGGAAGCAAGGATCGAGCCAGGTGCCGTCGCCGGACCAACGGGCGTCACGCGCAGACAGGTGCAGGAGCGCACCGCGTGGCGGACATCCCTCGAAAGGGGCCTCGGGAGCGGGATAGACATCGACCCCGGCCTGTGCGAGCGATACGCCACCGAAGCGGTCAGTCAATATCGACAGAACCTGCGCTACCGATGCGGCTTCGACGGCCCCCTATGGGCACCGGACCATGCGACCCACCTGAAATGGTGCCTAGCCGAGGGCGAGCCAAAGTCTCTCGAAGCAAGGACGGCGGCACGCGAACAGGCCTTGCGCGAATGTCGCGCCCAAGGCCAGGGCACCGGCCAGTGGGAGGGGATCGTCGGTCCGATCCTTCAGGGGATCGTTTCGGAGCTGCTGAGGCGGAGCGGCGAGTCCTCGGCCGGCGGCCGCGCGACGGAGACGGACACCGGCTCCGCGTCGCAAGACGGCTCCGCACCCGAGCGCCCGGATCCCGACTCCACGAATCCCGACGTCCCGGCGACCCAAGTACCGTCGAGGCTGGACCCAGGTATGCGGGTACGGATACCGACGACGCCGAACACCGAACCGGTCTTGCGTTGAGCGGCCCCGCTACAGCCAATTGCCCATCAGGATGAAGGGTGCCCAGTGATAGGGGTGGGCGTACCCGCTCGCTTGCGATGGACAACGGTCGTCCTCTAATCGGGCAACCCCCCTGTCCACAGAGTCCAGCGGCCCGTGCTGGTCGGGCCTGAGAAACGCGAGCTGCGTTCGACGCAAGGCCTCGGCCTTGGTCAGACCGGCGTGACGATTGACGTGAAACTGTTCCATGAAGTCGGCCGTGCTGCGATCCGGGACCTTCCAGAGCGTCGCGATGACCGCCTTCGCGCCCTTGTCCTGCGCGATCGCCCCGAAACTCTCGATCTCGCGGCCGTCGCCGGCGGCCCCGCCCAGCCCCGTCTCGCAAGCCGACAGCGCCAGCAACTCCAGACCCGTGAACGGGTAACGCCCGAGCTTCATGCGCTGCAGATCGAGTCGTTCCCCATCCCCGGTGAGCAGATAGGACTCCGCGGCGCTACCCGGTCCGAAATGAAAGTGACTGGCCAGATGGACGACCTGGTAGTCACTGTTCAGCACCCTTTGCAGCCGCTGCGCCGTGAAGGCCTCGTCGACGAAGATCACCCCTGGCCATACCCCGCGTGGATCCGTCGGATCCAGTTTGACGATCGCATCGAGTTCGTCGCGCACCGCGGGTAGCGGCGAGAAGCCCCCGACGGCGGCACTGGTGCCGAGGCCGGCGACACGCCAGCCCAGCACAGGTGGCGACAGCAGGTTGACCTTTCCGGCCGCGGTGTAGATCACGACCGCATAGTCATCGATGAGGAAGCCATCGTCATCCTGAAGGGCCGCCAGCGGCACATAGCGCAGCGACTGATCGAGATAGACCATCAGGGTCTTGGCCCCGTAAGCACGCAGATCCTCGGCGACGGGTCCGATCAGGTGGCGATGGAGGGCTTGTGCCTCGGGCGCCGGATCCTGGCACGGATCGACGAGCTTGGCACGGTAACTCCAGATCAGGCGATTCAGCTCCGCACGGGCAACCGGGCTCTCCCGGTGCAGGACGGGCGTATTGGCATCTGGCCCGGTCAGAAGCAGGCGCAGTCGATCCTCGGTCACGAAGTAATGGAGCAGAACGGCCCCGTGTCCGAGTTGGGCCAGCGTCCCGGAGAACCCAGGCAGGAAGCGCCAATCGGCGTCGCTGAACTCGCTGCGACCTTCACTGGCCAACGCGGCCCTGAGATCCTCGACGAGCACGCGAAAGCCTCGTGCCGCGAGATCTAGCTCCCCTTCGAGCCGTTCCAATCGGGCCTCGTCGGCTGGCGTCAGCGGTTCCTCGCGGATCAACTCGCTGAACTCGCGGCCAAGTGCGACCACCTGCGACTGAATGGCCTGATAACGCTCCCACGACGGGGCCTCGGCGAGGGTCAGGCTGGCGCGCGTCGAGCGTGGATCCGCGTCCGGCACGCCACGCAGGAACTCGAAGTACTCGTCCTCCTTGAGCATCGCCAACACCTGCTGGGCCTCCGCGAAGCGCCCCGCGTCGATCAGAAGCCCGGCCAACCGCCGGTAGACCCCTTCCTTGTCGGCTAGGAATCCAGCCCGCAGAGAGGGATCCAGTGCGCTGAGGCCGCGACGAATGCCCTGCAAGCGGTTGACGGCCAGCTTGCCGAAGAAGATCGCGCTCGGCTGCGCACCAGTCGCGGCGTGGACCTGGGCCAGACCGTCGAGCGCGCGCCAGACCGCTTCGGCACGGCCATCGCCGCCGGCGAGGGTCAAGGCACGCAGGAAATGATCGCGGGCCTCATCGTACTGCCCGAGTTGCAACGACAGGACACCGAGATTCTGATGGCTGCTGATCTGCCCAGGGCGATCCGCGATCTCCTCTCTGAGTTGCAGCGCGCGCTGATGGGCCGCGAGGGCGCGTTCCGTTCGCCCGAGCCGCCGCTCGAGTTCGCCGATGTTGTTCAGGGTCCGGGCCGCACCCGGGGGGTCTGGAAGACCCTCCTTGATGCGCAGCGAGCGACGGTAGGCGGCCAAGGCGCGACGATACTCGCCGCGCGCCTGATAGATGATGCCGAGGTTGTTGTGGGCATTGGCCTCGACAGAGCGGCTGCCGGACGCACGCGCCAGGGCCAGGGATCGCTCGCAATGATCGATGGCCGTCGTGTGATCCTGGAGATTCTGATACAGAAGGCACAGGTTACCGAGGACCAGCGCCTGACCGGCCCGATCGCCGAGATCCTCGCGCCGTGCCAGCGACTCCCGATAACGCGTCAGCGCGTCGGCATACTCGGCGCGCAGACGATGGAGCCCGCCGAGGGCATTGAGGACGCGCGCCTCGCCCGACGGATCGCCCGCGTCGCGCGACAAGGCAAGCGCCTGACGGTAGAGCCGCTCGGCCTCGGCGTCTTCACCGAGATCCTGATGAACCAGGGCCAGATAACGAACCGTTTCGGCCTCCTCGGCCAGGCGGCCGAGCCGCTGCACCAGCGCGCGCGATCGCCGCAGATAGTCGAATGCCGCCGAAGGTTCGCCGAGGCGGCGCGCAACCAGGCCCAGCACCCGGAGAGCCGCCGCCTCCAGAACCGGATCCGCGATCGCGTGCGCCTCTTCCAGGGCCTGCGCCGCATAGCGCCGCGCCTGGTCATACTGGCCCATGCTTTCGGCGACGCGCGCGAGGCTCACGAGCAGGCGCGTCTCGTGCACCATCTCGCCACTCGCGAGATCCAGGCCGGACCGCCAGAAGCGCTCGGCGTCCCTGTAACGGCCCGCATCGAAGGCGATCTGGCCGGCTTCCTCGTGGCGTGCCCAAGGGTCGCCGGTCACCGGCTCGGGACCATGGACACAACCGGCCAGCAACCAGACCAGGGCGACGATCGCAAGCCAGACACGGGGCCAGGCAAGGGCTGCTCCGAACGGAATCGGTGCGGTAGCGGGCCTGACGATCCCGATCCAGGCGCCCGAAGAGCCACGCGTCATGGAGCGACTCGTCGGTTTCGGCCCCATGGATCCGGCCCGCGACTCAGAGGTTTCCGCAGCGACGGTTCGGGTCGCACGCGAAGCTCAGGGCATCGGCTCCGGGCAACCCGCGTCCGGTCAGGTACTCCTCGGCGAACGGCCGGTAGCGCCAGCAGGCGGCGAGCCGCATGTTCGCGCGATCCCACCGCTCCCAATCGGGCTTGTACTTGATCTTCTGGTACTCGACCCCGGTGTCCGGCTCCACCGGAAGGTCGCGCGGCGTTCCATCCCAACCGTGGGAACCCCAGGCGATACGCTTGTCGGGATCGATGACCATGACCACGTGACCATCCCCCCGCCCTGGGTCGCGGTAGACGAGGACATCGCCGATGCGCAGGGTCGGGTCGCGCAAGCAACTGTCGAAGCGGTCTGCCATCGGACTGCCGTCCCCGACCATCTGGGCCGTCGTCAGGTACCGGTCGTCGCGATTGTAGGACCAACCGGCTCGGGTGAACGCAAACCAGATCGCTCGGGAGCAGTCGATCCCGAGGGCGAGATTCTCGCGGTCGCTGCCCTTGTTCCACGCATGCTGCTTATAGGAGAAGCCGTCCTCGGCGGACGTACCGGCGAGCCAGTCCGCCACCGCGAGGACCTGATGAAGGGCGCTGTCGCGCTTGTCCGGCAAGTAGGGGCGCACATCGAAGTTCGCGATCGTGTACTCACGCCGATCGATCGCGCCCGTGCCCAGGCCCCCTGGGGCGAGAAACCGGGAGTTGGCCTCGACCCGCATCGGAAGAGCGCTGAGCGTCCAGGTCGTGTCTTCGATCGGCCCGTCCGCCACGGGCACCGCACCGCGCGTGCCCGGCGTCAGATACCGATCGAGTGCCCGGTACAGGCCCGTCAACGCGACCCCTTGCCGCACCGACGCCTCCTCGGCGAACAGGTGCCAGGGTACGGGGTTCGTCTCCTGCGTCCCAAAAACCAGGATTCGTTCCACGACATCCAACGGCGGGACACCCTGGAAGGTCTCGCCGCGCGCCGCGAACAGGTGGCGTTCACCCGGTCCCAGCCGGATCGTCTGGCGGTCCACCGGCAGCGCGAACAGGCCGCCATCGCTCGACAGGACCAACGCCCCGATCAACAGAGGGACCGGAGCCGACGCGTCGAGGGTGACCTCGAGGTTCCAGGCGTGGCACAGGGGCACGACCTGCTCCTGATTGGGCTCGGCCTGGGTCCAGACCCCACGGGCACAGGCGCTCTGCCGGGCGGCTGGGGCCGGCACCAGGCGTGCCTGCAGCGTGTCCTGGTCGACAAAGTCCGCGCCACCCTCGCCGCTCAGGTGCGCCAGGGCGCGAATGCGCGCGTGTTGCCAAAGATTGCGCGGGACGGCCTCGTCTCGCTCGTACCGGGTGCGGACCCGGTTCTCCGGACCGCGCAACAGGAGCTGATCAGCCGCATCGACGCTGAGCTCGAAGTCGCCTGCCCCGGCGGTCAGCGTGACCAGCAACCGCGCATCCGGATCGGCCTCGATCGAACGCACCAACGCCGCTGCCCGTGCGGCCGGCAGGCCACCGGGTTCGGCGGCCGGGCGCAAGCGGACCCGTATTTGGGTGAAGTCGTCCTGCGGACGCACCAGCACCGCCAGGTCCCCGGGCACCATAGGGCCCTGCGCGACATCGACCGCCGTGACCCGAGCCCAGGCGTTGACGCCCCGCGTCTCGACAACGACGGCCGTGCCCTTGGCCCGTCCTGGGTCGTGGGCCTCGGCACCGGCGACCTCGCCGCCATAGATCCGAAACTCGGCACCGAGGCCAATCCCGGGCAACGGCGGTCCAGCGAGTTCCAGCCGTTCGCCGACAGCGCGAACCTCCCAGCCGACGGGCCGCGCGCGCATCGCCCCCCCGAACACGGCGCCGCGGAGGTCGCCCTGAAAATAGGGGATCTGCGGACTCTCGGCCGCCAGCAGGGGCGGCACCTGACGCGCGACCTGCGCATAGGTGAGCGGATGTTCGCCGACCTGCGAAAGGACCTGGGTCAAAGCGCTCGTGAAGAGCCCCCGGCCGTCCTTTTCCAAGGCCGGATTGCCGTCGCTGGCCGCGGTCAAGGCCACCAGTCCCGGTAACGAAGTCGGTATCCAGGACGGACTGGCGTCACCGCTTGCGATGACCGTCGCGACCGAGCCACCGGCATCGTCCTCCATCGGCGTGAAGAAGCGGGCGATCGTGGTGCCCGCCTCCGGCGCCCGCGTCACGGTCCCCGAATTGCAGGAATCGACGATCATGGTCAGGTTCCGCGTCTTCGCGTGAAGCCGGGCCAGCATCGCATTGAGTTCATCGTCGCTCAGGTCGCGAACGGTCCCGACCCTCGAATCGTGGAACATCAGCGTCTCATCCCACCCATCCGGTTCGTCACCATCGAGGTCACGGGTCTGCGAACCATGCCCGGCGAAGAAAAGCACCGCGACGTCCTGTTCGCGGGCTGGCTCGACCAACACGCGATCAAAGGCCTTGCGGAAGGCGTCGGTGGTCGCCGCGTCATCGAGCAACACACAGACATTCTCCTCTGGGAAACCATAACCGTTCGGTCCGGTGAGCAGGTCATAGATCAGGCGGGCATCCTTGGACGGCCCCTTCAGATCGGGAATCAATTCGTTGCGATACTGGCCGACGCCGACGAGCAGCGCGACGCGACGCTGACCATCGGTCTCGACGAACCGATCCGGATCGCACCCTATCGCCGGCGACGAAAGCGACGACCCACCTTCATCCTGGCAGCCTGCCATTAGGAGCCAGAGCACACCACAACCGATGACGAGAGTCTGCTGAACGTATGACCGTAACATGATTGGCCCCTTCATGCGGAGAGACGGCATTGGTGGCAGTATCGACGTCCACTGGCCTTATGGATCTCACATCCATTGAATGAACATAGCACAAAGCACCAGAGAGGGTGTTCCGTCGCTGATCGCGACCGAACACAGCAGCCTCTGGCCCCACACCGGAAACGCCGAATCGTTCGGTGTTTCCCTAGCGATCGCAGCCTGATTGCCAGTCGTTCTCTATTACCGTTGCCATCGAGCAATGGTTCAGCAAATGGATCGAGCCCCACATCGGATGGGCGCCACCATCTTCTCGCGCAAAAAGGATCGAGAACGGGACATCCGAAACGCCCCCAACACAGTCTCTTATCCGCCGGCAGGCAAGAAATCATCCCCATTTCCCTACCAGCTCGCTCCAGACTTCCAAAGCGCTGCCCGCCTGCTATGCTTCCGTTACGCCCACCATGACCGGGAGACTGAGATGAGCTGGACGACGATGCAGCGTCTGACCATCGCCACGGCCTTGGCCGCTGGCCTGCTGGCCAGCTGTGACCAGCCCGGGCAGGAGCCTTTTCCCACCACCGATGCCCTGACCCCAGGGATCTTTCTTGACACCGAAGAACGTGCGGTATTACCCGCTGGCGTTGAATTAAGGCCTGTCTACCAGCGAGGAATCGATCTGACCAAGCTGTCGGAGGGTTTTCGCAGCCGCCTTTACAATGATGCGGCAGGCTATTGCACAATCGCGTATGGCCACCTGGTAAAGCTCGCCCGATGCGATGGCAGCGAACCCGCCCAGTTCCTTCGTGGCGTGACCGAGCCCGAGGGCGAACAACTGCTCGTCAGCGATATGCGCACGGCGCAGATCGCTGTGATGGTGGCCGTCCAACCCGAATTGAGCGACGGTCAATTCGCGGCCTTGTGCGATTTCGTGTTCAATGTCGGCAGTGGCAACTTCCGCCGCTCGACCCTGCTCAAGGTCATCAATGCCGAGGAATTCGACAAGGTGCCCTTTCAGTTCCGGCGTTGGGTCTATGCCGGGGGTCGGGAATTGGCCGGTCTGAAGACGCGCCGCGAACGGCAGATCGAGCTCTTCTTCGAAGGCCTGCCGATGCCGCGATTGCCACCTCCGGAGGATATGGATCTGACGCCCATCGATATTCGCGCCGGCGAAACGATTTGAGGCGACCCTCGTTCAGCGGATATGTTGCCTGCACAGCCACTCGAAGCACGGGGATACGGATACCGGGGTCGGTCATGAAACGCACTGGTCGCTCAGCAGCGGGAGGCGGCTTCGATCTGCCCCGCGGTCAGGACACCCAGGATCGGGGCATCCGGGGCCAGCGTCGGCGTGACGTACAGCGCCGCAATGCCGCGCGATCGCATCAGTTCCAGCGCCTCGTGCAGCGTGGCCTGCATCGTGATGGGCGCTAGGTCGAGCCGCTCGCCGGGGATCGCGCGCAGATCGAACCGCCGGGCGGCTGGCTGCGAGGACAAGGCGCTGGCGACCGCGAGTCCCGACATCAGGTAGGGCGGTCGACCGACCTCGCGCACGACCACCCATTGGACCCCGCCGGCGACCAGCTCTTCGGCCTGAGCCCGCGTCACGACCGACTCGTGGCAGACGAGGCTGCGGTTCATCAGGCTGCGGACCGCGCTGCGCCGCAGCAGCTGGATCATCGGATGGGCGCGATAATCGAGGCCATTGGCCCGCAGCAGGGTCACGAACAGCGAGTCCTGACCGAACAGCTCCTTGCTGACCAGCGCGGCCAGGATGATCGCGAGCAGGCCGGGGCCGATCGCGGCTGGGCTGTGGGTCAGCTCGACGATCGCCGTCAAGGCGGCCAGCGGTGCCTGGAAACTCGCACCCATCATGGCCCCCATGCCGAGCAGCGCATAGAAGCCGGCCAGGTCAGCGTCGGTCGCGATCAGGTTGGCCGCCAGCACCCCGGTCAGGTTTCCGAGGACGGCACCGAGGAACAGGGCCGGACCGATGGTGCCACCGGGGATCCCAAGCCCGGCACTGGCCGCCGTGGCCAGGAGCTTGAACAGCAGCAGCAGGATCAGGAAGGTCCAGGGGAGCGGACCGGTCAGCAGATCACGCAACGTGTCGAAGCCAAGCCCCATCACCTCGGGCACCAGGGCCCCGCAGACGCCGGCGACGATCCCGGCGAGGCCGACCCGCACCAGGAAATCCCGTCCCCGCCCGAAGGCGGCGATCCGTTGGATCGCCCCGATGTAGGTCGCGGACAAGACCCCGACCACCAGCCCCAGGGTCACCACCGGCACGAGGTCGGACGCGGCGTGCAGCGAGAATGGTGGGACCCCGAACAGCGGGATGCTGCCGAAGACCGCGACCGATACGGCGTTGGCGCTGACGGCGGCCAACATGATCGGGATGAAGCTCGCGATCCGATACTCGAGGGCCAGGACCTCGAGCGCGAAGATCACTGCGGCCAGCGGCGTGTTGAACGAGGCCGCGATCCCGGCCGCGGTCCCGCAGGCGACGAGCTGACGAATGCTGTTGTTCGGCAACCGCAGGCGCTGCGCGAGCAGGCTGCCGCTGGCGGCCCCGAGATGGACGTGCGGGCCTTCGCGGCCGACCGAATGGCCGCTGATGATCGCGATCGCCGCGCCGAGGAACTGCAGGACCAGACCGCGCGCGGTCAGATACCCCTGATGGTACTCGAGACGTTCCATGACGCGAACGACGCCCAGCACGTACTGCCCCTGCGCGAAACGGACGAACAACAGTCCAATCGCGGCGGCCCCGATCAGCGGCAGGATCAGCCGCAGGGCCGCCGGCAGGCCCTCGAAGTTCTCCCCGTGCTCCGGCAGCATCGCGGCCTGGGTACCCTCGACGACCAAGCGGAAGACGACGATCAGGCCCCCACCCAGGATGCCGGTCACCAAACCCAGCAGCGCCGGCCACAAAAGCGCGTCCGGCCGCGCCAGATCGAGACGTATCGCATCGAGTTGCCGATCGAGCACGGGGATCCACCCGAGCCGAACACCATGGGCTCAGAAGGCCACGCCGTGCTTGGCGGCGACCATGAACATCAGCATCGGAAGCGACAGGATCGCGTTGACGCGGGAGGCGATCATCACGTGCCGCTTGGCCTTCGCGACGTCGACCGGAGCCGCCGACTTGGCCAAGCCGAGGATCTTCTTCTGGTTCGGCCAGATCACGAACCAGACGTTGATCAACAGGATGGTCCCGAGCCAGGCGCCGAGGCCCATCGTCAACCCGTAATACGAGGGTCCCGAGCCGATCAGACCGAGGCTGAAGGCATTGATGAACTGATCGGTCCGGAACAGGTACAGGGCCCCGGAGAGCCAGGTGACGACCGCGGCCCAGCGAAACCACAGCAGGGCGCGCGGGGCGATGTACCGAGCGATCGCCGCGGGTCCGGGCCCCTCGGCATCGGCGGTCGCGGCGGCCATCGCCGGCATCTGCACGAAATTGAAGTAGTACAAAAGGCCGACCCAGATGATGCCGGCGACGATGTGCATCCAGCGTAACAGGGGCAACTCCTGCAGATTGAAGACGCCGAACCCGGTCATCAGGTTCACGACCACCGCGAGGAGGACCGACAAGAGGATGCCGGCAATCCAGACACCCTTGATCGAATGGAGCGGATTCATGACGCAGCCTCCTTTAGCGGCTTCAGCCGCAACACGATTCGGCCAAATGGCCTGGGCCTTCGTGCGGCTGAAGCCGCACCTACAGGCAATCTGTCGGGTAGCTCCCGTGAGATAACATACGAGGTCGGGTTAGCGTAGCCTGATCCGACATCGAAGACCGAGTTGTACCGCTTGTTCTCGAATCGTTCGCGAAACACGCGCGAGGTCCGGCGGATCGGGCCAGGGCTAGGCCGACCGAACGATCCGGACGGCGGCCCGCATCTCGCCGGCAAGATGGCGCAACAGCCCGACGAAGGTCAGCGCCCAGGCCAGAAGCGCCACGTAGAGGGTGATCTCGGGTATCACCAGCAGCGACTCGAACTCGAGCGCCCTGGCCAACAGATAGGTGCTGGCGGTGTACATTCCGAGCGGGAAGACGCCCCCCCAGAAGAGCGGCGTGTAGGCGATGGGGATCGATCGCCGCCAATGAACCCACAGACTCAGCGTGATCAGCAAGGGTATCCACCAGCTACCGGCGGCCCAGAAGAACAGGGTCAGGCCTTTCAGATAGGGGACCAGTTCGAGCAACAGCGGCGATTGATCGCTATGCAGGATCAGCAGGGCCCCAGCCTGCGTGGCGATCGCGGTGGCGCCCATCGCGATCCAGTACGGGGGCGTGAACCCGGCCGGCTCCAACGCCAGGAAGGTCAACCGGTAGAAGACCAGCGCGATGATGTTCAGATAGAGCATGCAGCCCATCGAGTAGAAGGCGAGCGCGACGAACAGGATGATCTGTTCGTAGTTCGGGATCTGGTGCGCGATCAGGGTGCCGAGCACGGCGATCGATTGGGTCGCGACCGAGGCAATCAACCAGACGCCGCTTAAGCCTTCGATCAAGGCCGGCTTGCCTGGGTGCGTGATGATCGCCGTAAAGAAGCCATAGGTGATCAGGATCCAGAGCACTCCGGACAGGATCCACAAGCCGGTCGCGAGCCCGATCTGACCGGTCAGGGTCGCGACCTGCGCGCCCAGCACGCCGGACCCGGCCACCATCGTGAAATAGCCCGGACCCAGAATATGGCTTCGCAGGTCTTCCACGAACCGGTGCGGGGCCAGCCACAGGCGCAGGCCGGTCATGATCCACAGGACCGCGAACGCGAGGCTGTTGACGAGGAGCAGCGGCCAGGCGATCCAATGCAGGCCGAGCAGGCCGCTGGCGATCGATACGATACCGGTCGCCATGACCAGCGAAAAATAGGACGGCGGAAGGCGCTCGACCCATCCCCGGACGAGATGCCTGAGGTTCTCGGACCTTGTTGGTGACCGCATCGCTCGAATCCATCGTGGTGGGTGATCGGACGGGGTTCGGCGCCACCGGGCCGCGGCGATCGGTCGAGGGTCGGTCCGAGGTGCGCGAGGCTCGGGGCGGCCCAGGGCCGCCAGTGCAGCATCTTAGAAATCCCAAGGCCGTTCGTTGCCGTCAAGACTCGCAAGCCGACGATGACGACAACGATCGGAGACAGTCTCAGAACATCTGCACTGCTGCACCAGGAACCCTGGCGCCGCCCCTCCACCGCGGCGCGACGCGCCTTTGCGTCACCGGGTAGCCCCGCGATCCGCGAGCCGCCGTTGCGGCAGGACCTCCTGCTCGAGATAGGCGACGATCGCCCAGATCTGCTCCGGATCCAAATGGCTGAACTGCGGCATCAACCACTGCCCAGACCCGCCGGGGATGCCAACCGCAATGCGTTGGTAGAGCTGGGCTGGACCCTCGCCGGCCTTCAGCCGGCCCGCCGCCAGGTTCGTCGGCGGGATGTGACGGCCCGCATCGTCCCGGACATGCGGGGCCAACGGGCCGTCGCCCGCGCCGCTCGTACCGTGGCAGGTCGAGCAATTCGCCGCGAACAGCGTCCGGCCCTCGGCAATGCTCTCCCGGCTCGACGCCGGCCGCGCGGGAACCTGGATCGGCGTGGCCTGATGCGGGCGATCGACCCACAGCTGGTCGAGGACCCGGACCAACGAATCGACCTGCTCGTTGGACAAGGCCGGGAATCCGATCATGCCGGATCCGTGCAAGCCCTCGACGATCGTCCGCCGCAAATCTCGATCGCTCGCCACACCTTCCTCGGTCGACACGAACCGATAGGCCCCGGCCGTCAGGTCACGGGGATGGGTCGCGAAGGTCGGCGACCTGGCCCCGGGTCCCTCGCCATCGCCTTCGAGTCCGTGACAGCGCGCGCACTGGCTCACATAGAGCGCGTAGCCGGTTTGCGCGAAGATCCGCCCATTGGTGGCATCGGCCCCATCCCCGGATGGGTCATCCTGGCCCAACGCGGCGCGCGCCTCCTGCACCACGCCCTGGCCGGTTGGCCCGGACAGACCCACACCGATCACGACCATCAAGCCAATGACGGCGACCGTCAGATAGGTCATGTAGGACTTGTCGCTGACCAGCCGGTACTCCCAGCGATTCTGAAACTTCCGCGCGGCCGTGCGCATCACCTGATAGGGCCGAACGAAATAATTGACCGGTAGGGTCCAAGCGTGGATCAGCTTGGTGAACGGGAAGTAGGCGGCGAAGGCGAAGGCCGCCAGCACATGGATCTGCGTCAGGAGCGGCGCCGAGGCCATCAGCTCGGGCTGCGGCTGGAGCCGCCACAAGCTCGCAAACCAGGGCGCGGCCGTGTAGGAGGCGCCCCAGATCTGCTGGACAACGGCTTGATAGACGGCGACACCCAGGATCAGGAGCAGGAACAGGTGCACGATGTAGTCGTCCGGCTGACTCATCGCGCGGACCTCGGGGACCAGCGATCGCCGCACCAGCGCGATGGCCGAACCGAGCATCGCGACCACCCCGCCGATGGTGCCCATCCAGAAGAAGGCCGCGACCCAACTACCCCATCCGAGGATACCGCCGATCAGGCCCACGAGATGGCCGAAGAAGACCAGGAAGATCCCCCAGTGCAGCATGTGGGACGCCATACCCAGGATCCCACGCCCCTCGAAGATGCCGCTCGGACGCGTCGTCAGGCCGAACGGCCGGTAGATCATCCGCAGGAAAGGCACGACGAAGAAGAGCGTCAGCGCGACGTAGGGGAAGACCCCCCAGATCAGATAATTGGTCGTCAGGAGTGTGTTCATCGGCGTTCCATCCCAGTCAGTGACATGTCGTGAGACACGGTGGTCCCGATTCGCACGGGTATCGTCCTCTTCACCTCGGGCGCGAGCCAGACCGGGTCGTCGAGCAGACGCTCGAGGTCCTCCGCCACCGCGACCTCGAGCGCCTCGATCAACGAATCGTAGACACTCTCGTACTTCTGCAGACCCTTGCGCAACGCCGCCAGACCGGGCTGCAGATAGACCTCCACGAACCGCCGCCGCAGGCCAATCCCATCCCGCTCGGGGTGTCCTAAGCTCACCGCGAGAAACTCGACCATCGCCGGCACGAAATCGGGCAGCTCGCGTCCGCCGAGACTGAACCCGAAGTGCTCGTAGATGGCCGTGAGCTCGATCATGTACTGATTTCGCCCGCACGCGCCGGCACCCCGGCACGAATTGGGCTCTTCGTACATGTGCGCGCCAAGGTACAGCGGACAGGGCGGTGTCAGCTCGAGGGTCTGGGTGTACTCGTCCACGTCGTGCGCGGCCGGCTGCGCCAGGAAGCGCTCGATGCACTCGCGCACCGAGCTCGGGGGCACGGCCCCGAGACTCCGTTCCACCCGCCCGGTGTCGCGAACCGCCGGGTTGAGCAGCAACTCGGCGATGGCCCCGTAGATGGCCGTGAGATCCCAGCCGGCCGCGCCGGCTGCTCCGGATATCGGTCGTTGTGCTGCCATGGTCAGCTCCCCACGCCCATCTTGTTGCCGTGGAACTCGGTCCGCCGCCGCGGGCTGGCATCTGGGCTCAAGAGGTCGTAACCGGTGAAGCCACGTTCCAGGTACGGCGCGTTCAGCGTGTCCTCGGTGCGGGCCGTCGCGATCACGAAACGCTCGTGGAAATGCGCGAGCGCGAGCAGGCGATGCATGTGCCGGGCCTGTTGCACGGTCAGGCCTACCCGTTGAAGCACGCTCTCGTCGACGCGCCCCTCGACCCGCTCGAGCCGGCGGAACTCGCGCAGCGCGAGCTGGCGCAGCAAGGCCTTCTCGACCTGCTTGGTGTTGCCCGCGGCCAGCAGGCGCGCCAGATAGACGATCGGGATCCGGAACTCTTTGAGATCCGGCAGCACGGTGCCGCCATCGACCATGTCGAGCGTGCCGCGCCCATTGGCCGTGGCCGTCGCCACCGGGCTCTCCGGCGGGATGTAGAAGAGGCTCGGCAGCGTGCGGAACTCCGGATGCAGCGGCAGCGCGATCTCCCATTCCTTGACCATCTTGTAGACCGGCGAGCGGCGGCATGCATCCAGCCAGTTGTCCGAGATCCCCTGGCGCTTGGCCTCGGCGATGATCTCCGGATCGAACGGGTTCAGGATGATGCCGCGGTGCCGGTCGACCAACTCCATATCCGGCGCGTTCGCCGCCTCGGCGACCCGATCGAGGTCGTAGAGCAGCGGCCCGAGGTAGCGGATCCGCCCAACGCAGGCCTGGAAGCACATCGGCGGCTGCCCGGTCTCGAGACGCGGGAAGCACAGGATGCACTTCTCGGATTTGCCGGTCCGCCAGTTGTAGTAGGTTTTCTTGTACGGGCAGCCCGACACGCAATAGCGCCAGCCGCGGCAGCGGTCCTGGTCGATCAGGACCACGCCGTCCTCCTCGCGCTTGTAGTTCGCGCCCGACGGGCAGGAACCGACGCAGGCCGGGTTCAGGCAATGATTGCAGATGCGCGGCAGGTACATCATGAAGGAGTCTTGGAACTTCAGCAGCGCCTGCCGCGCCGCCGGCGTCATGTCGCTGAAGTTGTAATCGAGCTTCCCGGTACCCTCTTCATGGGTCCCGGCGCCGTTGTCCTCCCAGTTGACGCCGTAGGTCAGATCGATGTCCTCTTCGCCGGTGATCTGCGATTTGGGCCGGGCCACCGGCTGCGAGAACTTGGTCGGTTGCTCCGAGTGCAGATCCTCGTAGGTGAAGGTGAAGGGCCCCTTGCCATAGTAGTCGTCCATCTGTGGCAGGACCGGGTTGTAGAAGAGACTGATCATCTCCCAGAACCGCGACGCCTGGTTCAGCTTGGGGTGATCGGCCTCCGGATTCTCTTTCCAACCGCCGCGGTACTTGGCCTGGTTTTCCCATTCCCGTGGATAGCCGGCACCCGGCTTGGTCTCCACGTTGTTCCAGAACATGTATTCCGCGCCTTCGCGGTTGGTCCAGACGTTCTTGCACGCGATGGTGCAGGTCTGGCAACCCAGACACTTGTCCAGGTTGAACACGATTCCCATCTGTTGCTTGATACGCATGGCTAGGCCCCGATGCTGAGTTGAGACTCTTGGTAGATGACCTTGCGGCCGCGCTTCTCGAGCGGTTTCTTGCGAATCAGCACCACGCAATCACGCTCCGAGGGGCTGGTACCCTGGTAATTGAGCCAGTAGGTCCAGTTGGCATAGCCACCGACCATGGTCGCCGGGTTCATCATGATCCGCGTGGTCGCGTTGTTGTTGCCGCCGCGCAGATCGCTGACGCCGCGCTCCCTCGCCAACGACGAGAAGGGCACGTTCACATGGCGTTCGCACTGGTGATAGACGATCGACATGTCGCGCGGGACCGTATGGCTGACGACCGCGCGCGCGACCTGAATGCCGTTCTCGTTGAAGATCTCGACCCAGTCGTTGTCTGCGACCCCGATATCGCGCGCATCATCGTCATTGATCCAGACCGTCGGGCCACCGCGGAACATGTTCAGCATCTGCCACGAGTCGCCGAACATGCTGTGGATGCCCCATTTCTGGTGCGGCGTGATGAAGCGGAACAGTTTGGCCCCCTTCATCTTCAGGTCGGCCGGCGCGACATCGCCGATCGCGACCATGTCGACAGGCGGCTTGTAGACCGGGAAGTTCTCGCCGAGATCGCGGAACATCCGATGGTCGTAATAGATCTCCTGTCGCCCGGTCAGGGTGTGGAAGGGCTTCAGCGTCTCGATGTTCAGGGTCCAGGGACAATAGGTCCGCCCGTGGGTCTCGATCGCCGACCAGTGCGGTGACGTCAGGCTGCGCCTGGGCTGCGAGATCAGATCCGGGAAGTGATAGGCGACCTCGCGTTCGTGCTCGACCAAGTGCGACAGCGGCACGCCGGTGCGCTCCTCGAGCTTCTTGAACATCTGATACGAGAGTTCGCCATCGCTCTCCGGCGACATCCGCAGGATCACCTCGCAGACCTGCGCGGCCCTTTCCAGCGACGGACGGCCATCCTTCTCGCCGATCAGATAGCTCTCCTTCATCTGCTCGTAGGCCTCGGCCAGATCGCCCTTGATGCCTTTCGCGCCATAGCCGTTCGGCTTGGTCACGGCCGGCCCGAGCGTCGTGTACATATCATGGATCTTGGTGTAATCCCGCTTGACGATGGAGACGTTCGGGAAGGTCTTGCCCGGCACCGGCTCGCTCTCGCCGGTCCACCAGTCGCGCAGTTCGCCGAGCGGCTGTGCCAACTCGTCCGGCGTGTCGGTGTTGAGGGCCGTCATTACCAAGTCTTCGACGGGATCGGGCAGATGGGTCCGCGCCAGCTCACTGATCTTCTGCGCGACCAGCTTGAAGGCGTCCCAATCGTGCTTGGTCTCCCAAGCCGGGTCATGGGCCGGCGTGAACGGGTGCAGGAACGAGTGCAGGTCCGTGCAGGTCACGTCGTGCTTCTCGTACCAATGCGCGGTGGGCAGGACGATGTCCGAGTAATTGGCCGACGAATCCATGCGCAGATTGACGTTGTAGATCAGGTCCAGCTTGCCGAGCGGCGCCTCGTCCTCCCCCCAGTCGATCTCATGGACGAAATCCTTCGCGCGACCCTCGCCACCCAGCACATTGTTGTGGGTGCCGAGCATGTGCTTGAGATTCAGTTCGTGCCCACGCATGCTGGTGCCGATCAGGTTGCCGCGGTAGATCCACAGAACCTTCGGATGGTTCTTCGGCGCATCGACGTTCGGCAGCGCGAACTTGAGCTTGCGTTCCTTAAACTGATTGGCGATCCATTGGCGGACCTGGTCGATGGTCTCGCAGCCGGCCGCACGCGCGTCCTTGACGACCTGCAAGGGGTTCGTCTGATCGAACTGCGGGAAGAAGGGCAGCCAGCCGTTGCGCACCGCAATCGCGTTCATGTCCGCCGCATGGTTGGCCTTTTCCGGCATCCTCTTCGCGCTTGGCGCCCACAGGGGATCCAGCGTCATGCCGTCGTAGCGCCACTGGTCCGTGTGGAAATAGAAGTAGGAGGTCGAGTTCTGCTGGCGGCCGACGTTGCCCCAATCCACGGCGTTGCCGAGCGTCCCGATAGCCGCGACATTGCGGATCTTCTCGGTCCCGACGTAGTGCGCGAAGCCGCCGCCCTGCTTGCCCTGACACCCGGTCAGGATGCCCATCACGGCCTCGGAACGGTAGGTCAGCGAGCCACCGTGGTACCAGTGCAGGATGCCGGAGCCGGTGATGAACAGGCACCCGCCCTGAGTCTTCTCCGCGGTATCGGCCCACTCGCGCGCGACGCGGATCACCAGGTTGCGATCGACCCCGGTCTCCTGCTCCTGCCAGGCCGGCGTGTAGGCCTGCGAGGCGTCGTCGTAGTCCTTCGGATAGCCGTCGCCGGAGAAGCCGCGATTGACGCCGAAATGGGCGAGCAGCAGGTCGTAGGCGGTGGCAACCCGCACCTTGGTGCCGTCGGCCTTGGTCAGGACCCGGCTCGGCACGCCACGCAGCGTCTTGCGCGCCTTCTCGCCGCGGATCGCCGTGGTCCCGAACTCGACGTTGAAGGTGTCCGTGAAATCGGCGTACTCGACGATCGCCTCCTCGTAAGGCCCATCGACCAGCGTGAGCATCGGTTCGAAGTTCTGGCGCGTGATCGCGTCCTCTTTCTTGAGATTCCAGCGTCCGGTGGTCTGCTCCTCCCAGCGGAAGCCGACCGAGCCACCGGGCAGACGCAGCTCACCATTGCGATCGAACAGCGGCAGCTTCCAGTCGGCCAGCTCCTCGTTCGCATACTCGGCGACATCGGCAGCACGCAGGAAACGGCCGCTGATATAGTGGTCGCCCTCCTCGTCGAGGATCACCAGGAACGGCAGATTCGTGTACTGCGCGACATAATCGTGGAAATACTCGGAGCGCCGGTTGACGTGAAACTCTTGCAGGATCACGTGGATGCACGCCAGGATGAAGGCTGCGTCGGTCCCGGGGCGGGCCGGGATCCACAGATCCGCGAATTTGGTGACATCCGAGTAGTCCGGCGACAGATTGACCAGCTTGCCGCCGTTGTACTTGTGTTCCGACGCGAAGTGGGCGTCGGCCGTCCGGGTCATCGGCAGGTTCGAGCCCATGACGATCCAATAGGATGCCTGGTACCAATCCGCCGACTCGGCGACGTCGGTCTGATCGCCCCAGATCATCGGCATGATGTGCGGCAGATCGTGGTACCACTCGTAGAAGCTCAGCATCGCCCCGCCGAGCAGATTCGACAGCCGGTGGCCGGATAGGAAACTGACCATGCTCATCGCCGGGATCGGCGAGAAGGACGCCAGATGGTCGGGACCGAACTCCTTGATCGTATAGACCTTGGCCGCGGCGATGATCTCGGTCGCTTCGTCCCACGAGGTGCGCCGCCAGCCGGCCTTGCCGCGCGCGGACCGGTAGGCCTTGGCACGGTCCGGGTTCTCGACGATCGCCGCCCAGGCAGCCACCGGATCCTTGCCGGCCGAGCGCTCGGCGCGCCAATAGTCGAGCAGCACGCCTCGCACATAGGGATACTTCGGCCGCACCGGACTATAGGGATACCAGGACGACGAGATCCCGCGTTGACAGCCGCGCGGCTCGTAATTCGGAGTATGGTCGTTGATCTGCGGCCAATCGGTCTTCTGCAACTCCCAGGTGATCATGCCATTCTTGACGAAGACCTCCCAAGAACAGGAACCGGAGCAATTGACACTGTGGCTCGTACGAACCGATTTGTCATACTGCCAACGGCGCCGGTAGAAGTCCTCCCAACTGCGCGATTCGTCCAATTCACGGAACCAGCGCGATGCCTGCTTGCCATTGCCGTCTTTCATTGCTCGTGTGCCTCTTTGGTTGTCGGTCCGTCTGTTGAATCGGACTGCTCCGAATACGCGATCGAGAATGCCTTCACGAAGGGACGAAAATCACGCACGGTGCCGTAGATCGCCACCACCGCATGGCGCGTCTCATCGAAGACCAGATTGACGGCCTCGGACCGCCCGATCGGATGCGGAACCGCATTGTTGTCATGATCGACCCAGTCCTCGCGCATCGCTTGCAGCGAGACGTAAAGCAGGTCGCCATTCGGGTGCACCTGCCACCAGATCCGATAGTCCCAATCCGCGAGCCGGATTTCGGTCTGAAAGGTCTGCGCGTCGGGATCCTGGGGATCGATCTCCCATTGCAGGACATCGACCCCGGTGTCGTAGGCCAGCGCCTCGCGCGGGCCAGATAAGGGGCTTGGCCCGCCCGGGCCGTAGCCGGCCTTTGCGGCGACATCGACACGACCAAGCGCAACGGCCAGCAGATCGGCCTCCGGCAGCTCGCCGTCCTCGAGCAACTCGGCCTGCAACGGCGTCATCGGACGCCCGCCGCCAAGCATCGCGCTCCCGCCATCCAGATGACCGCCGAGGTCCTTCGCCAGACCGATGTCGCTCGCCAGGACCCGATCCTTGGCCAGCTCTGCCGAACTGCGCAATGGGACCTCGGCGATGAACGGCGCTACCCGGCGAATCTGGATGTCGGCAAAGGCGGCTCCTTGCAGCGTCTCGCGTATCTCCCGTTCCATCGCCGCGACCTTCGACTCGTCGCGTGTATTCGGCTTGAATTCGACCTCGACCATGGGTCCGACGGCGAGGATCTCGCCGACGAAACCGGCGGCGACGATATCGCGCGAGAAGCCGGGATAGGCGACCTGGCGCAATAACTCACGTACCTGATCTGAATCCGCGTTCGTCATGTCGCTGTGACCCCCAGCCCTATGCATGGATGATCCAGAAGCCGCCGATGCGACGAGACATCCGAGCGATTCGAACGCTCGCCGTCATGCGACGTCTGCGCATTCCATTGAGCAATGACCATGCCACGCAGAAGCGACCAGGGATGACCAGGCAACCAGACTCGGACGCTATTGCCAGATGGCGTGCCAGATGAGGGTTCGAATAGGGCTGAATGACCGTGACGAGGGTGTCGGCGCGGGAGCCAACGCCGCCGCATCGAACCGGTCAACGCGACAGATTGTCCCGCCGCGCTCGGAGGGCTGGTTCAATGTGTCCCAAGGTCCCGCGACCGGGGACCTCGAAGGCGACGCCCTGTCTATCAATCGTCCCGAAAGTAATCGGAGGCGGCTCGCGGCGACCGTCGGCGGGAGGGATCCCGCCGTCGAGCTGACACGGACGTCCTTGCAGCGTGTCGCAGCGAGCCGTCTGCGATGACTTTTGCAACCCTCGATATCAGGCGCCGCCCGCGTGGGGACAGGTGAAGGCATCGGCCGACACGGCCTCGCGCGCCGGCCCACCGAAGGGCTCGGGCGCGACCGCGCGATCCTCGCACTCGGCCTCCAGCAACAGATCGAGCCAGGCGGCCAATTCGGGCAGCGGCGCTCGAGCTTCGCAGCGCGTTAGGCCTTCGCCCAGCACGCCGCGCCAGCGGCCGAGGTGGTCCTGTAGAAAGGCCCGAGCCGCATCGGTGGCGATCTCGAGCGCGTCTTGCCAACCCTGGACCCGCGCGTAGGCCTCCCGAATGAGCAGGGAGGCGTAGAATTCGAGCTGCACGATGAGCAGGTCCGGACGCTCCGGCATATCGATGCGCAGATCCATGCCGAAGGCCTGGTAGAAGCCGCTGATGTCGGCGAGGTCGGCGGCCGGGCCAGCCAGGTTCCGGGCGCTGCCATAGGCGGCCGCATGCAGCGGACAGAGCGTTTGCCCGAGAAAAAGCCGCCCATGTTCGGCCCGCAGCCGCTCCTCGTCACAGGCCATCCAGGCCGCGAGAAGCCCGGTCAGGGCGACCGGCGCATCGTCGGTCGCGGCGACGAGCCACGCCAGATCCTGCCCGATGGCTTTGACGTGTCCGCTTCCGGGTTCCGGGTAGGTGAGTGCCGCCGCAAGCACCTGAAGGCGCCGAGCTCGGTTCAGCAGATCCTGCGCCCTCGCCTCCTCCTGATCCGTGATCGGCCCGTTCACGACTCACTCCTCGATGCGCAGCGGAATCCAGACGGACCACGACTTGCGCGCACCGACTTCTTGGTTGTGGCCGTCCCACACGGCCAACGCAACCATGCTCTCGCTACCGGGCAGCAACTCCGGATCGTCCGCTGTCAGCGGGATCATCGGGCGCGTGAAGGCCACACGCCAAGTTCCATCCCGCCAGACACCCCAACCATCGGCCTTCTGCACGGGTTTCACTGTCACGGTTCCCCAACCTTCGGCCACCTGGTCGAGTACCGGGCTATCGAAGGGCCGCGAGACCGGATTGTCCACACCCAGGGCCCCGGTGAAGGCGCGCGCGTCGGTCAGATTCAGTACCTCGTCCGGGTACAGGTCCACCAGCGCGAAGGGATAGAGATCGCGGATGCCGGGGCTGCCCTTCTCGAGGTCCCGCTGAAAGGCGGCCCGCCACTGCATGATGTTCACGAGCCCGCCCGAATTGCCCATCATCGGGCTGGCCGGCGACTGAACCGGGAATTGAATGGCCGCCTGATCGCCAAAGGTATCCGGAACCAGAAGGTCCCGCGGATTTGCGTCGCGCCACTCCAGCAACACCCCGATCCAGCGTCCGTTGTGGGCCGCGCGAACCCGCACCTCCGTGACAGCAATGTCCGCATGATGCGGCAGGGTCACCACCTGGGGCTGCATCCCGACACGGGTCACGGGCGCGTCGACCCAGAAGTCGGCGTCGGGATCCTTGAGCGGCCCCGCTGCCTCCACGGCAATGACGTCGATACTGTCGTTGGCGGAGGCCCCAGCGAGAAACACAGCCGCCATCAGCGCCAGAGGAAACCATCGGGTCGGTATCCGCAACATCGTCGTTCCTCCGGCTCAGGTAACGTTGGTCCGGTACGCGTCGAATCTCGCGTCGTAGGCCTCGCGGATGTAAGTGGGCTCCGTCATCGGCACCCGTACCAGCTCCGCACGCTTTTCGTCGTAACCGATCACCCTGTTCCCCTCGATGCTGAAGTGATGAATGATCTCGTTCGTTGCGCCGAATAGCAGCATGGCCGCCAGCAGCTTCCGGTCGTCGCTGGCGCGCCGGTAGATGGCGATCGCCTCCTCGACCCCGTGGCCGAACATCTGGCGCAGGTAGGGCGGCGGCACATGCACCGGAGGGATGTAATAGGTATTGGGTTCCAACCCAAACTGGGGATATAGCGGCTTGGCGATCTTCGCACCATGGATGATGTAGTCCATGGGGTTGTCTTCGCGCGCCGCCTCCGGCGTGGCGAGGAATCCCTGCAAACGGATCTTGCCGATGCAGGTGATGGTGCACTGGGTCTGTCGGTTGTTCTCGATGGCCGGATAACAGCCGATGCATTTCTCCGAGACCCGCGTCATCGGATTGAAGAATACCTTCTTGTACGGGCAGCCCTTTACGCACTCCCGGTAGCCGCGGCAGCGATGCTGATCCAGCAGCACGATGCCATCCTCGGGACGCTTGTAGATCACCTGGCGCGGGCACGCCGAGAGACAGGCTGGATAGGTGCAGTGATTGCAGATGCGCGGCAGGTAATACATCCATTGCATGTGCGGCATGCGCATCCAGACGCCCTGAGCCATCTCGCTGGTAGAGTCATCCTCGCCGATGTTCGGGTTGGCATAATCCTCGTCGGTCGGCTGGTAGCCGAGGACAATCTCACCGGCGGGGGCCGCCTCGAACAGCGTCTTGCCGCTGTAGACAGGCCCGTTCATCCGCTGCACACCGAGCTGATCCAGGATGGTCACATCCCAGCCCAGCGGGTAATAGCCATAGGGCTTGGTTTCGACATTGTTCCAGAGCATGTACTCCTGGCCGCGCCCCGAGGTCCAGGTCGTCTTGCAGGCCACGGTGCACGTCTGGCAGGCAATGCACTTGTTGGTATCGAAGATCATCGCGAACTGCTTCGTCGGACGCGCGCCCTCGAAGGGATAGGGCATCTCCCGACCGATCTGCCAGTTGTAAACATTGGGCATGTCTGAACTCCTCAAGACGGTGTCTTGTCGGCTGTCGTCAGATAGTCTCCGCGCAGGTAACGTTTCAGCGCATCGCTCTCCGCGGAGGGACGCAGCCCGAGGGTGACCGGTCGCCAGACGCCCTCGCCGCCGATGCCGCCGGGCTCGGCCAACGTGATCTTCGCCATCGCTTCCCGGGGTGCGCCGGTGACACAATGCACATCGGCCGCGAATCCCTGGCCCTGGACGTGCGAGAAGAGGCGTCGCCAAACCAGCGTGTTGGTCTGGTGCGTCGGCTTGAGCCAGGTGCGCGTCAGGCTCTGGTGTCCGCCGTAGCGGAACATCGACTGGTAGTTGGTCTCCGGGTTCTTGGCGAGGCCATCCTCGCGCGTCTCGTGGCCCATCACGGAGCCGGGCGTCGCCATGTAGCCGTTGAACCACATGCGCGTGATGCCCCGCGGGGTGCCGGGGTAGTACCGCGCGCGAGCCATCAGTCGCGCCACCTTGTAATCGCCCTCGCGCCCTGCCTGCTGCCAGCCGCGGAACGGCAGTTCCTGCGGATCGCCATCGATCCACACGTAGTCGCCATCGGCGACGCCCAACTCCTTGGCGTCCGTGGGATTGATATCCAGATAGAGCTCGCTGGCCCCCGGTGTGCGCTTGTCACGCCGGTAGATGTCGCCGAACGGCCCGAACAACATCATCATGTAATCGGTATCGATGGGCGTGGTGTGAGCGCCGTGGCGATACTTGGGGGTATGGAAGACGTACCGGAAACCCTGATCGAGCAGTGGATGCCTAGTCTGCAGAAGGGTCTCGCCGTCCAGCAGGATATTGCGCATCTGACGCGTCTGGTGACCGCGGTCATCCACGGCGATCCCCCAGTCGGCAGGACGTCTCGGCCGGATCGCCGGATGGGCCCGCGCCAGGATCGCGCAGGGCTCGTAGAAGGTGGAGTCGGACGGTTCACGGTAAACGACCAGATTCTCGCCCGCCTCGATGAACTCGGGCTCCGGCCGGTAGAATTCCAGGCGTCCGGTCCGCGTGTACCAGGGTTTCGACTCATGCACCTGTTCATAGCTGAAGACGCGCGGATAGGTGCGGTTGTTCACCAACGCGGGGATGCCTTCCCGGGCCAGTCCGTTCAGGTTGTGGAAGCGGTAACCCCGCAGATTGGCCGAGTGATCGAGGATTCGCTGCAGATAGACATCCACCCGGTTGCGTTCCACGAAGTGCCACAGGTCGCGGAAGCGCCGATCACCGGTCTCCTCGGCCAGCGCCCGCCCCACCAGCATGTAGGTCTCCATGTCGTGCACGGTGTCGTGGGTGCGCCGGAGCGGCGTGGCCGGGAAGACCTGCAAGAAGGGATTCGTATTGGACGCGGTCATGTCCGGGTACTTGAACTCCATCCAGGAGTCCACGCCATAGACGATGTCGCTGTACTCGCACGAACCCGTCCACCACCAGTCGTTGTAGACCACCAGGTCGCAGCGAGGAAGCGTGTTGTTGACCAGGTCGTAGTGGCCCTTCTGGTTTCCCAGACTCGAATTGGAGTTGATCTGCCAGATCGCCTTCGTGGGCGTCGGGACGTGGCCGCCACTGGTGATGGTCTTGTCCCCCGCTTCCATGATGCGCTCACCGTTGGCCCAGTAATGCATGGACTCGTAACGGATGGTGCTGCGCGTCGAGACCTCGCCGTCGGGATCCAGCTGGACAGCGAAGGGGTCCTCGGAGGTCCACTGACCCGCGCCGGAGAACAGGGTCACGCGGTAGTTGCCTGCATAGCTTCCGATGTTGCCACCGTGCCGGCCGATGCTGCCGGTCAGTGCGAGCAGCAGGAAGATGGCGCGATCCTTGTTGTCGTTGTTCCAGAACTGATTCGGCCCCATGCCGCACGGGATCAGCGTCTTGCCCGCATGGCTCGCCACGTCGCGGGCCAGGTTCTCGACCGCCTCCCGGGGCGCCCAGGTGACAGCCTCCACCTGCGCGGGCATCAGATTGTCGTCGATATAACGCCGGGTCAGATCGAAGACCGGGCGCACCTCGAGGGTCTTGCCGTCCACCGTGCTGACCTGGAAGGAACCCTCGAGGGCCACATCGATGCCGAGCGCGTCGAAGTGATCGCCCAATTGGTCGGTACCCACCGCCACGGGGCCACCGGATTTCTTGTCCCAGACCACGAAATCCGCGAACGCATCCTTCAGGTCGTGGGGGATGTAACGTCCCTGCTGCTGATGCACAGGCGGCGCAACCTCGTCCGCGCCCAGCAGGTGGGTCGCGTTGTCCGGCTTCCGATCGAGATGGCCTGCGAACAGATCTCGTGCCGACAGACGATCGAGTGTGTCCATACGCACCAGTGCGGGCAGATCCGTGTAGCGGCGCACGAAATCGGCATCGTAGACGCCTTCGCGCATGATGACTCCGGCCATGCCGAGGGCCAACGCCGGGTCCGTACCGGGTCGGATCACCAGCACCTCGTCGCATTTGTTGGCCGTCGCCGAATACTCGACGGTGACCGCCACCGTCTTCGCGCCCTTGAGTCGTGCCTCGGTCAGCCAGTGGCTATCCGGCATCTTTGTGCAGATCCAGTTCATGCCCCAGACGATGATCAGCTCGGCATGCTCGGCGTCGTGGAGCTCGAAGTCGTTGGTCTGGTCGCCGCACACCATCGTGTGCCCCGGCGGCAGGTCGGTATGGAACGAGTAGGAATCCCACGCTCCCGAGCCCTTGGCCTGCTCCGGTGCCACGCCACGCACGTGATGGTCGAGCAATGCCATGCCATTGCCGACGCGGAATGCACCCAGGATGCGGGTGGCTCCCAGCTTGGCCATGCCACCGCGCATCTTGAACGTCCGCGTGCCAGCTCCCTCCATCGCCTCGATCATGAATGGGTGATAGCCCTGCGCCTCGAGTCGGCGGCGGCCCTCCTCGCCCGAGTAGGTCTCGGCGATATTCCGCAATGCTCGGGCATGGTATTTCGCCGCCTCGGCGTGGGGGATCTTCACCCAGCTATCGCGACCTCGATGGAAAAACTCACGCGGCGGCATCCCGGTATGCGCATCCCTCGGGAACCCGCTGTCGACCCAGTCCTTGAACCCCCGGCGAACCAAGGCACCCTTGACGCGGCGGTCGCTGTACAGACGACGCGTCAGTACCAAACCCTTCTGGCAGCAACGCGGGTCCCAGCGGGACGAAGCACGGTTGCCGGCGAGGTCCGTCGCCTTGCTATACCCGTAGGTGGGCTCGATCCGCGTGAGGATCTTGTTTTTGTGGAACGCACGCAGCAGGCAGTTATGGGTGTCGTTCGGCGCACAGGTGAAGACGAAGGAACCGTCGCTACGGTAGATATCCCGGTAGATCTGCTCCCAGCCCCGGTTCGGATAAGCGGCCAAAGGGTTGTCGACCCTCACGGGCGCCAGGTAGCGGAACTGGGCGAGCAGCTGGTCCGGGGCCGCCAGCGCCCCGAATCCAGCCACCCCCGCCATCCTTAGAAAGCGTCGACGGGACGTCGAGAACTCGTCGGATCGATCGGTCATGGCGGTCCTCCTCTCGCGGGTGGCCGAAACGCAGCCACTTGTCTGTTCTCACGAGGGTTACACCTTTTATCCGCACAAGTACTTGATCCGGATCAAGACCCGCTGGACGAATCCTGGATTGGATTGTCGCGAAGGAGCAACGTCCGGCCGATCCGCCAGTTTGCGGCTTCAGCCACATCAAGGCGACGGCCAATGGCCGCCGCGACCGGATTGCGTTGCGGCTGAAGCCGCACCTACGCCGAGTTGCAGCTGAAGCTGCACCTACAGGGCTCTTTACCGCTGGGTATCGAATCTCGGCACAGGACCACAGCCCCGCGGCGGATCCGTCCGGGGCAGCGCCGGACGAAATGGAGGGCCAAGATGCACGCTTATGAAACCGATATCGTCGCCTGGGCGAACGAGCAGGCCCGTCTGCTGCGCGCCCGTCGGTTCGAGGAACTCGATATCGAGCACATCGCCGAGGAGATCGAAGACGTGGGCAAGAGCGAGCAGCGCGAGTGGGCCAACAGAATGGCCCCCTTTGTTGGCCCATCTGCTCAAGTGGCGGTATCAACCCGAGCGTCGCGGGGCAAGTTGGCAGGTCACCATCCGCAATCAACGGCGCGGCATCCTGCGTCGGCTCGAGGAGACGCCGAGTCTGCGCGGCCATCTCCGAGAGCCGACCTGGTGGGCGGCGGTCTGGGATGACGCCATCGCACAGGCGGCTCAGGAGACAGGATTGGCCGAATTCCCCGAACAATGCCCGTGGACCGAGGCCGAGGTGTTAGCCGAGTCCTGGCTTCCGGATTAGTACTTCGTCTTGTCCGCCCGTCAGCGCGCCGCCGGCAACCTCTTCCCTCGACGTTCGCGATCAGGCGGCATCAACCGGGTTGTCCTTGGTCGGTGGGCAGCGCAAGACACAGCTGACAGGCATCTACCGCCTGCCCGGATGGATGGGCAGGCGCCCTCGCCTCAGTCGCCGCGCCGCGGCAGGCATTGGTCGTAGCGTTCCATCAGATAGCCCAAACAGTCCTGCCGGATCACGGTGAGGTCCGCGGTCAGCATCGAGGGCATCGCCGACACCTTGAGGCGCAGTTCGCCATCTTCGAGCACGAAGAATCGGTTGGCCACGTCGCGTCCGCGTTCATCGCGCACGTCGAGCAGGGCTGGCACCGCCGCGCCGGCCTCGGCACGGACGCGTGCGAAGGCGGTCCCAGCGGGGAGTTCGCGGAAGTTGAGCCGTTCGAGTTCCGGCGACAGGATCAGCGTCGGCTGCGCCGGTGGGAAGCCGAACCGGATATCGGCGGGCACGCGCATCTGCGCGACCGTGTGGAACAGGTCGATGTCCTGCGCCGGTACCGGATACTCCGGGAGTTCCGAAAGGTGCAGGCAGGCGTTGATGAATTCCCGGGCCTGGGCGACACCATAGGCCTCGCCGGCCTTGCCGCATTCGAGCGTCACCGCCGGGCCGAGCGCGGCCATCGCCTGGGATTGCACGCCTCGCGGCCTGAGGAAATAGACGACGGTGCGCGAGAAGAGCGTCGCCAGATGCAGGAACCGATTGTCGATGACATTGACGCAGGCGTAATGGGGGTTGGCACCGGTGTTGTTGTGCAAGTCGATGCTCGCGAACAGACCGCGCGCACGCATCGCCTCGACCACCGAGGCCATCAGCGCATGCTCGGGCGTCGCTGGCAGCTCACTGCCGGGCCAGACTCGGTTGTAGTCCGGCTGCCCCGGCAGCCGGCGCTGGCCATGGGCTGCCGCGGCCACGTTGCCGATGAACAGGCTCAGCGCCCGCGGCAACCCGAATCGCCCGTGACGTTCGAGACCATCACGCAGCGACAGGCGCACCGCGTCCCAGCCGACCGGCTCGTTGCCGTGCATAAGCACCGACACGAACAGCGGCGGCTCGCGCTCCCCCGGCAGGTGGATCAGCGTCGGCCCCGGCAGCACGCGGTGCAGATCCGTCGGCGGGCAATCCAGCAGCCCCTCGGGCAGGGCCTCGAGTATCGTGAGTTCAACAGGTGTATCGGACATGCGTATGCGTATGCGTATGCGTGTGCGTGTGCGTGTTCGGTCTGCGCCGGCGCCGCGGAGGCGAGGTCCCGACGATAACAAGGAGCGGTGCCGGTACGATAACCGAAACCGGCGCAGCACCGGTGAAACGGCTCGGGGCCCAGCCGCCCGCGGCGGTCAATCGAGCGGCCACTCGTGCACCGGCCGCCCGGTCGTCTGCTGGGCCAGGTAGGCCGCGGTCAGCGCCTCCATCTGGTTGCCGTGGCGGGCAACCCAGGCGCGCGCCCAGGCACTGCCGGTGCGCTGGGTACGCGCGCGCTCGCGCACGATGCCGAGCCAGCGGTCGCGCTCGTCGGCGTCGATGCCCAGGGCCGCGAGGCCGGCGTCGGCGCGCGGTAGCAGGTCCTCGAGGATCAGCCGCCACAGCGGGATGCGCGTCCCGTCGGTCCAGCGCACCGCTGCGCTCAGTCCAAAGCGCGCGGCCCGATAGAAGTTCGCCCGCGCCTGCACGAACGGGATCAGCGCCGGCAGCGGCGAGTGTTCGGCTGCGAGCGCGTGCAGGCACCCGAACAGGAAGGCCGCGTTGGCCACATCGTCCGCCGCCGACGGCCCGGATGCGACGACCCGGTGCTCCAGGCGCAAGTGCGGCCGCTCCCAATCCGGGCCGTCGAAGCCGATCAGCGGCCGGTTCCACCGCCAGATGGTGCCATTATGCAGGCGCAGATGCGCAAGGGCCTCCGGTGGCGTGTCGTGCAGATGCGGCAACAAGACCTCGTAACGCGATAGGTTAGACTCGAAGACCTCCAGCACCGACCGCTTCGCGTAGCGGATCCCGAAGCCGACCCGTTGACGCAGCCGCGGTCCGCCGACCGCCACCGCCTGCTCGAACAGCGGCACGCGGGTCTCGGCCCAGAGCTCGCGCCCGAACAGGTAGGCCGCATTCGCGCCAAGGGCCACCATCGGCGCGGCCAGGATCTTGCCCAGGTTGAACATCAACGCCGACTCCCCCGACTGCATCCGGATGTGGATCTGAAACGACGTGGCGGCCGCCTCCAGCATCACATCCGGCTGTTCGATCGCGATCGACTGCTGACCCCGGATCTCGAGCTGGATCGGTGTCCCGCCGCGCAGCCGCAAGATCTGCTCATTCAGCGCCCGGTAGCGATCGCGTGGCGTCATCTGGGCCAGGACCAGGTGTTCGGGGCGGATCGTCGGCAGGATGCCGATGCGCAGAATCCGCGCCCCCAACGGCACCGCGGCCGCCTCGCAATGGGCCAGCGTGCGCACCAGTTCCGCGTGCAGGTGCGACAAGGCCCGGCCGGTAAGCGGCTGTGGTGTACCGTTCAGCTCCAGGTTGAAGCGGGCCAGTTCCGGCACGACCAGCGGGTCATCGACGCGCACGAGCAGCTCGTCGATGAGCGGGGCCGGCGCCATCTGCCGGTCCACGAGCCAGGCCTCGAGCTCGAAGCCGCCGGTACGCGGCCCGGTGCAGAAACGCTGCTCGTCGAACCAGCGACGGAGAAGGGCCGTCTCCGCAGCCAAGCGCCTAGAGAATTCCGCGAAGTCGGCGGCGCTGAACTCACTGGCGCCGATCGTCTGGCCCATCGTCGTCTCCCGTGCGGCGGATCAAGCCTGAAATCGACCGCCCCGCCCTTATCGACCTTCTTGAGGAGGGGCAAGATTAGGGTAGTGATAGGGCCTGGGAAATCCAACGGCGCAAGGGAGGATAAGCGGCAAGCGACCATGACCAGCGCTAACTGACTTGGCTGATGCCTTTCCGCTGGCTGGAAGGGCCCAAAGGTGGCCTTTAGTCACCCTCGGCCCCTGTCTGTCCCGGATCGTCAATCGATACCTGACCCCCGTAGCTGCACTGGCAGGTGCTGTCGTCGGTCAGTGCGGGCATACCGTTCAAGCTGACGCGGGACGAGCCAGAGGTCCAGGGGCTCGCAACCGCCGGGATGCAGGGCGCTGGCGTATGCGCACCGTTCGCGGCGGTGGTGGCCGCCGCGACCGCCGGGTTGCTCTGGGTGTTGCACATCCCAAAGCTCGTGATATTCGTGAGCGGCGCGAAGTCCATGATGGTCGCGACCAGCTTGTCGCGGGCCTTGGAGCTGGCCTGGCCAGTCGTGATCAGGCTGCCCGGTGAGAGCCCCTGGCTGCAGCTCAGGCTCGCCCCGCTCACGACCAGCTTGCCCATCTCGGTCGCCCCTCAGACCAGCCGATCGAAGGCGTCGCCCATAATGCCGGCGGCATCGAGCTGCGGCCGGCGGACGGTCATGTTGTCGAGGCTGAGATCCAGCCCGTCGCGCTCCGACCAAGCGACCGGGAAGGTGACGCCCAGCTCCATGTCCGGGCCGAACTCGCCGAGCGTGCGGCGCCAGGGCCCCCAGGTCTTCTCGATGCGGCCGATCCAGACGTCGACCCCGGCACTGACCGAGGCATTGACGCCGACGCGGAACTTGGGCCTGGCATTGGCCTCGACGGTGGTCCGGAGCGCAAAGCCGTCGGTCGGGCTCCAGCGGACGTTGACCGCGGCCGAGGCGTCGGCTTCGATGCCGAGCGTGCCGTCGAGCCCGACCCGGCCCTGGACGTAGGCCACCGCGAGGCGAGCCCGCAGCCCGCCGCCGAGATCGAGGGTGAGGCCGGTATAGGCCGGCACATAGAACTGGGCGTTGCCCTCGACCGTCGCCTCCTGCGGCTGGTCGAGGTCGATCGTGGCGGTGACGAAGGTCTCGCGCAGCTCGCCGGGGCCGACCCGCGCCTCGAAACGGACGACGGCGTCGACGAAGGCGAAGATGCCGATGCCGATGCCCGCGACCGACACGCCCCAGATGGGGAACTCGGGCGGGGCGACGCGCAACAGGTCGCGCTGGTAGACCCGTTCGGGGAACAGGGGCTGCGGCTGCACGCGAATGGTGCCGGTGATGATGGTCCGGCCGTCGGGGGTATATTCGAGGCCGGCGGTGCCCTTGAGGAAGCGGCCGAAGGCGATGGTCGCCTCGCCCCGGCCGAAGATCGTGAGCTCGCCGATGGTCCCGTCCTCGACCGGGTTGCCCTCGTCGTCGAGCTGCCGGTTGGTGGCCGTGACCTGGAGCCAGCCCGACGCCGGCCCGCGCGCCACCTCGGCGCGGCCGGTGGCGGTGACGGCCCCGCCGTCGTAGGCGATGGTGAGGGTGCCGGTGGCGCCGGCGGCGGCGAGCGTCGCCGAGCCCTCGCCGGAGATGGCCCAGGTGCCGTCGTCCGGGTTGCGCACCGCGCGCACAGTCAGGGTCGCATTCTGGACACCTGGCAGCCGAGCCACCGGGAGAGAGATGTCTTCGGCGGCGAGTCGCAATCCGCGGGTGCGGTCGTAGGCGACGGTGATGGTGCAGCCGGCGAGCACGCCGCCGAGATTCAGGCTGCCGTCGACCGTCAACGCCTCACGGGAGATTCCGATGGTGACGGTGCCGGACTCGACCCCCGGCAGCCGGCCGGAGGGCACCCCCAAGGTGGCGGAGCCGGAGAGCGTATCGCTGCCCAGCGAATAGCGGACGCGGACTTCGGCCGGGTCCAGGAAATCCATCTCCGGGCGGAAGACACCCTCCAGGATGGTATCGGTCCCATCGGCGCGTGCCGTGAGGCTGCCGTCACCGACGTGATCGACGACGAAGGCGGCCACGCCCTGGATGAAGAAGCCGGCCTCGCCGACTCCCATCTCCAGCGCGGCTTCCGTGACCCGAGCCGGTCCGAGACGCAGCCGTTCGGTGGGGATCGGGAATTGGATGACGACTTCGTCGCCGCGGAGCAGGATCGGGATGGAGAGTTGAGGAAAGAGTGCCTTGAGGGTGACGATCGAACCCTCGGCCGCGAGCTCCCCGTCGTCGGTGATGCGCACGTCGGGAAAGGTTACCGAACTCAGTGGCCGAAACGTGGCGTTGCGGAACGCGGCCGACAGACTGTCCCGCGTGACGTAGCCCCCGAAACCCAGCCGCGGGTCGTGACGTACGGCGAGTTCCTGGTCCTGTTCCGACACTTCGAAGATGTCGGTCCCCCGGCGGCGGCGCGTTTTGCGCGCCATCAGGCGGGCGATCACTCCTCCTTGCCCCTCGGTCGTCGGCGGGGCGAACTCGGCGACGCTCGTGACGTCGATGCCACGGAAGAAAAAGCGCGGAATTTCGAGTGTTTCGCCGTTGCGGCTGACGGCGAAGCGGATCGCCCGGCCGCCGTCGGAGCCCGGAAAGACATTGATGTGGGTCGGCGTCTCCCCTTCGGCGAAGCGGAACCCCTGCTGCACGAGTTCGGGCTCGGTCAGGGCGGTGAAGTGGCGGAGGTGCGCGCCTTCGGCGATCTGGTCCGCGGTCCAGAACGTGTTGGTGGTGCCGAACGAGCCGGCCTCCACAGTGCGGAACCGTAGTGTCCAGTTGCGCCGGACGAGCAAGGGATCGGACGGCAGTCGTTCGAGCAGCGTCGTCGCTCGCGCGCCCGCCGCCGTGCCTGCGGTACGCGCACCCTGCAACGCTTGCCGTATGGAGGTGTTGATGTTGTTGTTGATCCCGGAGCCGGACGCGCGGTTCAGCCCGCTGTCGAGCAGCCACATGTTGTCGCCGGCATCCTTGCCGCCGAGCTGAAGCTCCAGAATATGGTCGGCGTCCAGGCGGGCATCGCCGCCCTGGGGGCCGAGCATCGGCCGGAGCACGCCATCGTGGTTCGCCAATTCCGGCACGGTGCCGACGAGCAGATTGCTGGAGCTGGCGGCCGTCGCGCCGGTGCGCCTTAGGACGTAGACGGGGGCACCGCTGCGCACCACCGATGCCGCGTTACCCTGCTCGTTGATCCGAGCGGTCAACGCGGTTTCGACGTCCTCCGCCAGATGCTCGCGGGCATGCGCCACCCAGGTGGCGTAGGCTTGGCCTTCGGGCCGCGGTCCGACCTTGCCCAGCCGGAACGGACGCTCTTCGACCGGCAGGGTTCGTCCGGTGTCCGCGACCGGCTCGGCCGCGCCGCCCGCGGCGCCCTTGAGCGCACCGCCGATCCTCGGCAGGCCGAGGCTCGGCAGGGTCAGTTCCGGATCGCCGCCCTCCGCCGGCGCCACGTCCACGGCCCAGCCGCTTTCGCCATTCTGCTCGAGACGCGTGAGTTGGTCCTCGCCGTCGGCGCGCCGCGCCCTCGCCGTCCCGCCCTGTTGTTGGACGGTGTGCACCGCCTCGTGGGCGATCAGGCGCTGGCCTTCGGTGGTCTCGGGCCGGTACTCGCT
>NZ_JBDKXB010000026.1:0-48515 GCF_041197575.1 Thioalkalicoccus limnaeus | reverse complement strand
CTTGCGTCGCACCTCCACGCTCACGGTCTTCGCTCGCGTCGTGGCCGGGGCCGCACGCGGGCTCCCAGCTGGCGCACGGCTGGCAACCGCTGGCTGACGCAGCTCGCTGACCGTCTTGCGTCGAATCGTCACCCGCTCCGGCGCCGTGGCGTCGTCCTGATCCTGACGCCCATGGGCACGTCGCAGATAGGTCAAGAGCTGCAGTTTCTCCTGCTCGGTCAGGGTCGCATCTTCGGCGTGAGCGGCGATCCCGGCATCCTGTAGCTGGGCCAAGAGCCGCTCGACCGGAATCCCAACGGTACTGGCCAGTTGTTTGACGGTTACTTCGCTGCTCATGCGCCACCCCCTGAACGGTCATCGTCATCCGCGTCGGCGAACCAGGGCTCTCGGGCCTTCATGATCAACCGCGCCGCGCGCTCTTCGTCCATGCCCTCGATCTCCATCAGCTCGTCGACGGACTGCTCGGCGAGGTCTTCGAGGGTCAGTACGCCGCGCCCGGCCAGCGCAAAGGCCAATACCTCGTCCATGCCTTCCATCGCCAGCAGGTCGGCGTCCGGCTCGCCGTCGAGCCGCTCCTCGCTGGCGATTGCACGGGTCAACACGAGATCCTTGGCCCGCGCACGCAACTGCCCGATGGCCCCCTCGTCGAGCTCGTCGATCGCCTCCAACTCGGCGAGCGGCACATACGCCACCTCGTCGACACTGGAAAAGCCCTCGTCGACCAACACGGCCGCGACGGCCTCATCGACCTGGAGCTGATCCATGAAGGTCTGTACCAACCGCTGGGCCTCCTGCTCGCTCTTTGCCGCCGCATCCTCTTCATTCATCACGTTCAGCTCCCAGCCGGTCAATTGGCTGGCGAGCCGAACGTTCTGCCCACCGCGACCGATCGCCTGCGACAGGTTCTCTTCCTTGACGGCCACATCCATGCTGCGGGCCTCTTCGTCGATGACGATCGAGACCACATCGGCCGGCGACATGGCGTTGATCACGAATTGAGCTGGGTTCTCGTCCCATAGGATGATGTCGACACGTTCGCCGTTGAGCTCGTTCGACACGGCCTGGACACGCGAGCCGCGCATACCGACGCAGGCCCCGACCGGATCGATCCGCGGATCATTGGTGCGCACGGCGATCTTGGCTCGGACACCGGGATCGCGGGCCGCGGCGAGGATGTCGATCAACCCCTCGCCGACCTCTGGCACCTCGAGCTTGAACAGCTCGATCAGAAGTTGGGGCGCGGTGCGGCTGACGAAGAGTTGCGGTCCCTTGGGCTCCGGACGCACATCATACAGATAGCCGCGAAGACGATCACCCGAGCGAACCGATTCGCGCGGAATCACATGGTCGCGCGGCACGATCGCCTCGGCGTTGCCCCCGAGATCGACGACGATGCTGCCTCGGTCGGCCTTCTTGACCAAACCGGTCACCAGCTGACCACAACGCTCGATGTAGGCTTCGACGATCTTGGCCCGCTCGGCCTCGCGCACCTTCTGCACGATGACCTGCTTCGCGGTCTGCGCGGCAATACGGCCGAACAGCACGGATTCCATCTCATCCTCGAGATAATCACCGAGTTTCAGCGTCGGATCCAATGCCTGGGCCGCCGCATGCGTGATTTCGCGCTCCGGCGCCTCCAAGCCTTGGCCCGGAGGCGGATCGGCCACGACCAACCAGCGACGGAAGGTCGCATAATTGCCCGTCTTGCGGTCGATGCGGACGCGGACTTCGATCTCCCCGCCGTGCTTCTTGCGGGTCGCCGAGGCCAGCGCGGCCTCGATGGCCTCGAAGATCACGTCCTCGGACACGTCCTTTTCGTTCGACACGACCTCGACAACCTGTAGGATCTCTTTGCTCATGCGCGGGTACCGACTTCAGAATTCAGGAACCAATCGGGCGGATTCGACCGTGACCAAGGGCAATTCGACGAGCGTTCCATCGACATCGAGATCGACCTGCCCGTCGCGCACGCCGACGATGACGCCATCGAAGCTGCGCCGCCCGTCCCGCTTGGCCATCAGCCGGACCTTCGCTCGGCGACCGGTGAACCGCGCGAACTGCTCCGCGGTGAACAGCGGACGGTCGAGGCCCGGCGACGAGACCTCCAGATCGTATTCACCGGCAATCGGATCGGCGACATCGAGGGCGCCGCTGAGCTGATGACTCACAGCCGCGCAATCGTCGAGCGTGATACCACCATCGCGATCGATATAGACACGCAGTAGCGCCCGGCCACCGCCGCGCCGGAAGAAATCGACGCCGACGAGCTCGTAGCCCATCGGCTCGACCACCTCACGGGTGAGCGCGACCAGTTGGTTGTCCGCTTGCCGCATCGCCGTTCCAAGACCCTACCGACAAAAACAAAAAATGGGCCGGAGGCCCAATCGTTGAGACGCGCTCGGTGACGCGGGACAGCAACCCGTCCACAGAGGCACGCTGCGAAGTAAAAAAAACCCCGCTATCGGGGCCCGTCATCGCAGGGTCCGGCCTGAACGACCGAAAATCCCGCCGCCTTCTTATCCTCGTCATTCTATCGACTTGTACATCCCTAAGCAACTTAGCGAGTCGGCGCGCGCGCCGCACCTGCCGCTCGCACCCGGGATATTGCCAGGACAGCTCGTATCGTTCGAGAATCACGGACCTGCAGCCGCTTCCGGGCCACTGAGGCCCCGAAGCGGCCATCCCGAGCTCTTGGCAACGCACGTCACCGAGGAACGGCGATGAACATCGACTGGACGCAATATCGCTGCGACGGGCTATACGATGAGCTGGTCGCGGCGCCGGGCCGGGGTCGCGAGCCAGCGGCCGATCTCTTGGCCGACATCGAGGCGCTGGGCCCAGAAGAGTTGGCCGCCCGGCAGGAGGCGGCGAATGTCGCGATCAAAGAGATGGGCATCACCTTCACCGTCTACTCCGAGGAGGGCGGGGCCATCGATCGGGCCTGGCCCTTCGACATCATCCCGCGGGTGATTTCGCAAGAGGAATGGGATCGGGTCGAGGCCGGGCTCAAGCAGCGCGTGCAGGCGCTGAACCTGTTCATCGACGACCTCTACCATGACCAGCGCATCATCCGCGACGGGGTGCTGCCGGCCGAGCTGCTGGCCAAGTCGGTGAACTTCCGACCACAATGCGTCGGCGTCGACCCCCCGCTCGGAATCTGGGCACATATCTGCGGCTCCGACCTGGTTCGCGACGCCGACGGGACCCTCTATGTGCTCGAGGACAACCTGCGCGTGCCCTCGGGCGTGTCCTACATGCTCGAGAATCGACTCGTGACCAAGCGGGTCTTTCCGGAGCTGTTCGAACACTATGCACCCCTGCCGGTCGACGATTACCCCTCGGAGCTCTTCGACACGCTGGCGGCACTCTCGCCGCGGCCCGCCGACTACCCACGGGTCGTGGTCTTGACACCGGGCATCTACAATTCGGCCTATTTCGAGCATGCCTATCTGGCGCAGCAGATGGGCTGCGACCTGGTCGAAGGTCGCGACCTCTTCGTCGCCGACGATGATTGCGTCTACATGCGCACCGTCGACGGTCCGGCGCGGGTCGATGTGATCTACCGCCGGATCGATGATCTGTTTCTCGATCCGGAGGTCTTCGAGCCGACCTCGATGCTCGGCGTGCCGGGGCTGATGCGGGCCTGGCACGCGGGTCAGGTGGCGCTCGCCAACGCGCCCGGGGCCGGCGTCGCCGACGACAAGGTGATCTACGCCTTCGTACCAGAGATCATCCGTTACTATCTCGATCAGGACCAGATCCTGCCGAATGTTCCGACCTATCGCTGCATGGAGCCGGAAGCCCTGGCCTATGTACTCGACCAGATGGAGTCCCTGGTCGTGAAACCGGCCAACGAATCGGGGGGTTACGGCATGCTGGTCGGGCCCGCGTCGACTCAGGCCGAGCGCGCCCGATTCGCCGAATCGATCAAGCGCGATCCGCGTAATTACATCGCCCAACCGGCGCTCAAGCTGTCGACGGTGCCGACCATCGTCAAGGGCGGCATCGAGCCCCGGCACGTCGACCTGCGCCCGTTCATCCTGTCGGCGGACCGCCAGCGTGTCACGATGGGCGGCTTGACACGGGTCGCGTTGCGCCAGGGCTCGCTGGTGGTCAATTCGTCGCAGGGCGGCGGCAGCAAGGACACCTGGATCGTACCCAGCTGAGGCATTCACGGCCTCGGCCCATTTCGTCGCCTGGAGGACCATCGCGGTGTTATCGCGAGTCGCCGAAAACATCTACTGGCTGGCCCGGTACCTGGAACGGGCCGAAAACACCGCGCGCATCGTGTCGGTCAACGCGAATCTGTTACTCGATCTGCCGAGGGGGATCGCGCCCGGCTGGCGGCCCCTGATCGATATCACCGGCGCCAACGAGTTGTTCGAGGAACATTACAAGGACTACGGCGAGCGCCAGGTGGTGCGTTTCCTACTCGGCGACGAACGCCATCCGGGCTCGATCCTGAGCGCGCTCGCGGGCGCACGCGAGAACTGCCGGACCATCCGCGATATCGTCCCGCGCGAGACCTGGGAACAACTCAACGAGCTTTACCTGTTCGCCGGCGAAAACCTGCAGCGGGGCATGACCAAGAGCGGCCGGCATACCTACCTGAAACGGCTGATCCTCGGCTCGCAGACGATCACTGGGCTCTTGGCCGGTACCATGTTGCACGACCAGGGCTATCACTTCCTGCGCATCGGGCGCAACCTGGAGCGCGCCGACATGACGACGCGGATCGCTGACGTGCGCTCGGCCAGCCTGCTACCCGACGAGACCACGGACCTGCGCCCGTACGACACCATCCAGTGGGTCAGCGTGCTCAAGTCGCTGACCGCCTATCAGATGTATCGGCGCAGCGAACAGGTCCGGGTCCAGCGCGGACCTGTTCTACGCTTCCTGTTTCAAAACGCCGAATTTCCGCGCTCCGCGCTGCATTGCATCGACGCGGTGCGGGCAAGCCTCGGACCGTTGCCGCGCAGCGAAGCGAGCCTGCGTGTCGCCGGACGCCTGAAACGCAACCTGGCCGGCGCCAACCTGGCACGCCTGGATCCGCTGGCGCTGCACCAATTCGTAGACGAATTCCAGGCCGATATCGGGTGCCTCCATCAGGAGATCGCGGCGACCTGGTTTCCGCCACCGCCTGACGATTGACGCGCGACAGGCGCCACCCGGTCTGGTTTATCGCGCGCGCGCACCCATACCTGGCGTGGGTGCCGGTCGTCGTTCGACGGCGCGGCCGCTCTGCTACACTCCGCGAACTCGCGCGCGACGGGATCGTCTAGCCGGCCCGACGGAGCAACCGACCCGGGGCCGATCGCGCCGCCCTCGGCGGGCGCGTCGCTCGCGAGACCCTTTGCGCATCACTTGGCTGATGGAAGCTCGATATGAAATTCTCTTATCCAGGACTGACGGACGACGAGGTCGCGCGGTCGCGCGCCCAACACGGTTCGAACGCGGTGGCCAGTCAGGACGTCGAGAGCTTTTGGGACAAGCTGCTCGGCAATCTGAAGGACCCCATCATCATCATCCTGATCGTCGCGCTCTTGATCACGCTGGCGTTGTGGCTGTTCGGCTACGCCGAGTGGTACGAAAGCGTTGGCATCGCCGTCGCGGTGGCCCTCGCGACCTTCGTCGCGACCTGGTCCGAGCACAGCAACGAGCAGTCGTTCCAACGCCTGCTCGAAGAGGCCTCGATGATCCGGGTCAAGGTGTTCCGCAACGGCCACCTGACCGAGATCCCGATCAACGATATCGTCGTCGGCGATCAGATCCTCCTGCAGCCCGGCGATACGGTGCCGACCGATGGGCGGATTCTGGCCGGTCACGCCGAGGTCGACGAGGCCGCGCTGACCGGTGAGTCCGAACCGCTCGAGAAGACCGCCGTGCCCGACGGCGGCGATGCGGCGGCCGCCGAGCACCAATTGTCTCGCGCCGGACTCCTGGTCGATGGCGAATGCGTGATGCAAGCGACCGCCGTCGGTGACCAGACGCGGTACGGCCAAACGATGAAGGAGCTGGTCTCGGCCGAAGACCGGCTGTCGCCGCTGCAACACAAGCTGACCGTCCTCGGTGGTCACATCGCGACCTTCGGTTACGTCGGCGCGGCCTTCATCTTCGTCGCCTTCATGTTCAACAACATCTTCCTGCAAGGCGGCGGATTCGAGACCTACTTCGCACAGGACGGCGGCCTGATCGTCCGCGACTTCGTCACCGCCGCGATCCTCGCGATCATCGTCATCGTCGTCGCGGTCCCCGAGGGGCTGCCGATGATGATCGCGATGGTGCTCGCGATCAACATGAAGAAATTGCTCAGCGTCAAGGTGCTGGTCCGCAAGCTGCTCGGCATCGAGACCGCTGGGAGCCTGAACCTCCTGTTCACCGATAAGACCGGGACCCTGACCCAGGGTCGGCTAGCGGTCAGCGCCTTCTTGACCGGCTCCGGCGCCCGGTTCGAGCGGCTCGACGCGATCCCGTCGGCGCTGCGTGACATGGCCGGCTTCGCGCTCCGCAACAACACCAGCGCCGTCATCGATGCGAGCAACCCCGATGACATCAAGATGGTCGGTGCCGACCGCACCGAACAGGCCCTGCTGCGGTTCGTGACCCCATACCTGACGCAAGAAACGCCGGACATCGTCGACCTGATTCCGTTCAGCAGCGCGCGCAAGTTTTCCGCGACCCAGGTCGCCGGGGAACGACCGCTGACGCTGGTCAAGGGCGCCCCCGAGGTCCTCCTTCAGAACTGCCGGCGCTACCTCGACGACGAAGGTCGCGCGCATGACCTGACCGATCCGGCGGCCCTTCAGGCGGCGATGCGGGACCTTTCGACCCGGGCCATGCGGCTGTTGGCCGTCGCGATCACCGAAACCCCGATCGACGGCGACAAAGAACTGCCGACGGAGCTGACGCTGGTCGGCGTCTTCGGCATGCGCGATGAGTTGCGCGAAACGGCCTATGCTTCGGTCAAGACGGCCAAGGAGGCGGGCATCCATGTCGTGATGATCACCGGGGATGCGAAGGAGACGGCCCAGGCGATTGCGAAGGACGTCGGTCTGCTCGAAGATGACCCCGAGGCATTGATCCTGACCTCGGCCGAGATGGCCCAGCTTTCGGACGACGAGCTCAAGAACGTCCTGCCACACCTGTACGTGGTCGCGCGGGCCTTCCCGACCGACAAGAGCCGCCTGGTGCGCATGGCCAAGGAGCTCGGGCTGGTCGTCGGCATGACCGGCGATGGCGTCAACGACGCGCCGGCCGTCAAGAACGCCGATGTCGGCTTCGCGATGGGCAGCGGCACCGAGATGACGAAGGAGTCGAGCGACATCGTGATCCTCGACGACAACTTCTCGTCGCTGACCAAATCGGTCCTCTACGGCCGAACCCTGTTCAAGTCGATCCGCAAATTCCTGATCTTCCAGCTCACGGTCAACGTCTCGGCGATCCTCGTCGTGTTCCTCGGACAGTTCTTCGGATTCGACCTGCCCTTGACGATGACCCAGCTGCTATGGCTCAACATCATCATGGATACGCTGGCCGGCCTGGCCTTCGCCGGTGAGGCCGCCTTGCAGCGGTACATGAAGGAGAAACCCCTGCGGCGTGACGAGCCCTTGATCAATGGCGACATGTGGTCGTCGATCCTGATCAACGGCGGCATCGTCGCCTTCCTGAGCATCCTGTTCCTGACCAGCTCTTTCACGCAGGGTCTGTTCTCCGGCGGCCACGAGATCGGTAGCGCCGAGGCCCAGGCGAAGTTCCTGACGGCCTTCTTCGCCTTCTTCGTGTTCATACACGTGTTCAACACCTTCAATGCCCGCACCCAAGGGCTCGACCTGTTCGAGCACCTGCTCGACAACCGGCTGTTCTCGATCATCATCCCGTCGATCATGGTGATTCAGGTATTCTTCATCACCTTCGGCGGCGAGATCCTGCGGTCGGTCGGTCTGTCGCTGCAAGAGTGGTTGTGGGTCCTGCTGTTCGCGATCCTGATCATCCCGATCGACCTCGCGCGCAAGGCGATCCGCAACGCCTGGATCGGCAATCCGGTCAAGCTCGAACAGGCCTGACCGGCGGCCGCAACCCGCCGAGTGCCGGGCACGGAGGCCCGGCACCACGCCTTGGGAGACGCCGATCCCGGGCGTACCCCCAAGGTTGCCTTGGCCGGGACACGACAGTACCATCGGGTCCTTGCGCAATTGCCAATCAAAGGCCTATCCATGCGGCGACTCCCGATCTATCTGGTCTTCGACACCTCCGGCTCGATGACCGGTGAGCCCATCGCGGCCGTCAATACCGGTCTCCAGACGCTGATGACCGCGCTGCGCCAGGACCCCTACGCGCTCGAGACGGCGTTCGTATCGCTGATCACCTTCGATTCATCCGCACGCGTGGTGACGCCCTTGACCGAGGTGGCCATGTTCCAGCCAACGCCGCTGAAGGCCTCGGGCACGACCGAGCTCGGCGCGGCCTTGAGCCTGCTCGCTGATCGGATCGACGCGGATCTGGTCAAGAACACGGCGAGCCGCAAAGGCGATTGGAAACCGCTGGTCTTCCTGATGACCGACGGCGAGCCGACCGACGACTGGCGCCCGAGTCTAGCGCGCTTGAAGCAGGTTCCAACCGGCGTCATCGTGGCCTGCGCGGCCGGCCCCCAGGCCAGCACCGAGGTACTGCATCAGATCACCGAGGCGGTCGTGCGGCTCGACACGGCCGACTCCTCGACCTTCAACGCCTTTTTCAAGTGGGTGTCGGCCGCCTCGATTCAGACCAGCAAGCGGGTCGACTTGACGAAACAGGATGTCGCGAAGCTCGACGAACTCCCACCCCCGCCGCCCGAAGTCAACGTCGTCGGGGTGTGACCCGATGCGGCGCCTGCCCGTCTACCTGCTGCTCGACACCTCCGGCTCGATGCGCGGGGAACCCATCGCGGCCCTGAACGTCGGTGTGCGGGCGATGGTCCAGGCGTTGCGGCGCGATCCATACGCGCTGGAGACGGTTCATCTGTCGTTGATCACCTTCGATATCGAGGCACGCGAGCTCTTGCCGCTGACGCCGTTGGAGCAGGTCCAGATCCCCGAGATCCGGGTTCCCGACTCCGGGCCGACCTTCCTCGGCGCGGCGCTGAAGCTGCTGATCGAGCGCGCCAAACGCGACGTCCGGCGGACCACGCATGGAGAGCGCGGCGACTGGTTGCCGCTGGTCTTCGTGATGACCGACGGCAGCCCGTCCGACAGCCAGGCCTACCGCGAGGCGGTTGCCGCGCTTCGGCGCAGCGGCGGTTTCGGCAACATCGTCGCGTGCGCCGCCGGCCCCAAGGCCAGGCACGAACCTTTGCGCGAACTGACCGACACGGTCGTATCGCTCGATACGCTCGACGGCACGGCCTTCTCGCAATTCTTCCGATGGGTCTCGGCGAGCATCGCGATGGGCAGCCAGAGCGCCGGTGCGGCGCCGACCAACACCTTGCCACCGCTGCCGAAAGAGATCACGATCCCGATATAGGCGCATCCCACCCACCAGGCCGAGCCGCTCGGAGCCATGATCGGCGACCCCTTGCGCTCGGAACATGGCACCACTCGCCTCTCCTCCCATCCACGACAAAGACCCGGTATCCATGGATCGATTTCCTTACCCTGTCGCCCGCGTTGGCATCATCGGCGGCGGCCAGCTCGGCCGCATGCTGGTCAAGGCTGCGAAACGGCTTGGTTGCACCTGCGTCGTACTGGATCCGACGCCGAATTCCCCGGCCGGCCAGGTCGCCGGCCATCAGATCGTCGGACATTTCCAGGACCCGGCGAAGCTGCGCGAACTGGTCAGCGTCTGCGACGTGACGACCTATGACATCGAGGATGTCGACACCGAGACGCTGGTCGTGCTGGAGCGCGAAGGTTACCGCATCTACCCCGAGCCGCATGTGCTGGCCGAGGTCCAAGACAAGCTCCGACAGAAGGAACGCCTGGCCGCAGCCGGCGTGGCCACCGTCGAGTTCGCGCCGCTCGAGCACGCCGACCCGGCGGCCTTCGCCGCGTTTGGCTATCCGCTGGTGCAGAAGGCCCGCCGAGGTGGCTACGACGGGCGGGGCGTGGCCGTCATGGCCAGCCCCAGCGACTATCGGCGCCACCTTGCGGTGCCATCGTACCTGGAGCGCTTCGTCACCGCTGACAAGGAACTCGCGGTTCTGGTCGCAAGGGGCCGTGATGGCGACTACCGCACCTACCCTGTCGCCGAGATGTGCTTTCGGCCGGGCGAGAACATCCTCGACCTGCTGCTGGCCCCGGCCCGGATCCCGGACGCGACCGCCGACGCCGCGCGGGAACTGGCCCGGCGCGCCGTCGACGCGATCGGCGGGATCGGGATCTTCGGCGTCGAGATGTTCCTGACCGGCGACGGCCGGCTGCTGGTCAATGAAGTAGCGCCGCGCACACACAACTCCGGGCACTATACGATCGAGGCCTGCCTCACCAACCAATTCGAACAGCATCTGCGGGCGATCCTCGGATTGCCGCTCGGCGCCACCGAACAACTGTCGCCGGCGGCGATGATCAATCTACTCGGGGAACCGGACCACGGCGGGCGACCGGTCATCTGCGGGCTGGCGGCCGCCTTGGCGATCCCCGGTGTGTCGGTCCATTTCTACGGCAAGGCATCGACCCGCCCACACCGCAAGATGGGGCATGTCACGGTGCTCGACGCGGACATCGAGGCGGCGCGCCGCAAGGCCGAACAGGTGCGCGAACATTTACGGATCACCGGGGAGGAACCGTTGTGACCCAGGCATTGGTAGGCATCATCATGGGCAGCGACTCCGATCTGCCGGTGATGCGCGAGGCAGCCACGGTGCTCGCCGAATTTGCGATCCCGTTCGAACTGACGATCGTCTCGGCGCATCGCACACCGCGACGGCTCTACGACTACGCGGAGAGCGCGGTGGCACGCGGTCTCAAGGTCATCATCGCCGGCGCCGGCGGCGCCGCGCACCTGCCGGGCATGGCGGCGGCGCTGACACCGCTGCCGGTGATCGGCGTCCCGGTCAAGAGCGCCGCGCTATCCGGTCAGGATTCTCTGCTGTCGATCGTCCAGATGCCGGCCGGCGTGCCGGTCGCGTCGGTGGCGATCAACGGGGCAAAGAACGCCGGTATCCTCGCCGCCCAGATCCTCGCGACCGCCGATATCCAACTGCTCGAGCGGATCATCCGCTACAAGCGCGATCTCGAACAGCTCGTCCTCGAAAAGGCCGCGCGGCTCGAGGCGGGGGCCCAATCACCGGAACTGTGAACCCTGTCGCGCCTTTCGCCGTGATCGGCCGCGGCGCGCGATACCGGGGGGTTCCTGGATCGCGTATGCTTACCAGGGGCGGTGAGAAAGCCCCCGGGGTCTTTCAGGGACGCCTGTCCGGGCCTTGTGCTTGGCGACGGCACTGATTCGGGTTCTGCCCGCCAACGTTCGGCCGGCCCTTCCAGCCCTGCAAGGACGATTCGATTCCTTTCGAGGGAACCTCGAGCGGCGCTGGCAGCGCCGCGCGATCCGCTGGTCCTCGCAACCGAGCAGGAGCCTCACAGGTGGACATCGCCGAACTGCTAAGCTTCAGCGTCAAGAACAACGCCTCCGACCTGCATCTGTCCTCGGGTCTGCCGCCGATGATCCGCGTCGACGGCGACATCCGGCGCATCAATGTGCCGCCGCTCGAGCATCGCACGGTCCACGCGCTCGTCTACGACATCATGAACGACCGCCAGCGCAAGGACTACGAAGAGTTCTTCGAGACGGACTTCTCGTTCGAGATCCCCGGCGTCGCGCGCTTCCGCGTCAATGCGTTCAACCAGAACCGCGGTGCCGCAGCGGTGTTCCGCACCATCCCGTCGAAGGTCTTGACCCTCGAAGACCTCAAGGCCCCGGAGATCTTCAAGAAGATCGTCGACGTGCCGCGCGGCTTAGTCCTCGTCACCGGCCCCACCGGCTCCGGCAAATCGACGACACTCGCGGCGATGATCGACTATCTCAACGACAAGGACTACGCGCACATCCTGACGATCGAGGACCCGATCGAGTTCGTCCACACGAGCAAGAAGTGTCTCGTCAACCAGCGCGAGGTTCACCGCGACACCCTCGGCTTCAGCGAGGCGCTGCGTTCGGCGTTGCGCGAGGACCCCGACATCATCCTGGTCGGCGAGATGCGCGACCTCGAGACGATTCGGCTGGCGCTGACCGCCGCCGAGACCGGCCACCTGGTGTTCGGAACCCTGCACACGAGCTCCGCGGCCAAGACCATCGACCGTATCATCGACGTCTTCCCCGCGGCCGAGAAGAGCATGGTCCGGTCGATGCTGTCGGAATCGCTGCGCTCGGTCATCGCACAGACCCTGCTGCGTCGCATCGGCGGGGGCCGCATCGCCGCGCACGAGATCATGATCGGGACACCGGCGATCCGCAACCTGATCCGCGAGGACAAGATCGCGCAGATGTATTCATCGATCCAGACCGGCCAGGCACACGGAATGCAAACGCTCGACCAGAATCTCGCCGACTTGGTCAAGCTCGGCTCGATCACCAAGGCCGAGGCCCGCGGCAAGGCTCAGAACAAGGAATCCTTCCTGTGATCGGCGACGGTGTGCGCGGCATCCGCTCGCGTGCAACGACGCGGCCAATGAGGTAACGCAATGGAATTCAAGCAACTGCTCGCCTTGATGTCGGAAAAGAAGGCCTCCGACATGTTCGTCACCGCCGGCTGGCCTCCGAGCATCAAGGTCGATGGCGTGATCCACCCGATCGGCAGCAAGCCGCTGACGCCGACCCAGACCGCCGAGCTGGTAACCGGCGTCATGAACGATAAGCAGCGACTGGAGTTCGAGAAGACCAACGAGTGCCAGTTCGCGATCAGCGCGCGTGGCATCGGCCGCTTCCGTGTCAGCGCCTTCATCCAGCGCGACGCCGCCGGCATGGTCTTGCGGCGGATCGAGACCCGCATCCCGACGATCGACGAACTGCGCCTACCGGAGATCTTGCGCGAGGTCGCGATGACCAAGCGCGGCATGGTCATCTTCGTCGGCGGCACCGGCACCGGCAAGTCGACATCGCTAGCGGCCCTCGTCGGCTATCGCAACCGCCACAGCACCGGCCATATCATCACGATCGAAGACCCGATCGAGTTCATGCACGAGCATGATGGTTGCATCATCACGCAGCGCGAGGTCGGCGTCGACACCGAATCCTTCGAAGTGGCGCTGAAGAACACGTTGCGCCAAGCCCCGGACGTGATCCTGATCGGCGAGATCCGCACCCGCCAGACGATGGAATATGCGATCGCATTCAGCGAGACCGGCCACCTGGTGCTCGCGACGCTGCACGCGAACAATGCCAACCAGGCGATCGACCGCATCATCAATTTCTTCCCGGAGGAGGCACGCGCGCAGCTCTTCATGGACCTGTCGCTGAACCTGAAGGGCGTCATCGCGCAGCAGTTGATCCCGCGCCACAACGGCCAGGGCCGCTGCGCGGCGATCGAGATCCTGCTGAACACGCCGCTCGCCGCCGACATCATCCGCAAGGGCGAGGTCTACAAGCTCAAGGAGCTGATGAAGCGCTCGCGCGAGCAGGGGATGATCACCTTCGATCAAGCCTTGTTCGCTCTGCAACAGCAAGGCGAGATCAGCTACGAGGACGCGCTGAAGCACGCCGACTCGGCAAACGAGGTGCGCCTGATGATCAAGCTCCAGGGACAAGACGACCTGTCCAAGATCGGCCAGGATCTCGACGGGATTTCGCTCGTCGAACAGGACGACGGCGAACCGCATGTTCGCCTCTAGCCACCCGAGCCGCAGCGATCGCTCGATGCGCCGGACTCGGGTGGGCACGCCGCTACGCGACAAGCGCTTCTAGGGGATCGCCGGGGCCTCCCAGCCTTCATCGCTGGTCAGGGCCTCGAGAAAGGCTACGAGCTGCGCGATCTGTTCGTCGGACAACTCGCGGTCGACGAGCAGCTCGCTCTTGTGCGGATCCGGACCGCCGCCCGCGGCCATGTAACGGACCGCCTCTTCGAGCGTTGCGACGCTGCCGTCGTGGAAATAGGGCGCACTGCGGGCCACCGAGCGCAGCGTCGGCGTCTTGAAGGCATGGCGGTCGGCGTCGTTGTTGGTCACATTGTAGCGACCGAGGTCTGGCTCGGCCTTGCCGTATTCCAAACCGATGTTGAAGAAGGTGCTGTTGCCATAATAGGGCGGCGCATGACAGGCAGCGCAGCCGGCTTCACCCATGAAGAGCCTGTGCCCGGCCACCGCGTCCGCGCTCACGGCATCGGTCTCGCCCATCTCGTAGCGATCCCACGGCGAATCGTCGCTGTTCTTGGTGCGCAGATAGGCGGCCAACGACTTGACGATCGTCTCCGGGGTCGCGGCACCGCCCCAGACCACCTCGAACTGCTCGCGATAACCAGGTACCTCGTTGATCACCGCGGTCGCCTTCTCCGGATCGGCGACGATCTGGGCGCGCCAGGCGGCCATGATCTGCCCCTCGAGCGTCGTCGCGCGGCCATCCCAATACCAAGCGGTCTGGTAGCCGACGTTATACAGCGTCGGCGTGTGGCGCGTGTTCATCGAGCCATCGTCCTTGCGCGACAGGGGCTTCGCGTCCGTCCAACCAAGCTCGTGGAAGTGACAGCCCTGACAGGCCATCTCGCCGGTCCCGGACAAGCGTGGATCGACGAACAGCTGATGGCCGAGCGCGATCTTCTCCGGGGTCGGCAGATTGTCATCCGGGTGCGTCATCGCCGGCAGCGCCGACAGCCGCATGACGGAAGGGTCGGGCTCGGCGAGCCCGACGGTGGACCAGGAACCGGCAACCAAGACAACCGCGGCCACCAAGCCGGGATAAGCTTTCATCGTTCTCGGCCTCCATGATCGATCCGGTGTGGACAGCCCGCGCACACCAGGAGTATTGGAAGATCGGACATATCCGCCATGAGCAGTACTGCCCTTGCGGACATGCGGCCACCCGCCCCGAGCGACAAGCGCGCTTATCCAGATAACGAGCGGGGTATTCTCTGCGCGGGACGGGCCGGTTGCCCCCCTGTCAGTGGTCGATCCGCAGCAGGGTTGCCGATGATCGGGGGCCAATCACCGGATCGGATAGTCGTTGGACAGGTCGCGCCCGCAATCGCAACGCGGCTGACCGGCGATCAGGAAGGCCCAGCAGCGCTTGCACAACGGCTTTCGCGCCTCGGTGGTCGGTGCGGCGGGCGCCGGCGCCGCGGCGCGTGACAGGGGCGGAGGCGGAGGCGGTGCGGAGGCGGCTTGGTCGAGCACCGACACAGGCCGCTCGAGGGCATCATGTTGGTGCATATCCGGGAGCTTGATCCGAAACTCCTGCGCGAGGCTGTCGAGGTCGATGTTGAGCCGGCGCGCGTAGCTGACGATGCACTCGGCTTCCTGCATGTCGCATTCGCCATCGGCGAAGGCGACCGCGAGTGCCCCGAGGATCACGAGCTTGCCCTCGTCGTCCCCTGGATCGATGCCGCTGATCACGCGCACGAAGGTCTCCTCTTCGCCGAGGAAGGCCGCGATCGCGTAACCGCGGAACTTTTCGATCAGCTCATCGGCCGAGAAGGCGCTGATGAAGGGATTGTCGTGATTGTCGAGCAGAAAACGCCGAAAGCTCTCGATCTCGCCAGGCAAAATCCGGCCGTTCTGGGACGCAACGTCGCCCGCGACGGCGCAGAAGGCCTCGATCAGATTCTGGTGCTTACCGCGCTTGAGGCGGCCGCCGACACCGCGGAAGGCGCTGCCGACGCCGCCGATGAAATCGATGCCCGCATTGACGATGTTCTCGCCTCTTCGCTGCCACTGGGACGCCATGATGCCGTCTCCTCTGATCCGGACGCGGCCCACGCGGCCGCCGACCCCGTCCTACGCTTGATTGGAAGGATCCCAGTATAAACAACCGGGCGCCATCGCGCGCCGTTCGAAAGCGTCCGAATCCTGCGCTTGTGGCCGACAACCGGACCGGGCGGCGGGCGCCGCGTCAGACGCGCAGCAACAGCCTGGCCGGATCCTCCAGTGCTTCCTTGATCGCGACCAGGAACTGCACCGCATCGCGCCCGTCGATCAACCGGTGGTCGTAAGACAGGGCCAGGTACATCATCGGCCGGACCAGGATCGCACCCTGCTCGACCACAGGCCGCTCCTGCACCTTGTGCATTCCGAGAATCGCGCTCTGCGGCGGGTTCAGGATCGGCGTCGACAACAACGACCCGAAGACGCCGCCGTTGGTGATCGTGAAGGTGCCACCGCTCAAGTCCTCGTAACTCAGCGTGCCCTCGTTGGCCTTGCGGCCGAACTCGGCAATACCGCGCTCGATGTCGGCCATCGAGAGCCGATCGCAATCGCGCAGAACCGGCACCACGAGCCCGCGCGGGGTGCCGACCGCGATGCCGATGTCGTAGTAGCCGTGGTAGAGGATATCGTTGCCATCGACCGACGCATTCATGACCGGGAAACGCTTCAGCGCCTCGACGGCAGCCGTGACGAAGAAGGACATCAGACCGAGCCGAGCCCCGTGGACCTGCTCGAAGCGCTCTCGGTGGCGCTGCCTGAGCTCGGTCACGGCTTGCAAGTTGACCTCGTTGAAGGTGGTCAGGATCGCCGCGGTCCGCTGCGCTTCGACCAATCGCTCGGCGATCCGCGCCCGCAAACGGGTCATCGGCACGCGTTGCTCGGGCCGACCGCCCTCGTCATCGCGAGCGGCGATAGGGGGGTACTCGGGATCCGTCTCCGGTTCGGCCGGTTCCTCCCGGTCGAGGTAGGCTATGACATCGGCCTTATGGATGCGCCCATCACGACCGCTACCCGGGATCCGGGTCGGATCCAGACCCATCTCGGTCACCAGGAGCCGCGCCGCTGGGGCCAAAATCGGGGCCTTCGCCGGGCCATGGCTCGCAGCCCGTTCCGGTGGCACCGGGATCGCGGGCGTCGGAACCGACGGCGACTCGTTCGCGGCGGCTGGCCTGGTCAGCGACCGCGAGACCTCGGGCGCCGGTGGCGGCGCATCCGGTGCCGGCTGCGCTGTCTGGGTCGCAACGGTCGCGGCCGCGTCGATCCGTGCCAGCAACCGGTCGGCGCCGACCACCTCGCCCTCGGCCGCCGCGATCTCGGCCAGGACCCCATCGACCGGAGCCGGCACCTCCAACACGACCTTGTCGGTCTCGAGCTCGACCAGATTCTCACCGCGACGGACCGCGGTCCCCGGGGCCTTGTTCCAGGCCAAGACCCGCGCCTCGGCAACGGATTCCGGGAGGGTCGGGACACGGACTTCGGTAGTCATAGCGGGATCCTTCGATTCATATTCGGATTGATGCGGCCGCTCAAGGCTTCGTCGATCAGCCGCTCCTGCTGTTCGACATGCACGACGCGATGCCCGACGGCTGGCGCAGCCGAGACCGGTCGCCCGACATAATAGACGGGCAGGCCCTCCGGCGTCAGGGCATGGAGGCGGTGTTTGATTTGGTCCCACGCCCCTTGGTTCTGGGCTTCCTCCTGGCACCAGATCGCCTGGGTGGCGGCCGGGTAGCGGCCGATCGCGGCCGTGAAGGCCTGGCGGGGGAATGGATAGAGCTGCTCGACGCGGATGACCGCGACGTCGGTCAGACCGCGCGCGCGGCGCGCCTCGATCAGATCGTAATAGACCTTGCCGCTACACAGGATCACCCGCGTGACCTGCTCGGGGCCGAGTGGATCGACTTCGTCGATCACGAACTGGAAATCACCGGTCGCCAGTTCATCGAGGGTCGAGACCGCCAGCCGGTGGCGGAGCAGGCTCTTCGGCGTCATGACGATCAGGGGCTTGCGTTCCCGGCCAAGCATCTGCCGGCGCAGCAGATGGAAGATCTGCGCCGGCGTCGTCGGCACGCAGACTCGAATGTTGCGTTCGGCACTGAGCTGCAGGAACCGTTCCAGACGCGCTGAGGAGTGCTCGGCGCCCTGCCCCTCGAGGCCGTGCGGCAGCAGCATCACGAGCCCGCAGCACAGATCCCACTTGGTTCCCGCCGAGGTGATGAACTGATCGATGACGACCTGGGCGCCATTCGCGAAATCGCCGAACTGGGCCTCCCACAAGGTCAGCGTATTGGGTTCGGCCGTCGCGTAGCCGTACTCGAACGCCAGCACCGCCTCCTCGGACAAGATCGAGTCGATGGCCACGAAACTGCCTTGGGCCGCGCCGAGGTGTTGCAGTGGCGTGTAGCTGGCCCCGGTGTCCTGATCGTGGATCACCGCGTGGCGGTGAAAGAAGGTGCCACGGCCACTGTCCTGCCCCGACAGTCGCACTGGGATACCGGCGTCGAGCAATGTGGCGTACGCCAGGTTCTCGGCGAAGCCCCAGTTGAGCAACTGCTCGCCGCTGGCCATTTTCTCGCGCTCGGCCCAGATCTTCGCGACCCGTGGATGGAGCGCGAAGCCCTCGGGGACGCGCAGCATCCGGGCTGCGAGGTCGCGCAGTTGCTCGACGGTGACCGCCGTCGAGATCGGGTCCTCCCAGCCCGGACCGCGGCAGCCGCGCCAATCGACCTTGTAAGGGTTATCGAGTTGACACAGCACGGCCCTGGACGCGACGACACCCTGTTCGAGCGACGCGACATAATCCTCGAGCAGCCGCTCGTTTTCGGCATGGGTCAACAGCCCCTCGTCGATCAGCCGCCGCGCGTACAGGTCGCGGGCGGTAGGCCGCGCGCGGATCTTCTGGTACATCATCGGCTGGGTCACCGCCGGCTCGTCGGCCTCGTTGTGACCGAGACGGCGATAGCAGACCAGGTCAATGAAGACGTCCTTGTTGAAGCGATTGCGGTAGTCGAGCGCCAGCCGCGTGACGAAGATGACGGCCTCTGGATCATCGCCGTTGACGTGGAAGACCGGCGCCTGGACCATCTTCGCGACATCGGTGCAGTAGAAGGTCGAGCGCGTGTCGAGCGGATGGCTGGTCGTGAAGCCGATCTGATTGTTGACGACGACATGCAGGGTCCCGCCAGTCGAAAAGCCGCGCGTCTGCGAGAGCTGCAAGGTCTCGCTGACGACGCCCTGACCGGCGACCGCCGCGTCGCCATGGATCAACACCGGCAGCACCTGCTGGCCGATTCGGTCCAGCCGACGGCGCTGACGGGCACGCACCGAACCCTCGACCACCGGGCCGATGATCTCCAAATGGGACGGGTTGAAGCCGACGACCACGTGGACGAAGCCTCCCGGGGTATCGATGTCGGTGGCAAAGCCCATGTGGTATTTCACGTCGCCGGCCAGTTCATGCCAGGTCTTCTCGACCCGGTCCTCGAACTCGTCGAACAGGTCCCGTGGCGGTTTGCCGAGGATATTGGTCAACAGATTCAGCCGGCCACGGTGGGCCATGCCGATGACGATTTCCTTCTGCCCCTGGCTTCCGGCGCGCTGGATCAGTTCGTCGATCAGCGGTATCAGTGCTTCGGCCCCCTCGAGCGAGAAGCGTTTCTGGCCAACATAGCGGGTGTGCAAGTAGCGCTCGAACGCTTCGGCCGCGGTCAACAGCGTCAACAACCACCGGCGGTCGTCCGTCGCCAGCTCCGGGCGCGATCGATAACCCTCGATGCGTTTCTGGATCCAACGCTTCGGCTGGGTGCTGGTGATGTGCATGTACTCGCTGCCGACGACGCCGCAATAGGTCTCCTTGACCAAGGCGAGGATCTCGCGGAGCGTCATTCGGTCCGGTGCGCACAGGCTACCGGTGTGAAAAGTCCGATCCAGGTCGGCCGCACCGAGGTTGTGGTAGCTCGGATCCAGGTCCGGAACGTGGGGCTTCTCGCGCAGATGCAGCGGATCCAGCTCGGCAACCTGATGACCACGATAGCGGTAGGCATTGATCAATCGCAACACGGCCGCTTGCTTCGCGGCGGCGCCGGCCGCGAGCGCGGGCCGCACCGCGCCCGGGCCGGGCGGGCTCGGCACAGGCTGCTGCATCGAGCGGAGGAAGGCCTCGCGCACCGGGCCATGGGCAATCTCGCCGGCCTGGGCGCGACCCCACTCTGCGAAGCGCTCCCGCCACATCGGCGGGACCGCTTCGGGATCGCGCAGGAAACGTTCGTAGAGGTCTTCGATGAAGGCCGCGTTACCGCCATAGAGCGCGCCCGTTGCGCGAAAGTGGTCGAGCAGTGCGCCCATTGCTATTATTCTCATCTGCGGTCAGGCGGCGCCCCCAGGGCGTAACGCCGGATGTATAACACAAACGACCCGGTCCAAGGGCCGGCCGTACTGACGCCAGGCCAACCGGCGGGGCCTATCCTGGTCGTGTCCCTCGATTTGATCAGCGAAATCATCGACAGCCAGCCCCCGGCCGATCGGCGGCGGCGCCTTCGCACCCTGTGTGCGCAGCTCGAGGCCGATCGGGCCTATTTCAAGGCGCGCCTGGCGCTGATCGGGGTACCGGCGAGCGTGAACCAACGCACCCAGCAGAAGACGTTCACGCTGCTCGATCAGCAAGTCGGCGCGCGGCTGATCAAGGTCAAGGAGGCACTGGTCGCGAAGAGGTGACGCCGCCCTCGAGCACGGCGCCCCCAGCTGCATGGGACTCGCGCCTCACGGCGGAGGCTCCGTTGGCGTGGCACCCGACCGCGGCGCCGCGTTCAATACGCGGACATCGGCCTCGACCGGCAGCCGCCGCACCAGCGGTTCCAGCGCGGCGAGCTCCGGTGCCAACGCGGCGCGGGCTGCGACCGCCTCATCGTAGCTTCCATGCAGGCTATGGATCAGCACGAACCAAGGCCGGCCGAGGTAGCTCTCCTCGCGGTAATAGAGGCGCCGAGGCAAATCTGCGCGCGTCGCAAAATCGGTCAGCCGCTCGCGCTCGAAGTAGCCGACCAACTGCAAAGCGTAGCGCCGCTCACCAACCACGACGGCCCCATCGATCGATGGGGCCGGGACATCCGGTATCGGTTCTCCTGCGTGCGGGGGCGAAGCCGTCGGTGCCTCGTCGGGGGCCGAAGGGGGCGTCGCCTCGTCGCCCAGCGACGCCGAACGCCTCTCGGTCAGCGTCGCGATCCGCGCCGCGATCGTGCGCTGCTCATCCTCGAGCCGGCGCAGTCGACCGGCCAGGTCCGCCGCTTCCGCCACGCGGCCAAGGTCCCGCTCGGCAACGACCGCGGCCACTCGCTCGAGCTCGTCGGCCAGCGCACCGAGGCGCGGATCGCGGGCCTCGTCACCGAGCATCGCCGCATGCTGGCCGACCGTTCGTTCGATCCGCTCGATGTCGACGACGAGCTCCTGGTAGCGACGATCAGTGTACACATACAAGGCCGCGAGGGCCACCACGAGCCCGCACGCGATCGCCGCCAGCGACACGAGATGGCGACCTCTGTGGCGGCGCAGCCAGGTCGCGAGCTCCTCCTGCTGGCCCTGCCGCGCGCGCTGCAACAGGACCGCCGTACGGCGCCGGTCGTCGTCGACATCGCCGATCCGCTCGACCAGCGAGCGCTCGACCTCGTCCAGGCGCTCCCGCTGCGCGGCGAGGCCTGCCGCAAGATCCGCCGGAGTCGGTCCGTCGGGCGGGGTCGCGACATCCTTATGATGGTCCATGGTCTCCTCGGTCAAAAGTCAGGCTCGTTTGGTGTTGCTTTACGTGTATCAGACCGCCGTAGCGCATCCGACCGGCATCGCCCGATCTCAGGTCTCGCAGAGTCGAAAGCGTGCCGCCGATGGCGCTGACGATGGCTCGACCAGACCGACTGAGTGGGTCTGGGCGTCGTCGAGATCGATCTACGCCAGGGCCATCCTCCCTCGTCGGGTTCAGGTTCGCCGATCCTCTCCGGAGGATAGGCTAGCGAAGCGCCCCGACGATCACAAGCGGCGCCGAGCGTGCACGGGCACCTCGGTGATCCAGCGTACGCCTTCTTGCGCGATGCCTGAAGCGGTTCAGCCTGATCTGGCCTGAAACCTGCGGCAATCGCCTCAACGGTGGCACAACGACGACAAGCTACTGCAGCGCAACGGCGCGCGATGTGCGATCCTAACCCTCCCGGGTAGAGGTACGCCCTAGCGAAATGCCTCGACCAGAGGCACGTCACTTGGCATTCGGCGGTATATTCCACGTTCGATTCGAAGGTCGGATGCCCGCGTCTCCACGACGGTTCCAACGACGACGGACCGGATAGCCATGCAACAAGCGAACCGAGAGCGATTCGAGACCCGCCTCGTCGAGGCCATCGAGGACATTCTCCGCGAACCGCTGCCGGACTCGCGGCGCAACCTCCTTCGGGTGCAGGTGGCCGAACTGATCGAAGGCGTCCTGTTTGCCGATCAGCCCATCGTCGAGACCGAGATAACGGTGCTGCTCGCCGATCTGCGCGGCTTCTCGAGCCTGTCCGCCTCGTTGCCGCCGAACCGTGTCAGCGCCCTGTTGAACCGATTTTTCATCGCGATGAGCGAGGTGATCGTCGCGCACGACGGTCTGATCGACAAGTTCATCGGCGATGCGGTGATGGCGCTGTTCGGCGCCCCGCGTCGTCAGGACGATGACCTGCGCCGCGCGCTCGCCTGCGCCGTTGCGATGCAGCAGGCGATGCAAGCCTTCAATGCCACGGGCGTGGCACGCGGCGAACCGCCGCTCTACATTGGGATCGCGCTCAGCACAGGACCGGCCATGGTCGGCAACTTCGGCTCCATGCTGTACAGTGAATACACGGCCATCGGCGATACCGTGAACCTCGCGGCGCGGATGGAGATCTACAGCCTGCGCGGCCAAATCCTGCTCAGCGAGGCGAGCCGACGGGCCGCCGGTGACTCGATCAAGATCGGCCAGGTCAACGAGGTCCGCCCCAAGGGCCAGCCCGAACCTGTCCGGTTCTACGAACTGCGCGCGATCAAGGGCCGCGCGAACGCTGTCGTACCTCGAATCGAATTACGCAATGCACCGCGGATCAAGGTCGACATCCCGCTGGTCTTCCGGCGAGTCGAGGGCAAGAAGGTGATGCCCGAGCATCTCTCGGGCCGGATCCAGGACCTCGGTTACAACGGCATGTGCGCGGATCTGCCAGTCTGCCTGCCACCCTGCGCCGAGATCGTCGCGCGACTGGAACCCTGCTCGCAGACGGGCGAGCTCTACGCTCGGGTGGTGCGGACTCGGCCGGGACCAGGGTACTACCGCACGAGCCTGGCCTTCACGTCGGTCGGAACTCCGGCCCAGCAGGTCATCAAGCGTTACGTCGACGACCAGCTCTGGAGGCGCTGAACAGCGGCACGCCAAGGAGGCGCCGACGATTGGCCGTCCTGGCCCAAAACCAGCGACGGAACACGGCGGAGCTCCTGCCTCCTGTCCCTCACGGGAAGCGCTGAATCCTTCAATGCCTCGCTAACAGATCCGCGGCAGCGGTTCACCAGCGAGCCAATCGACGATCCGTTGACCACCGAACCGCGTCTCCATCTGCACGAACCGGTGCGGATCGGCGACGACCTCCCCGATCCGCGCGGCCTGCGCACCGAGCGGGTGGGCACGCATTGCGGCAAGCAAGATGTCGGCGTCGTCGGCTGCGCAGATCGCCACCAACTTGCCCTCGTTCGCGACATAGAGGGGATCGAGCCCGAGCAGCTCGCAAGCCGCCGCGACCGCGGGCTGGATCGGGATCGCCGCCTCGCGAAGACGCATGCCGACCCCGGATTGCCGCGCCAACTCGTTCAGCGTCGTGGCCAGACCGCCGCGCGTCGGGTCGCGTAGGCAATGGATGCCGGGCACCGCGGCGACCATCGCCGCGACCAGATCGTGCAGCGCCGCGCTATCGGAGCGGATCTCGGTCGCGAACCCGAGCCCCTCGCGCTGCGACAGGATCGCCACCCCATGATCACCGAGCGAGCCGCTGACCAGGACCGCATCGCCGGGCCGCGCCTGGTCGCCCGAGATCGCGACGCCATCGGGCACGACACCGAGGCCGGTCGTCGTAATGAAACAACCATCGCCCTTGCCGCGCTCGACCACCTTGGTGTCGCCGGTCACGATCGGCACACCGGCTGACCGCGACGCGGCCGCCATGCTCGCGACCAGACGGTCGAGGTCGGCGAGCGGGAAACCCTCCTCGAGGACGAAGCCGGCCGCCAGATAAAGAGGCCGCGCGCCGGCCATCGCGACATCGTTGATGGTCCCGTGCACGGCCAGACTGCCGATATCGCCGCCCGGAAAGAACAGCGGCGTGATCACATGGCCATCGGTGCTGATCACCAACCGGCCCGGCGGCGGCGTGAACAGCGCCTGGTCGTTGTGTTGACGCAGCAAGGGGTTGTCGAGGTGCCGCTGAAAGAGTTCGTCGATCAGTTGCGCCATCGCCCGACCGCCGGCCCCATGGCCCATCTCGACCGCGCCGTTGCGCAGATCGAGCCGCGCCGTGAAACCGCGATCGGTCGAACCTCGCTTGGCCATCAAGCCACCTGCCCCGTCGCGCCGGCGCCGCGGAAACGACCGTAGCTCCAATAGGCCGCGCAGGCCCCCTCGGACGAGACCATGCAGGCACCCAATGGGTTGTCCGGCGTGCAGACGCGGCCGAACAGCCGGCAGTCGGTCGGCGTCTTGACGCCGCGCAGGACACTGGCACAGTCGCAGCCCTTGACCTCGCGCCCGGGCGCGACCCGGACCGCGAAGCAGCGTTCGGCGTCGAAGTCGGCGTAGGGCTCGGCGATCGCGAGCGCACTGTCCGGCAGGACCCCGAGGCCGCGCCATTCGAATGCGGCCCGCCGCGTGAAGACCTCGGCCATCAGCGCCAGGGCCTTCGCATTGCCCGACGCGGTCACGGCCCGACGATACTGGTTGTCGACCCGGACCGGCCCCCTGTTGATCTGGTCCACCAGCATCAGGGTCGCGTGCATGACGTCGAGCGGTTCGAACCCAGCGATCACGATCGGCAGCCCGAATTCGTCCGGCACGAAGCGGTACGCCTCCGAGCCGATCAGCGTGCTGACATGCGAGGGCCCCAGGATACCGTCGATTCGCAACCCGCCGGAGTCCTGGCTGGCCAGGATCGCACGCAGGGCCGGTGGGGTCAGCACGTGATTACAGAGGACCGAGAAGTTCGCAAGACCCTCGGCACGCGCTGTTTCGATCGCGACCGCGGTCGGCGGCGTCGTCGTCTCGAAGCCGATCGCGAGGAAGACCACCTGACGATCCGGATCGCGGCGGGCCAGCGCCAAGGCGTCCTGCGTCGAGTAGATCAGACGGACGTCGGCGCCGGCGGCCTTGGCCTTGAACAGCGTCTGCCCACCGGTCGCGGGCACCCGCAGCAGGTCGCCGTAGGTACAGAGGGTCACCGGATGCTCGAGCGCGAGCCTGATCGCCTGATCGAGACGGGCCATCGGCAGCACGCAGACCGGACAGCCTGGGCCGTGCAGAAAGCGCAGGTTCGACGGCATCAGATCCGGGATTCCATGGCGAAACACCGCATGGGTGTGGCCACCGCAGAACTCCATCAGCCGATACTCGCGATCGGGCTCGACGGCCGCCGCGATCGCCGCAGCGAGACCGCGCGCGAGGTCCTGGTCGCGAAATTCGTCGACGTACCTCATCGTGCATCGGGCGCGGCCGGCGCGGTTTCGAACAAGCCGGCCTCGACCATCAGCGCAAGGGTCCGTTCGGCCTCCTCGGCGCTGATCTTGCTCAGCGCATAGCCGACATGGAGCAGGACATAATCACCGACGACCGCGTCCTCGATCAGGGCCAGGGAGACAGCCTTGTGGATGCCACCGAGGGCCACGGTGGCCGAGCGACCGTCGGCTTCGATGGCGATGATTTGAGCAGGAATGGCTAGACACATGGGCTTTGGTTTCCGAGTCAAGAGTTTAATCATGGGCGCCGAACCTGTCGACGATCAGGATGCTGGTCCGCACGATCCTCGGCCGGACGCGCCGCGTCAACCGAGATATCAATCGTCCCGAAAGTAATCGGAGGCGGCTCGCGGCGACCGTCGGCGGGAGGGATCCCGCCGTCGAGCTGACACGGATGTCCTTGCAGCGTGTCGCAGCGAGCCGTCTGCGATTACTTTTGCAACCCTCGATATCAGGGCGCAACCGATGGCCGTCAGTCGCCGGCTGCGTCGTATGCCAGCTCACAAGCCACGCAGGGGTCGACCGCCGCCACGAAGAGCCGTGCCCAGGCGTCGGCGGAGGGGCCGGCGGCGTCGATCAAGGCCGCTAACCCGCTCGCGAGGACCCCGTCCGGGTGGCCATTCCAGTCCGTCGGGGCCAGGATTCGATAGTCGGCGATACGATCACCGTCCAATCGCACCCAATGGGCCAGCAACCCGCGCGCCGCGGGCACCAGGCCGATCCCGGTACCCATCGCCGAATCCGGGCTGACGGCATCGAAGCGACCGGCGACATCGCTGGCGGCCGGCTCGATCAGGTCGGCCAATTCGACGAGTTGCGCGGCCAACCGGGTCACCAAGCCGTTACCGAAGGCCAGATCCAGGTCGCGGATCAACGGGTGATCCGCCCGCCGCGTCAGCGGACTCGTCTCATGCGGCCGGCCAGCCCAGGTCGGTGCGGCGATGAACGCGGCGGCCTCGGGGCCACCCAACACAGTGGCCAACGCACCGCCGGCGCAATCCGGCAGCGGCGGCACCGCACAGCGTCCGAATCCCCCGCGGCCGGTCGCCAACAAGACCCGGCACAGTCGCGCCGCCGGGGTCCCGGTGTGCTCGGACCAATAGGTCAACGCGGCGCGATCGCCGATCTCGGCGACCCAGGCCCGCGGTGCGCGACCGAACACCCATTCGGCGACGTGCCGACCGAGCGCCACCTCGGCCGCCGATCGCGCCCCGACCGGGTGCGACGCCGGCTCCTGCCGCCAGCGGTCATGGAGCGCGATGACCTCGGCCATCGCGCTGACCTGCGGCGCTTCGCCAAGCGCCAGCGGCCAATCGAGCAGAATGCGCCAGAGGTGCTCTCGCACCGTCTCCGCCGCAACCCGCCGCGCCCTGGCGCGGCGCTCCGACGAAGGCGCGGATCGGCCCCGAGCCTGTTCGAGCGCTGCGGCGCAAGCGGCCGCCTGCGCCGCAGCACAGAGTCGGAACAAGGCCGGAACGAGGGCCGCCATCTCGACCGCCTCTCGACCGACGAAGGCCCCGACCGATGACGGCTGGCGCATCGACCGCAACCGCACGCGAACCCCGTCGCCGTCACGCGAGATGCGCGCCTCGATCCAGCCGGTCAGGTCGTCGCCGTCAATCGCCCATGCCTCCGTGAAGAACGCGTCAAGGCCCGAGTCTATCCGAATCCGGCGCGTCGGAAACGATGTGAAATGCGACGTTTTCGGCCCCAGACTCCGGCCCACATCGGGGATGCCCCTCGGCCAACCCGATCGTTCGGTGAGCCTCTGGCCAGGAGGGCCAACCCAATGGCCCGACCCTACGATATAATCGTCTCCCACGGATCTTCCGCCGCGATGCACGAGTCTCGCACCCGATAGCGGTGTTGCGCGGTGACGCGGCTGCTCGCCTTCGAGCTCGCCATGACTCGTCGCGGTGCCTTGCCCTCGGGCACGATCGACACGTCTCGCCTACCGCAAAACCCATGTGCGACGGGTACGACAGCGCCACGAGCGAACGCCGAATCCGTGAACCAAGGCCCGTCGACCGTGTGGAGCCCATGCCCGCGGCCGGCCAGTCCCTGACGAGAAACGACGAGCGATCATGCTGAGCAAGGACCAACTGGCCCGGCTGCGCCGGGACATCGTGTTCACCGCCGAACTCGGCGGCCGCGTGCTGACCTTACACAGCACTTGGGGGTTGTTTTCACCGCGCGAGATCGACGAAGGCACGCGGCTGCTGCTCGCGCGGATCAGCGTGCGCCCCGACGACGAGTGCCTGGATCTCGGGTGTGGTTACGGTGCGCTGGGCCTGGCCCTCGCGGTCGGGGCGCCGGCTGGCCGGGTCCTGATGGTCGACAAGGATTTCGTTGCCGTCGAGTATGCGCGGGCCAATGCCGCACGCAATGGCCTGAATCATATCGAGGTCCAGCTCAGCAACGGCTTCGATCAGATCGAGCCGCGGCGGCGCTTCGACCTGATCGTCAGCAACGTCCCCGCCAAGGTTGGCAAGGAACTGCTGGCCTTGCTGCTGCATGATGCCCACACTCGACTGCGCCCCGACGGGCGCCTGTACCTGGTGACCATCAATGGCCTGCGCCAGTACATGAAGCGCAACCTGCTCGAGGTCTTCGGCAACTACGAGAAGCTCAAACAAGGGCCGCACTACACGGCGGCCTTGGCCCGGCGCTTACCGCAGCCCGATCGGCGAACCAGTGAGGCGGCCGAACACCGAAGATTGAATTAAAGAGGCCAAATGCTTACTCTTGACTCTTGATAACGGGCGTTAGGTTACTACGCCCTTCGTCGGCACGGCTGGCACCCGGGCCGTGACCCAACTGATGACGCGATAGACAGTCCGACCCAATGATCCGCTTCACCAAGATGCATGGCCTGGGCAATGACTTCGTCGTGCTCGATGGCCTGCGCCAGACGCTCGAACCCTCACCGGAGTGGATCCGGATGCTGGCTGACCGCCACTTCGGCATCGGCTGCGACCAGGTCCTGATCGTCGAACAGCCCCGCGCGCAGGGGACGGATTTCCACTATCGGATCTTCAACGCCGATGGCGGCGAGGTCGGACAATGCGGCAACGGCGCTCGTTGTTTCGCCCGTTTCGTCCGCGACCAGGGGCTGACCGACAAAGACCGGATCCGCGTTGGCACCGCGGCGGGTGTCATTGAATTGACACTGCTCGCCGATGGTCGGGTCCACGTCGACATGGGCCGGCCCCAGTTCGACCCACGTCGGATCCCTTTCTTGGCCCAGGCGCGAGCCAACGCGTATGTGCTCGGTCTCGCCACCGGAAACCTGGCGATCGGTGTCGTGGGGCTCGGCAACCCTCACGCGGTGACGCTCGTCGATGACCTCGATCGGGCCCCGATCGAACGACTCGGACCGCTGATCGTGGCACATCAGGATTTCCCCGAGGGGGTCAATGCCGGCTTCATGCAGGTGCTCGCCACGGATCGCGCCCGGCTGCGCGTCTTCGAGCGCGGCGTCGGCGAGACGCTCGCATGCGGGTCCGGCGCCTGCGCCGCCGTCGTCTGCGGCCGCCAGTGGGGTCTGCTCGGCGAGCGGGTGCAGATCGAGCTCCCCGGCGGCGAGCTGACCATCGAATGGCCGGGCGGCGATACCTCCATCGGGATGATCGGACCGGCGACCCGGGTTTTCGACGGCGAACTCGCGTCATGAGCCGCGGGCGAGCGACGCGAAGCAGCACCAGCCGGCCACTCGACGCCGAGGCGGTCGCCACCTATCTGAGCGGACACCCGGAGTTCTTCCTCGAACGGCCAGAACTGGTCTTGCACCTGCGGATCCCGCATCCAACAGGTGCGGCGGTGTCGCTGATCGAACACCAGGTCGCGGTCCTGCGCGAACGCCTCGAGCGCGAGCAGCGTCGTCTGGCACATCTGATCGCGCGCGCGCATGACTACGAGGAAGTCTCGGACCGGCTGCACACACTGACCTTGCGGCTGATCGCAGCACGCGACATCGACCGGGTCCGAGCCGTCCTCGACGAGGATTTGCGGAGCGCGTTTCGCGCCGATGCGGTGGCCTTGAAGCTGTTCCCACTCGATCCGGATCTGGCCCAGCAGGACCCGCTGACCCAGTCCTTCCTCGAATTCGTCGACCGACCTCACGCGCTGTGCGGGCCGCTCGATGCCGACAAGAATCAGGTGCTGTTCGCCGATCGAGGGGACACCCTCGCGTGTGCCGCCTTGATCCCGATTCATGCCGAACCGCACTTCGGTGTACTGGCAATCGGCAGCGGCAATCCGGAGCGTTTCCGAGCGGACCGCGCCACGGACCTGCTCGATCGAGTCGGCCAAATCGTCAGTCAACGGCTCCTGGCCCTGGCCCATGCCTGACGCGGGCGCGCCCGATTCATTCGAGCCGTTCCTTGCGCATCTCGCACACGAGCGCCGCGCCTCGCCGCTGACGGTCGCCAGTTACCGGCGCGACCTGTGCCGCATTCAGTCCTGGTGCCAAGATCAGGGAATCGAGCGCTGGTCCGATCTCGATGACCTGGCGGTCCGCCGGTACGTCGCGTGGCGCCACCGCCGCGGTGCTGGCGGCAAGACCCTGCAACGCGAGTTGTCGGCGTTGCGTAGCCTGTTTCGGTTCCTGCTGCGCGAACGGCTCATCGGCCGCAACCCGGCGGTCGGCGTGCGCGCCCCGAAGACCGTGCGGCGGCTGCCCGCGACGCTCGATGCCGACCAGCTTGGCGCGCTGCTCGACGACGACAGCGATGACGGCCCCCTGGCGACCCGGGACACCGCGATCGTCGAGCTCTTCTACTCCTCGGGGTTGCGGCTGGCCGAGCTCGTGGCCGTCGATCTCACCGACCTCGATTTGGTCGATGGGCTGGTCACCGTCATCGGCAAAGGCTCACGAACGCGCCGCGTGCCAGTCGGCGCCAAGGCGCGCGATGCGTTGCGTCAATGGCTGCTGATACGCGGTACGCTCGCCGACCCCGGCGAAACCGCGCTGTTCGTCAGCCGCCGCGGTGGCCGCATCCACCGCCGCACCGTCGAACAGCGACTCGCCCGCTGGGGGCGAACCCGGGGCGCCGGCCGCGATCTCCACCCCCATCTGCTGCGCCATTCGTTTGCGACCCATCTGCTCGAATCGTCCGGCGACTTGCGCGGGGTCCAGGAGTTGCTCGGCCATGCCGATATCGCAACGACGCAAATCTATACGCACATGGACTTCCAGCATTTGGCCCAGGTCTACGATCAAACCCACCCGCGCGCGAAGAAAAAGCCCTGATGCAAAGCCACGCTCGCCGCGGTTGACGCGCCCGGGTCAGGTCCATACAGTGCCGCGAGCATGACATCAGACGATCGGAGCGACCATGCTGCAGACAGGCGATCAGGCCCCGCTGTTTTCCCTGCTCGACGCCGACCTGGAACGTGTGGACTTGTCACGTTTTCTGGGCCAACGGCGGGTCGTGCTCTACTTCTACCCGCGCGATGATACGCCCGGCTGCACCCTCGAGGCCCTCGAATTCACGGACCTGCATCCCGACTACGAGGCGCTGGGAACCGAGATCCTCGGTATCAGCCGTGACAGCTGCGTCAGCCACGGCGCCTTTCGCGACAAACACGGGATCAGCGTGCGGCTGCTGGCCGACCTCGACGGCGAGGTCTGCGAGGCTTACGGTGTCTGGCGCGTCAAGGAAGCCCATGGTGACCGGCGGATGGGGATCCTTCGCTCGACCTTCATCATCACCCCGGACGGGCGGATCCGTCACGCGCTGTACGACGTCAAGCCACGTGGCCACGCGGGTCAGGTGCTCGATCTGGTGCGAGCTCTGCCACCCGATGCGGCGATATCATCGGCCGCGACGTGAGCCTGCGCCAGCTGATCCTCGTCTTCCTGCTCGTCTTCGGCCTCACGCCGCTGCTGTTCGCGCTCCTGTTCAACCTGCCGCTGATCCTCGACCGCACGACACTTTTCTATCAGAAGGCCTACCTGGAGAATCTGCGCGCCGACTTCCGTGATCTCGACCAGCACCTGGCCAGCCGCCACGAGATGATCCGCCTGTTGGCGAAACTGCCGGAGCCCGGGCTGATCCTCGGCATCGCCGGTGACGACGAGGATATCGACCTCTCGCGTGCGCGCTATACGGCCTGGATCAACCAGATCCTGGCCGATCAGCACGACGTCGTGCACCTCCTGTTCCTGACCGATGAAGGCCGGGACCGCTTTTGGCTCGCCCGGGACATGCTCAGTCAACAGTGGCGCCCGACACCCCACCCCCCATCGGCCCCCGACGACCGCTTCATCGAGGCCGGCTTGCGCGTACAACCGGGCAGCGTCCTCGTCAGCCGGATCCGCATCGATCCGCGCGCCGGGGCCGAGGACCCGCGCCAACTGCTGAATCTGGACCTGATCAGCCCGATCGGCGCTGGCGTCGGCACCGACCCGACCCAGCCGCCGATCGGTGTCGTCGTCCTGCGGATCGACGTCGGCGGCCTTGCGCAATATTATCGCGACACTTGGTGGGTCAATCAGGACGGCAGCTACCTGCGGCCGGGCCAACCGCCGCGCGACCGCCCAGCGGCCTTCGATGACTTCCCCGGCCTGGCCGAGATCTTCGCCGCGGGCAAGCTGGCCTTGTGGCGCGGCGACCAGGGACCGCCATGGCTCTGGGTGCCGATGTTCCTGACCGAGGATGCCACCCCGCTGTGGGTCGGACGCCCGGTCGACCCCTCGCCGATCGATCGCTTCCGCGACGAAATGATCCTGCGCGTCCTCAGCATCGTGCTGGTCCTGGTCGGCGTCGTCATGATCCTGGCCCGGTGGATCGCGGCCCGAGCCGAGCGGTTCGGTCACGAACTGACCGGCGGGATCGGGCGCATCCTCCGCGACGGCGAGCCATTGCGCTTCGACTGGCGGGGTCCGCGCGAGATCCGGCAGCTCGGCGAACAGCTGACGGCACTGGCCGGCACTCACGCCGAGCACCTGCGCGCCGCTCGCACCTACACGCGCGAGATCGAACGCTCGTATCGCTACAAGAGCGAATTCCTCGCGAACATCAGCCACGAGCTGCGTACACCGCTGAATTCGATCCTGTTGCTCTCGAAGCTCCTCGCCGACCGCCAGTCCGGTCTCGACCCGGAACAGCAACGCCAAGCCCAGGTCATCCACGAGGCCGGTTGCGATCTGCGCGCGATGATCGACAGCATCCTCGACATCTCGCTGATCGAAGCCGGCCGGGTCCGCATCGAGGCCGATTGGATCGAGCTCGGGGCGCTGGTCGAGGAACTGCTCGTGCTCGTGGCGCCGCAGTTCGCCGCAAAGGACCTCGCCCTGCGCTTCGAGCCAGGCGATCTAGGCCCTGCTTGGGTCTTCAGCGACCGCGACAAGCTCCGCCAGATCCTGAAGAACTTCCTGTCGAACGCGGCCAAGTTCACCGACCGCGGCGAGGTCGTGGTCGCCATCGAGACGAGCGAGGACCGTGACCGGCCGATCGCGATTCGGGTCTCCGATACCGGCATCGGCATCCCGCCGAGCAAGCAGGAGATCATCTTCGAGGCCTTTCAGCAGGCCGACGGTTCGACGCGTCGACGCTACGGAGGCACTGGGCTCGGGTTGTCGATCAGTCGCGAACTGGCCCACCTGCTCGGCGGCCGCATTCGGGTGCGCAGTGCCGCCGGCGAAGGGGCCTCGTTCACCCTCGACCTGCCGCGCGAGCTGGACCTGGAAGGCGCGCGGACGCCGCCCCCGCCGGACGAGCCCGCGGCACCCGAGCAACCGGACGGCGAGGAGCAAACCGCGGATGCGCGCGACGCGGACCTCGAGGCGCGCTGGGTCCTGGTCGTCGAGCGGGATGTCGACAATCTGGTGGCCGTGACGGCCGCGCTCGAGGATTTGGGGCTGCGCTTACAGACCGCACCCGACACCGACGAGGCCATCGAGACCCTGCGCGACGACGGCGATTGCTCGCTGATCCTGCTCGCGGCCCTCCTGTCGCCGAGCGCCACCTGTGATAGCATCAAGGCGATACGCGATACCTTGACCAGCCAGCAAACCCCGATCCTGATCATGGGCGATCGAACGACCGAGTCGTGGCGGGCGGCCTGCACCGATGCCGGCGCCGTCGGCCTGCTGGTCAAGCCGATCGCGCCGGGGGCCTTACAAACACGGCTGCGGCGCCTCTTGCGCCGCCGCGCGACCAAGCCCGGGCGAGCGGTGCTCCGAGCCGGCGCGCGCGAGTCATGAAACAACGATGTCCTCTACCAATCCCGGCAACGCGCATCCTGTCGCGGGCCACGCGATGAGCCGCTCGCCCGAAACACGAATCAGCCGCGTGAAATGACGAATCCGACATGAGTCGCTACCCAGGCTTCAAACTCCTGATCGTCGACGATCACGCCCACAACCTGTTCACACTGAGGACGTTGATCCACAAGCACATGGACGTCGCGATCCTCGAGGCGACCTCGGGCCATGCCGCGATCGACCTGACGCTCGAACACCCGGACATCGACCTGATCATCCTCGATGTCCAGATGCCCGGCATGGACGGATTCCAGACCGCGTCGCTGCTGAAGCTGCGCAAGCGCAGCCGTGATATTCCGATCATCTTCGTCACGGCGGCCTTCAAATCCGAGGAGTTCCAGCAGCGCGGCTACGCGGTCGGCGCCGTCGACTACCTGCTGAAGCCGATCGAAGACAACCAGTTGCTGAACAAGATCAGCACCTACTTCCGCCTGATCGAGAAGGAACGCAACCTGAATCGCGAGCTCGAGCGACAGGTCGCCGAACGAACCGCCGAACTGGACCGCGCCCATCAGTCATTGGCCAACATCATCCGTTACATGGGCGAGGCGCTGCTGGTCCTGACCCCGGAGGGGACCATCAAGATGGTCAATCCCGCCGCCTGCGAGATGCTTCAGTACCCGGAATCGGACCTGCTCGGCATGAACATCGGTGACGTCTTCGAGGAAGAAGCCGACGAGCAGGCCGGCGCCTTCATGGGAATCTGGCTCGAGGCACTGATCCGCACCGGCGCCTTGAAGCAGATCGCCGCCCGCTTCATCGCACAAGACGGCCGCCGGGTGCCGATCCTCTTTTCGCGTACCGCGATCAAGGACCCTGGTGGGCAGATCACGGATATCATTTGCATTGCCAAGAACATGACCGGCTACACGCGCATCGATGACGCCCCGACGGCACCGCCGGCGCGGCCGGTCGCACAATGACCCGCCTGGAGGACGCCGACGATGACCGACTCGCCCGCCATGCCGCCGCAAGACGAACACGAGGCCACGGTCCTGACCGCCAATGCGCTGAAGGCCATGGCCCACCCGTTGCGCTGGAAGATCCTCTGCTCCCTCGGCGAGCGAGAACTGTCGGTCGGTGAGATCGTCGAGCGCACCGGGACCTCGCAGAGCAACATCTCGCAGCACCTGGAACAGTTGCGCAACAAGAACATCCTGGTCGCCCGCAAGGAGGCCAACCGCATCTTCTATCGGATCCGCAATCACCAGTTGTTGGAGCTGATCGGGATCATGCGCGAGGTACTCTGCCCGGCCAATCTCGATGACCGCTATCCCAATGGCTGACCCCACCGAGGCCCCCATGCTCGATCCCACCCACTGGTTCACGGAGATCCTGGCCAAAGACGGCAGCGCCTTCTCGCTCGAGATCCGCGGGAAGCGCCACGAGGAACAAACCCCGTTTCAAACGATCGCGATCTACGAGACCACCCGTTTCGGGAACTTGATGGTCATCGACGGCTGCACGATGCTGAGCCAGCGCGACAACTTCCTCTACCACGAGATGATGGCCCACCCGGCCCTGTTCACGCACCCGCGACCACGGCGGGTCGCGATCATCGGTGGCGGCGACTGCGGGACCTTGCGCGAGGTCCTCAAGCACCCGAGCGTGACCGAAGCCGTCCAGATCGACATCGATGAACGGGTGACCCGGCTGGCCGAGGAGTATTTCCCGGAGCTTACCGCCAGCAACCGTGACCCGCGCGCGCGACTCTTGTTCGACGATGGCATCGCCTGGGTCCGGGCGGCCCCGGCCGGCGAGCTGGACCTGATCATCGTCGACAGCACCGACCCGGTCGGCCCCGCCGAAGGTCTGTTCACGGCGGCCTTCTACGCCGACTGCCATCGCGCGCTCGGCCCTGGCGGACTGCTGATCCAACAGAGCGAATCGCCGCTGTTCGATGACCAGCTGATCGCGGCCATGCATGGCGCGATGCGCCAGTCGGGCTTCGCCGATGCGCGAACCCTGTTCTTCCCGCAGCCGATCTACCCGTCCGGGTGGTGGAGCGCGACCATGGCCTGCAAAGATGGCCCCATCGCCGGATTTCGCGAGGAAGACGTCGAGAATCGCCCCTTCGAGACCCGCTACTACAACGCCGACATCCACCGTGGCGCCTTCGCGCTACCCGAATACCTGCGTCACGCCTTATCGGGCGGCGACCGGACGTCAGGCCAGCGCTAGGCGCGGCCGGGACGGCAGGGCCGGCCGCGCCCGCGTCAATGCCGCATCCTGTTCTTCGATTCACTTAATTGGTGTTCGCGATGCCCACACCCACCGAACTGAGCCTGCACCGCCAGTCCCGCGTGCTAGAGGTCCGCTTCGACGATGGCAGCCATTTCCAGCTGCCTTGCGAGTTCCTGCGCGTCTTCTCGCCATCGGCCGATGTCCAGGGCCACGGACCCGGTCAACGGGTGTTGCAGGTCGGCAAGGAGCGCGTGAACATCGACCGGATCGAACCGGTCGGGCATTACGCGGTCCGTCTGCACTTCGACGACCAGCACAACACGGGTATCTATTCCTGGGACTACCTCTATCAGATCGCGACGCACCAGCAGGCCCTGTGGCAGGAGTACCTCGCCGAACTCGAGCGGACCGGAACGACGCGCAGACCGCTCGATGGTTGACAGGACGGGCGGCACATCCCGCCGCGTCGGCCCCTGACAGATCGGCATTCAGTCGCGTATCATGTCGGCTTCGCAACCATTCGCGTGCCGATCTGGCGCGCCGGCCCAGAACCAGTCCGATGGAAATGTTACACGGAACCACGATCCTCTCGGTGCGACGCGGCGGACGGGTCGTGATTGGTGGCGATGGTCAGGTATCGCTTGGCCAGACCGTCATGAAGAGCAACGCGCGCAAGGTCCGAAGATTGTATAAGGACCGGATCCTCGCCGGGTTCGCCGGCGCGACCGCGGACGCCTTCACGCTGTTCGAGCGCTTCGAGGGCAAACTGGAGAAACACCAGGGCAACCTGACCCGAGCGGCGGTCGAACTGGCGAAGGACTGGCGGACCGACCGCATGCTGCGCCGGCTCGAGGCCCTGCTGTGCATCGCCGACGTCAATGTGTCCCTGATCATCTCGGGCACCGGCGATGTGGTCGAGCCCGAACACTCGCTGATGGCGGTCGGGTCCGGCGGTCCTTACGCCCAGGCCGCGGCGCGCGCCCTGCTCGAGAACACCGACCTCAGTGCCAGCGAGATCGTCGAGCGGGCGCTCGGCATCGCCGCCGACATCTGCGTCTATACCAACCACAATCTGGTCTTGGAGGAATTGGTCGCCGAAGGCTGAGGGCCGCGACGGGCGGATCGCCGCCCGCTGCCGGACCATCGCCGGGCGACCCGAAGGTCGTCGCTTCCGTTGAGCCGAACCCCTGGATGCCTGCATGTCGAATATCACACCGCAACGGATCGTCGCAGAACTGAACAAACACATCGTCGGTCAGGACGAAGCCAAACGCGCCGTCGCCATCGCGCTGCGCAATCGCTGGCGCCGCGCCCAGATCGACGAGCCGATGCGCTCCGAGATCACGCCGAAGAACATCCTGATGATCGGGCCGACCGGTGTCGGCAAGACCGAGATCGCGCGCCGCCTGGCGCGGCTCGCCAATGCGCCCTTCATCAAGATCGAAGCCACCAAGTTCACCGAGGTCGGCTATGTCGGGCGGGATGTCGAGTCGATCATCCGCGATCTGGCCGACATCGCCGTCAAGATGGTCCGCGAGCAGGAGATGGAGAAGCTGGCCGGGACGGCCGAGGCCGCCGCCGAGGAACGGGTTCTCGATATCCTGCTGCCGCCCCCGACGAGTTTCGAGCAGGACAGCCAGAGCAAACCGGTCGCGGCCGCCACTCGGGAGAAGCTGCGCGAACGGTTGCGCGCCGGCGCGCTCGACGACCGCGAGGTCGAGGTTCAGGTCAGCGCAGCCCCGCTCGGGGTCGAGATCATGGCCCCGCCCGGCATGGAGGAGATGACCAATCAGCTCCAGAACCTGTTCCAGGACATGGGCCGCGGCCGCACCAAGCGGCGCAAGCTGAAGATCCGCGAGGCCTTGAAGGTGCTGCGCGACGAGGAGGCGGCCAAGCGCCTCAACGAGGAAGACATCAAGCTGCGTGCCGTGAACCTGGTCGAGCAGACCGGGATCGTCTTTCTCGACGAGATCGACAAGGTCACGCGCCGGACGGAGCACATGGGCGGGGCCGACGTCTCGCGCGAAGGGGTGCAACGGGATCTGCTGCCGCTCGTCGAAGGGACGACCGTCTCGACCAAATACGGCATGATCCGCACCGATCACGTGCTCTTTATCGCCTCGGGCGCCTTCCATCTCGCCAAGCCATCGGATCTGATCCCGGAGTTGCAAGGCCGTCTGCCGATCCGCGTCGAGCTCAAAGCGCTGACCACCGAGGACTTCGTGCGCATCCTGACCGAACCCGACGCCTCGCTGACCGACCAATACCGGGCCTTGCTCGGCACCGAAGGTGTCGGTCTCGAGTTCGCCGAAGACGGCATTCGGCGGATCGCCGAGATCGCCTGGCAGGTCAACGAGCGCACCGAGAACATCGGCGCCCGTCGGCTGCATACGGTCATGGAACGGCTCCTGGAAGACGTCTCGTTCAACGCATCCGATCTCGACCGGGTCACGATCCAGGTCACCGCGGCCTATGTCGATCAGAACCTGTCGCAACTCGTCGCCGACGAGGATCTGTCGCGCTACATCCTGTGACCGCCACCTAACCAGCTGATCGCGATAGCCACCATGATCATGACCCTGCTCCTTGTCGGCGCCGCCTATCTGCTCGGCTCGGTGTCCAGCGCGATCATCGTGTGCCGCCTGATGGGCCTGCCGGACCCACGCACCGAGGGCTCGAACAACCCGGGCGCGACCAATGTGCTGCGTATCGGCGGCAAGAAGGCCGCGGCGATCACGCTGCTCGGCGACAGCCTCAAGGGGCTGCTGCCGATGCTGGTCGGTCACCTGTTCGGGGTCGGCCCGGAGGGCCTCGCGCTGATCGGGGTCGCGGCCTTCGTCGGGCACCTGTACCCGGTGTTCTTCGGCTTTCGCGGCGGCAAGGGCGTGGCCACGGCGCTCGGCGTGCAGATTGGTCTCTATTGGCCAATCGGCCTGACGGTCGCCGCCATCTGGCTGTTCATCGCCAAGGTGATGCGGATCTCATCGCTGTCGGCCCTGATCTCGATGGCCCTGGCACCCGTGATCGTCTGGCTCTTCTGGCCCGAGCCCGCGCTGGTGGCCGCCCAGATCCTGATCAGCCTGCTGCTGTTCTGGCGCCATCGCAGCAACATCCGCAAGCTCCTCGACGGGACGGAAGGACGCCTGGGTCTCGATTCGACACGACAGGAGAACTGAAGCGGGCGCGCGGAACGATGGCGGCAACGCCGCCCGATCTGCGGGAGGTCGACGTCCGCGTCAGGACATCGCCAACCGCGGGCAGCGCTAGCGCACGCGCACGAGGCGCACGCAACCCGGTTGGTGCTTCAGACCGTAGTTGATACAGCCGTTGGAAAAATAGACCAGCCAGGCATAGCTCGGGTCGGAGGCGTCTGGGGACGCGGACCAGAAGCTCGCGCTCGGCGCGCCCGGAAAGGCATCGCGGTCGAGCGTCGGGCGCTCGAAATCCCCGTGGCACTCCTCGCCGGTGTCGTTCCAGACGCGCGGGCGCCCGCTGGTGCAGCAAATCAACGACCGCAGTTCCTCGATCGTCGGCACGCGCCAATCGGCGTGACCGGCATAGCCCCCGCTGCGCCCGAAGCGTTCCGCGGCAGTGAGCGCAGCCGACCACGGCAATCGCTCGGCTTGCCCCTTGCAGGTCTGGTTCTGCCACACCTGGCCCAAGGCGCAGCGCATCCACTGAAGGCCGGTCATGACATCGACCAGGGTCCCGTTGCCGAGATCCTGATAACGGCCAGCCAGCAGCGGGGCCTGCCCCGGAGTGACCTGGATCCGCCGCGCGCTCGCCGCGGCGACGGCGGGTTCGACCGGCAGGCCAAGCGCCAACATCCAGGATTCGACCGCCCACGCGGCGAAGGGCTCGGCGATCCCGAGGTGATCGTACAGGCGGCGCACCAGACGGGCCTGTACCAGGGCCGGCGGGACCCCGGCGGCCGACGACAGCAGATCGCGCGGCACCTGATCCCTGAGGGCCGCCATCAGGACCGCGATCTCGCGCTTGTGGGTCCCGCAATGATCCTTCAGTAGGGCCTCGCAACGGCGTGGATCTTCGCACAGCGACCGCCCATGATAGAGGATCAGGTCCCTGAGCGTCTGGCGCGGCAAGCCGTTCATTCGGATTCGGCCCCCTCTGCGGCCCCGGGATCGCGGATTGCCGCGGCATCGATCGCCCGATCGATGTCCCGACGACAGGCCAGCGCAACCGTGATGTCGTCGCCACTGCCGAACTCGGACGCCTCGCTCAGCCAACCCTTCAATTGCGACTGAACCGGATCCAGACCCTCGTCGCGGATCATCGCCCAAAGATCTCGCGCCACCTGCCGGAAACCGCCCTCGTCCCGGAACGAGTTCGCATAGCCATCGGTCGCGGCGAGGATCAGGGCCGGCGGGACCCCGGCCAGGGTCTGAAAGGTCACCCGGGCCTCCTTCCAAGCCTGATGCGAACAGAGCGAGGTCGTCTCGTTGCCGATCAGTCGCTCGTCCGGTGGTAGCGGCCGGTCGACCTGCCCCTCGTCGGACACGGTCAGAATGTCACCATCGCCGAGCTGCAGGAAGAAGACGAAGGTCGGGGCAATGGCCACCGTCAACAGCGTCGTGCCATAGGCGAGCCAAGGATTGGCATCGAGCGCCCGCCGGCCCGCCAGGTCCAACGCGGCCAATTCGGCCTCGGTAATCGGATAACGCGCCAACGACTGCTCGACGCGTTCGCGCCAGGAACGCACTAGCTCCACCGGCAACTGCTCCTCGGCCCAACGCTTGATCTGCGTGAGGCTCGCCGGTTCGTGCAGGCGCCGCGCCAGGCGCCGCGCACTCGCAACGGCCAACTTGGCGCCGACTTGACTGCGAAAACACCGGGCACTCCCATGGCCATCGGCCAGGGCCAGGATCAATGCCTGCCCACCCGGCGCGCGGACGATCCGCACCGCATCCTGATTCGGCAAGCCAGAACGCCGGTGCGCGGCACCGCGGACGCTGGCCTGGAGGGTCCGCCACGCGGTCACGGACGGTCATCACCAGACATCATCGACCTTCTCGCGGTCGGTCTCGACCGGCGTCGCCGGAATCGGCACGTTGAGGCCGGCCGGCACATCGCCAGCCTGGCTGGCCGGCGACGAGGCCGATTTCAGCACCGCGGTCGACACCCATTTGATGTGGCGCACCAAGGCCTCCGGATTGTTCGCCTGCAACGGCTTCAGCTCGGGATGGCCGATAAACTGTTGTAACACCTCGGTGTCGGCATCCTCGCCGATCGCGATCGCGATACGCACCGCCTTCCGGCCCCAGGGTTCGGCCATCAAGGCCTGCAGGCCGGCATTGAAGTCGTCGGTCGGCTGACCGTCGGAGATCAGCACCAGAACGGGTGGCAAGGCCCGATCGGTCATCGGTGGGATGCGCAATTGCTCGGCGACCATGTTCAGCGCATAGCCGAGGTCGGTCACACCGTGGGCCGTCAGATCGACCCATTTGAAATCCGCGACCGGCGTCGGCGCCGCGACATGCCACTCCGCCCCGCTCGAGAAGCGCAGCGCGCGAACCAGCACCTCGGCGTTCGGGTTGTCGTCGGCGACCGCACGCATGTGCGGCAGGGCCTCACGGATCGCGTTGTTGAGCGCTTGGATCTTGCCATCCGTGGACATGGACCCCGAGCGATCGGTGATCCAGATGAAATGCAGCGGGCGGGTCGCCAACTCGCCGCCGGGACGTATCGCCATAAGGAAACTCCTCGGATCAATTGCGGATTTCACCGGCGAGGTAGCCGAAATCGACCTTGACACCGGCGGTCAATGTCAGGCTGCGCCCCGGTTCGACCTCGCGCGTCGAACCATCGGGCGCGGTCATGACCCAGGTCGCCGTCGAGCGGTTGTTCAGACCCCAGATGTCCGGGTGCCGCGGATGCCGCTGCACCACGGCCAAGGGTTCGCCGAAGTCATAACGACGCTGATCATCGAGATGATGGGCGTACAGCCGAGTGTCATGGTTCAGCGCGACCAGGGTGCGCCCGATGCGCAACCGAAAGGGCCGCATCAACGGCTGCCGGCACGCCCAGCAGGCTCCGGTCTCGTCATCGCCGGCTTCGGGCCCTTCGTCATCGAAGAAGTGCTCCGCGCCGCACTGGCCGCAGTAGTAGATCGCATCGCGCAACTGACTCAGCGCGGCGCGCCATTCGCTCTCGCGAACACGTTCATGCGGATCGTTCAAACCGATGGTGAAGGCCCGCACGAAGAGATCGCGCAGGAACTTAGGGTACAGCGGCCAGAACTCGAGGGCGTTATCGTGCAGGCCTGGAACCGGGCGGTTGCGATTGTCCTGCGGATCGAAGATGAACAGGGGCTCGGCGCCGTAGAGCCGGTTCATCGCGGGCAGATCGAAGCACTTGATCTCGGCCTCGCGTTGCCCCTCGAGTGGGTGGTGGATGTGGAACAGATAAAACAGCAGCACCGAGAGCGAGAACAGGTCGGTCTGGGTACTCGGCGCCGCCTCCCCGCGCACGACCTCCGGCGCGATGAAGCGTGGCGTGCCGAGGACGCCGGTGTCGATGGCCGCATCGATCGCGACGTTGTCGTTGTCGCAGACCTGGATAGCACCGGAGTCCGGGTCGAAGAAGACGTTGCCGAACGAGATGTCGCGATAGCACAGGCCCTGTGCATGGAGATCGAGGAACGACTGTGTCAAGTGCAATCCCGCGGTCGCGAGACATCGGAACGAGGGTTCGATACGCCGCTTCATCAGATCCACGAGCCCCTTGTAGCGGGGTTCGCGTAACGGCATCAGGTAGCCGAATCCCGGCACCTCATCGCAATGGGCGAGTTCAAGCGGCCACAAAAAAGGGTTGCTCGGTGGCCCCTTGCGAATCAAGGTCTCGAGATTGTTGCGCTGCGCGGCCGTCGCCTGTTCCGGAAAATACCATTTGAGCGCCAGGGTTTGCCCGTTGGTCACGGCGCGGTAGACCTCACCCTGCCCTCCCCCGCCAAGAAAGGCCTCTATGACACAAGGGTGACCGGAGGCAGACTGCACGGTGGTGCCGAGTTGCAGCAATTGGTGCATGAGGTGTTCCCGTCGCGACTGGTCGTTCTGTTCGTACGGCCCCCTTGTGCGCTCGGGTCCACGACAGCGCCCGCCACGCCGACATCAACCCGACTGGCCGGAGGCTTTTTGCTTCCAGCCAGGACTATACCGTCGTAGTGCCTCTTTGGCCACCGGACCGAAGCACCGCCCCCAAGAAACAGATCTATACGGGAGGCGAGGGACTAGGACCGCACGCTGTGCAGGAAATGCAGGCGCCGTTGCTGCCGCCCACCCCGCGGCCTGAACAGGCGCGCTGCCCTCGAGCATCGACAGGCGCCAGTGCGAAGCCGAAGCCGCCTTTCTTTTTGAGGCCAAGTACAATCGCGGCCAGGGCCAGGGGGAGGCGGAATGCGCCTGATCGAGAGACCTTCCTGTCCCCATGATCTCCGGACACAAGTGAAGGCAACGATATGAACAAAAAAACATCAATTATACTGGGGCTTTGCGTTGCGTGCCTGGCGAGCCATTCGGTTACCGGCCAGCAACTTCCCGCTGTCAATCTGGGCTTCACCAGTTTTCTCGACGGTGCGCCTCCATCCGGCCCGGGCTGGTACGCCCAGCTCTACCTGCAAGCTTACCGCGACGGCCGGCTCAAGGATGGGGATGGCAGGGATGTGCGATTACCGACAGTGGAAGGCCTGAAGAAGGCCGAGGTAGACGTCAACGTCGCGCTGGCCCAGGTCATCTATCAGTCTGACCAGCCGCTGTTGTTCGAGGGCAAGTGGGGCATCAACCTGATGCTGCCCTTCGCGGATTTCGATCTGAAGCCCGACGACAACTTCGTCCTCTCGACCAACAGTGGCGTCGGGGATCTGCTCATCGGTCCCTACCTGCAGTGGGACCCCATCATGGGGCCGAATGGCCCAAGGTTCGTGCACCGCATCGAGTTCCAGATGATCTTGCCGACCGGAGAATACGACAGCAAGCGTGCGCTCAACCCGGGCAGCAACTTCTTCTCCTTCAACCCCTATTGGGCCGCCACCGCCTTCTTGACGCCGGAATGGACGCTATCCTGGCGCCTGCACTACCTCTGGAACGCTGAAAACAATGACCCCTGGGTCCCGTTGGGCGCCAACGACAGCCAGGCCGGACAAGCCATCCACGTCAACTTCGCCAGCGCTTACGAAATCCTCCCCCAGCGCCTGCGGCTCGGCCTCAATGGCTACTACCTGAAACAAATCACCGATGCCAAGGTGGACGGCAATCGGCTGCCGGACAGCAAGGAACAGGTGCTCGGCATCGGGCCGGGACTCGTCTATCACTTCTCACGACACAATCACCTCTTCTTCAACGCCTACTGGGAGACCGAAGCCGAAAACCGGCCCGAGGGCTCGCGCTTCAACCTGCGCTTCGTGCATCACTTCCATTGACCAACACGACCGGGGGCTCGCGAAGCACCCGGTCACACAACACCGTCCGGTTCACGTCGGGGCTCAGGGGCTGGGGGCGGGCGGCCTTGGTGCCGAGCGCCGACGTCGGCAAACGGCGCAGTCCCTCCCCGAGATCGATCCGCCCATCTTGTTCATCTGCCCGCTGAGCAGCCGCTCCGACCCAGCTTACGCATCCCACCACCTCGCGTTGCCGGCGAGGCGGGTGCGGGCATGGCTACCCGGCAGAAGGAGAGACCGCCGGAGCCGTTTCGTTTGCGGTCCGGCAAGAAGACGCGAACCAGGGATGTGACTTTTCGAGACGTGAACACCTTCCCCTGCTCCCAGTGCCCCGTGATCGCTTGCCGTGGCGCCGGCCCGATGGCAGAGTAAGGCCATGACTTCGAGCGTTGCACTCTACGAAGCCCTGACCAGCGCCCCGGACGAGCGCGCGCGGGCGCGCGTCATCGCCGAGGCCTTCGAACGCTTGGAAGAGCGCTATCCCCATCTGCCGGAATTGGCGACCCAGGGTCATGTGCGCGAGAGCGAGCTGCGCTTGCAGAAGGAGATCGAGCGGGTCCGCGCCGAGCTCAAGCTGGACATCGAGCAGATCCGTGCCGAGATCGAACAGGTCCGCGCCGAGCTCAAGCTGGATATCGAGCAGGTCCGCGGTGCGTTGCGTGAGACCGAGTTGCGGCTGCTCAAGGAGATCGAGCAGGTGCGCGGCGAGGTCGCGCGCACCAAGGTCGATCTGCTCAAGTGGATCGTGCCGCTGATGTTCGCCCAAGTCGCCGCGATCGCGGCCCTCGTCAAGCTGCTCTGAGCCGCCCGCTGGGCGTTCGTCCGCGCGCGGAACGGACGCTGGTTGCCCGCTCTACCAGCGCGACGGGGAGCCGCGTGGGGAGAGAGACGCGATGGTACCCGGCAAAAGGAGAGCCCGCCGAAGCGCTGGCCTTTGCGGTCGGGTCAGGAGAAGGGAGCCAAGGATGTTACTTTTCGAGACCTGACCCCGCCTCCGGGCAGCCAGCTTAAACTATTGTCCGGTTTTCGAGGCCCAATACAGAGCCCGAAACGAGCAAAGGACAAAACCTGACCCCCTCCTCCCTCCGGCTTTTTCTTCATGACCTTGCTATCATTCAGACGTCTATCTGACTTGGGGCCTAAAGCGCGATGAATGCCGTCCTCGACCATGACGCCTCGCTCGAATATTTGGATGGCCGGATCACCGTTCACCCAGACATCTGCAATGGCCATCCGACCATCCGGGGCATGCGGATCACCGCCGAGACGGTTCTCGGCTTTCTGAGCGCGGGAGAATCCCGCGACGAGATCTTGCGCCAGTATCCCTCGCTCGAGCCGGCAGACATCGATGCTTGCCTGCGCTTTGCCGCTCACTTGATGGCCCGTCGCTATACGCTGCGTGATGTCGCCTGATGCCGCGTTTCCTAATCGATGTCAACCTCCCGTATCGTCTCGCTTTGTGGTCGGGTGGCGACTGTTCGCACATGCGCGATCTCGGTGAAACCTGGACGGACACTCAGATTTGGGAGTACGCTCGTGAGCGCGACATGGTGATCGTGTCGAAAGATACCGACTTCTCGGATCGAATCGTGGTGAGTTCTCCACCGCCACGGGTCATTCACATTCGTATCGGGAACATGCGGATGCGAGACTTCCACGGCCTGCTAACCCGAATGTGGCCGCAAGCCATCGCGTTGAGCACAGGTAACCGCTTAGTTCGGATTTACCAAGACCGCATCGAGACGATCGAATGACCGCGAAAGATCGATAGGGCTGCACGTCTGCGCGGATTGCACCGTTTGTCCTCGTGGATTTCAAGATCCCCGAGCCCCAAGCATCGCCCTACCGTTCGGGGAGCACCCGGCCCATTCAAAACCCCGAGCCCGCGCAAGCCCCAACCTGAATCCCCTGCCGGACTGCCGGGTCGAGCCCGGATGGCTACAACGCGAGACCCCGAGCTTCCGGATCCCGAACGGCGCGGGGAGAGACGGGATGGTGCCAGGCACAAGGAGAGACCGCCGAAGCGGTCGCCTTTGCGGTCGGGTCAGGAGAAGGTAGCCAGGGAGGTTACTTTTCGAGACCTGACCCCGCCCCCGGGCAGCCAGCTTAAACTATTGTCCGGTTCTCGAGGCCCAATACAGAGCCCGAAACGAGCAAAAGACAAGACCTGACCCCTCCTCCCGCACGAAATGTTGCATTTCAAGACCTGACCCCATTCCCAGACCTGATCATTTGCCTACGCCTTCTTGCCGGCTGCGACCCCGCCAAGCCGCTGAACCGAGTAAAGGCTGATCAGCGGGTCATCGGTCATCAACAGCAGCGGCTCGGTTTGCGCCTGGACGATCAGCAGGCGGTCAAACGGATCGCGATGGTGAACCGGCAAGTGACGGACGGCAGCGGCATGGACGGCGGAAATCGGCAGCTCGCGAAAGCCGGTTTCCAGTGCCGCGCGATGGATCGCATCAGGCTCCACGTCGAAATCCGGGCGGTCGAGGGCGCGTTTAATCGCGATCTCCCAGATATTGACGGCACTGAAGAAGATCCGATGATCGGGTGATTCGAGCACGTCCCTGCATGCTGCATCGAGTTGCGCGGGCCGCAACAAGGCCCACAGCAGGATGTGGGTGTCGGTCAGCACCCGCATCAGCGGCCCTCGACGGCGTCGATGAAGTCAACCGGGGTCTCCGGGATCGACGGTGCCTGTTCGTCAGGCAGCTTGAAGCAGCCTTCTAGCCGACCGAGCACGCGCCGCTGCGGTGCCTCACCGACCAACACCAGGCGCACGACCGGCTTGCCGGCGCGGGCGATGACGGCCTCGCCACCGGCCTCCACCTGTTCGATGAGCCGGGACAAGTGTGACTTGGCCTCGTGGATGTTGAACTGGGTTTGCATGGTTAGTCTCCGGTTAGCTAACTGAAGGATAAACGTGCACGGCCGACGCGACAAGGGTCGAGGCACGGTCGGGGTCAGGGAGACTCGCACAGCTTCTCGTACCCGGCCGGATCATCGGGGCACACGCCGAGGCCGCACTCGGGTCCACGCCGCTCACGGGCGCAGTGCCGGAATCGGATCGACGTTGGAGGCCTGCACGGCCGGGTAGAAGCCGAAGCCAAGCCTCGGCACAAAGGTGTGCTGACGAAGAAGCTCCAGCCGGCGAAATGGGCCACGTGCGTATTCCACGCCGAAGCGTCCGCAACCGCGCCGGATCGGCATCTTTGCTGTCGAGGCTATCGGTTGTCGATGGCGGTTTAGGCATGTTGCGAACCCCGAACCCTTCGTAAGGTCCGCTGTGCGGAACGAAGCCCTTAGCGCCTGAACGAGAACCCGCCGACCACACTCTCCGATGAAAACAGACCACTCCGTCTATCTCTTCCTCTCCGCCGGCGCCGAAGCCTTCCCCCCTCCTCCCTCGGGCGCCTTGCCGTGGCGCCGGCCCGATGGCAGAGTAATACCATGAGTTCGAGCGTTGCACTCTACGAAGCCCTGACCATGGCTCCCGACGATCGCGCACGGGCGCGTGTCATCGCCGAGGCCTTCGAGCGCTTGGAAGAACGCTATCCGCATCTTCCGGAATTGGCGACCCAGGGTCACGTGCGCGAGAGCGAGCTGCGCTTGCAGAAGGAAATCGAGCAGGTCCGTGCTGAGATCGAGCAGGTCCGCGCCGAGCTGAAGCTCGACATCGAACAGGTTCGCGCGGAGGTCGAGAAGGTCCGTGCCGAGCTCAAGCTGGACATCGAGCAGGTCCGCGGTGCGTTGCGCGAAAGCGAGCTGCGCCTGCAAAAGGGGATCGAGCAGGTCCGTGCCGAGCTCAAGCTCGACATCGAGCAGGTGCGCGGCGAGGTGGCGCGCACCAAGGTCGATCTTCTCAAGTGGATCGTGCCGCTGATGTTCGCCCAAGTCGCCGCGATCGCGGCCCTGGTGAAACTGCTCTGAGCCGCCCGCTGGGCGTTCGTCCGCGCGCGGGACGGACGCTGGTTGCCCGCTCTACCAGCGCGACGGGGAGCCGCGTGGGGAGAGAGACGCGATGGTA
>NZ_JBDKXB010000025.1:0-54079 GCF_041197575.1 Thioalkalicoccus limnaeus | reverse complement strand
AACTAAGCAATACTACTGGCCCACGAATCGAGTTAAGACCATCCCGGCGACAACGAGAAGGAGAATTCCCCTATGCGAGTCGGAGATTACATGACTCAGAAGGTCTACACTGTGTCCGAGCGGACGAGCATTAAGGAAGCCGTCCGGATGCTCCTGCCGCATCATATTCGCCATTTGCCGGTCACCAATGGCTCCAGGCTCGTGGGGATAGTGACGGATCGCGACATCCGTCGAGCGTCACCCGGGCTGCTATCGGGTATCGGACGGGAGGACTACGAGCAGGTTCTCCTGACCACCCCGGTCTCCCGGATCATGACCAGAGAGCCGGTAACGGTGACGCCGGATACCCCGCTGGTGGATGCGGTGCGGCTGATGGTCGAGAAGAAATTCGGGAGTTTTCCCGTAGTGGAGGGCGACCATCTGGTGGGCATTTTCACCGAGATTGACGCGTTGAAAGTTCTCCTGGAGAAAATGCAATAGCTCCTGGCATCTCGCCCCCTCTTGCCTGGCGAGCCCGGCCGGCAGCCGCTTAGACCCGCTAGCGAGCGTTTGCCAGCATAGCGCGCCAAACCTATGCTGCTTGTCCGAGGCGTCGAGGCGGATGGGCAGCGATAGGCAGTTACTTCGGCTCCAAGGCCACCGCGGGTTTGTGTCAGCCGATTATTGCGCGGATTGCGCTGATACCCCCGCATGACGCCTACATTGAAACCTATCTTGGCGGTGGTGCGATCATGCGGCGCGAGCCGGCGGCGGTGCGCAACATCGGCATTGATCGCCATGCCCTGGCATTGGAAGGGTTTCGCTGCGATTATCCCGTTGAGCGCATTCATGGCTGCGCCCACCGATTGCTGGCCGAGTATTCCTTCAGCGGTCGCGAGCTGGTCTGCGGCGCATTGCCCCTGAGTTAAGCCCCCTTCAACGGCAGCGCTTAGGGTTAGGGTAGAAGCCCTGTATTTTTGGCGGGCTTCATTTTGCGCGGTGCCGAGCGATCCGGTCGCACCGCCTCCACGCTAGCCGCCATGGCTAACAGCAGTGTGGCGACGACTTCCTGGCCACCGAGGCCCGAAAGCAACCGGGCACCGGCATGCTTCATCTTTTTTCAGCTGCTCGTGTATTGGGTCGGCGAACTGGAATTCAGCCGGCCGAATCAGCCTTGGTCGGTCATCGCTCGCCTGCACCATCGCTCGCCCGGCTTCGGCCTGGTCGCCGACAAGGGCGGATCGAATTTCCTTGCGTTGGGGGTCAGGCGCCGGTTTTGACATTCGGCCGTCGGGGTTCGAATCGCGTCCGCAGCCGCAAGGCTTCGCAGCGAGGTCTTCCAACCATCCGATGCGCCATGCCCATCCGTCCGCTTCCCGATCTCCTGGAAGGAGACGGGCGAACGCGTCGTCGCTTCGACGGCCGGCCGGCCGAGATTCTAGGCCAGGACGGCGAACCCTTCCGTCCACGGGTGGGCATCAATCCGTTCGCCATCGATGCCAACGGCGAGTGGCTCTACTTCGGCCCCATGACCGGCGAAACCATGTACCGCATCCACACCGCCGACCAGCGCGACCCGGGGCTTGACCGCGCGCAACTGTCGGACCGCGTCGAAAGGTATGCCGACAAACCGATCGGAGACGGCATTAGCGTCGATGTGGCAGGCAACATCTACATCAGCGCGATCACGGACCATGCGATCGGAGTGATCGGCACGGATCGCCGCTACGAGGTCCTGTTCGAGGACGATGAACGGCTGCTGTGGCCCGATGCCTTCAGCTACGGGCCGGATGGCAAGATGTACGTGGTGGCCAATCAGCTTCATCTCGGGCCGGTTCTGAATGCCGGCGAAGATGAGACAAAGCCGCCTTACTACATCCTCCGCTTCAAGCCGCAAGCCCCCGGCACGGTCGGCCGCTGATCGCTGCCGCGCGGAGCGGCGATCGGCACTTCCCGCACGGCCGCTGCGGGCATTGAACCCGCTGCTCCCGCTGCCCAGCCTCCCGTGTCAGCGACAGCGCGGGTTTCATCTCGGCGTCAGCGGCCCTATTCCGCACTGCGCAGCACCTCGCGCAGCTGGCCGAACTTGCGCCGGTATTGGGTTGGCGTCAGCTTTACGTCGCGCTTGAACAAGCGGGTGAAGAAGCTCGCGTCCTCGTAGCCGAGGTCCTGCGCAATGGCCTCGACGGGATCGCGGGTCGCCTCGAGCATCTGCTTGGCTTCCTCGATCCGGATCCGGTGAATGTACTCGATCGGGGTCATGTCGGTGGCCTTCTGGAAACGCCGCACCAGTGAACGCTCGGACAGGCCGCTCAAACGCGCCATCGCGGCGACTGGCGCCGGCTCGTTGTAGTGCGTGGCCGCCCAGACCTGGCAGCGCGCGACGACGGCGTCCTCGGTTTGGCGGGTCGCCGACAAGCGGGCGAACGGCTGTTGACCGGCGTGGTGCCAGTCGATCAAATAGATCCGGGCCAGCTGCATCGCGGCGTCGACGCCCGCGAGGCGGGCGATCAGAAACAACCCCAGGTCGAGCCACGACGAGCCCCCACCGGCCATGATCAGCCGCTGCCCGACCCCTGCGGTGACCAGCGAGCGCTGGCGCTGCACCTGTATCTTTGGAAACCGCTCCGCCAGCGCATCGCAGTATGCCCAGTGCGTCGTGGCGGCCTCCCCGTCCAGTAACCCCGCTTCGGCCAACAGCAACGACCCCGAACAGGCCGCGGCGATGATCGCGCCGTTGCGGTAGCAATCTTGCAGCCACGCGATCTCGGCGTCGAACCGACCGGTCAGCCGGTCCGATGGCGCGACCAGGATTTCGGGAATACAAACCAGGTCCGGGGTGGGGATGTCGGCGAGTCGGGCGTCAGGGATCACGGTGACCCCATTGGCGATGGCAAGGGGACCCGCGCGCGCGGCGACGATCCGCGGGCGAACCAACGCGGGGCCCGGCTCCCCGTGCACGATCATGCCCCAATCGCGGCCCGCCGAGTGCAGCAGATCGCTGAGCCCGTACATCACCGAGGCGGTCGCCTCCGGGAAGGCAAGGATCGCGGCATCGGCGGGCCGGTTCGTCTCGGAAAGACCAGTCATGGCGGAAACGTCCTGCTCTCGTCCGAATCGACTAGCGGGATCCTCGGCCCCCGCCGGTATGCTGGATCTCACAGCAACGGGCTGCACGGACCCTGATCCCCGACGGCCAAGCGGATGACCGGCCGTGCCGGGATAGGATGGGACCCGCCCGCCGTTGCGAGACGACCGTCACCCTGAACCGACGCCGGCCGAGGCCGGCCTGGAGAGGACAAGATGAAACAAAGCGATCTGCTTGGCAACCCGGTGACCGGGGCCACCGACGAGGCGCTGGAGAAGTACGCGCAGGCCCTGCACCAGTTCAACTGCTACCGGGGCGATCCGGTGGCGACGATCGCGGCGGCGACCGCCGAGGCGCCGGATTTCGCGATGGGACATCTGCTACATGCGTGGCTGCACCTGCTCGGCACCGAACCCGATGCCGTGACGGTGGCCCAAGCGGATCTCGACCGGGTGCAACGGCTGCCGCTCAGCCACCGCGAGCGCGGCCACCACGAGGCCGCGAAAGCCTTCGCCGCCGGCGAATGGCACCGCGCCGGGCGCATCCTCGAGGACGTGTCGATCGACTATCCGCGCGACGCCCTGGCCCTGCAAGCCGGGCATGTGGGCGACTACATGCGTGGCGATCCCCGGATGATCCGGGACCGCATCGCCCGCGCACTGGGCCGCTGGAGCCGCGCCGACCCCGGCTATCACGCCGTGCTGGGCATGTTCGCGTTCGGCTGCGAGGAGAACGGCGACTATCGACGCGCGGAGAACTACGGCCGCCGCGCCCTGGACCTGGAGCCGAAGGATGCCTGGGCCCACCACGCGGTGGCCCATGTCTTCGAGATGGAGGGTCGCAGCCGCGACGGGATCGCCTGGATGCGCGATCGTGAGGCCCAGTGGGCCGAGGACAACTTTCTCGCCGTTCACAATTGGTGGCATTGGGCCCTGTTCCATCTCGACCTGAACGAGATCGATGCGGTGTTGGCCTTGTTCGACGGCCCGATCCACGGCCCTCGTTCCCGGATGACGGTCGACCTGATCGACGCCTCGGCGTTGCTTTGGCGGCTCCAATTGCGCGGGATCGACGTGCGCCGCCGCTGGCAGTCGCTGGCCGACATCTGGCGCGAGGTCGCTCGACCTGGCCTGTATGCCTTCAACGATTTCCACGCGATGATGGCCTGGGTGGCCAGCGGCGATCAGGCGCGCGCCACCCAATGGATCGCGGCCCAGTCGGCCCAGGACCCGGGCCGTACCGGCGATCACGCTGCGATCGCGCGATCCGTCGGCCGGCCGCTGCTGGAGGCCCTCGCCGCGTTCGACCGCGGCGATGACGAGGCCGCGGCGACGCGCCTGCGCGACGTGCGGCCGATCGCCCATCGCTTGGGCGGCAGCCACGCCCAGCGCGACCTGATCGACCTGACGCTGATCGAAGCGGCCCGACGCAGCGGCCACCTGCCGCTGACGCGGGCTCTGGTCGCAGAACGTGTCCAGGTGAAACCCGGCAGCGCCTATAACCAGGCCCTGGATCTGCGCACCGCAGCCTGAGGCCGCACGGCGGCCGGTGGTCCCGGTCATTCGATCGGCCACCCGAGCCCCCCACGAAACGCCGCGCCGAGGTCAACACCTGACCTCGGTCGTGGCAAGGGTTCAGATCCGCCAACGAAATGTCGGCCTTGAAGACTGTGGCGGTCAACGCCATGGATAGATATCGTCCGGAAGTTCTTGGCATCGAACTGGGCTTCCGCTGCGGGACCGCGGCATCCGGGCTTCGTCGCAACGGAAGCCTGATCCCGTTGCCGCGGGCCGCTGGGCCGAACACCGAGTCGGCATCGAAGGCCGACCTCTGCTCTGGAGCCATCTCGAGTCACCATCCAATGGACACCGAGGCGACGACCGCTTCGCGCGTCGACCAGCGCGTGGTTCAAGAGATCTTCAACGGCGTCGCCGCGGAAACCGGCAAGGCCTTCTTCGACGCGCTGGTGCGACACCTGGCACGCGCGCTTCAAGTACAGTCTGCGTGGGTCACCGAGTGGCTGCCGGACGCGCAACGTCTGCGGGCGCTGTCATTTTGGTCGCGTGGTCACCAGGTACCCGACTACGAGTACCGCATCCAGGGCACCCCCTGCGAGGCGGTGATCTTCGAGCAGCGGCTGGTCGTGGTACCGGAGCGGGTCATTCAACTCTACCCGGACGACCCCGACTTGGCCCCGCTCGGCGCGGTCAGCTATATGGGCCTGCCACTTCGGGACGCCGATGGCGAGGTCCTCGGCAACCTGGCGATCCTCGACGACCACCCTCTCGCCGTGGACCCCACTCGGCAGGCGGTGTTCCACATCTTCGGGGCGCGTGCGGCGGCCGAACTGGGACGCCTGCGCCGGGACCGCGCGTTGCGTGAAAGCGAACGGCAACTCGCGATGCTGATCGACAGCGCGATGGACAGCATCCTCGAACTGGACGCGACCTTGCGGGCGGTGCGCATCAACCGTGCCGCCGCGACATGCTTCGGATGCGACCCGGATGCGGCTACGGGGGCGACCATCGAACAGCTGTTCGCCGCCGATTCATGCGACCGGCTGCGCGAGCTCTCAGCCCTCTTGCAAGGCGATGCGGCCACCACCAACGCGCTCTGGATTCCCGAGGGATTGCAGGGCCAGCGGGCAGACGGTACGGCCTTTCCTGCCGAAGCTACGCTGTCGCGCTTCGAGTCCGGCGGCCAGGCCTTCTTCACGCTGATCCTGCGCAATGTCGAAGACCGACTGGCCGCGGAGGTGCGGTTGCGCGCGCTGACCGACGAGACCGCGGCCCTGCGCGCCGAACTCAACGCCCTGCGCGGCTTCGAGGAGATCATCGGCACGAGCCCGGCACTGAGGAGCCTGCTCCACGACATCGAGCGCGTCGCCCCGAGCGATGCCACGGTACTGATCACAGGTGAAACGGGCACCGGCAAGGAACTGATCGCACGGGCGATCCACCGACATAGCCGCCGTCGCGACGGCCCGCTGGTCAAGGTCAACTGCGCCGCGATCCCGGCGAACCTTCAGGAAAGCGAGTTCTTCGGCCATGAGAGGGGCGCCTTCACTGGCGCCACGCAGCGCCGCGAAGGGCGGTTCCAACTCGCCGACGGCGGCACCCTGTTCCTCGACGAGCTCGGTGAGATGCCGCTCGACCTGCAAGCGAAGCTGCTGCGGGTGTTGCAGGAAGGTGAATTCGAGCCCGTCGGAAGCGGCCGCACCGTGCACATCGACGTGCGTGTGATCGCCGCCACCAATCGGGATCTCGCCGCGATGGTCAACGAAGGCCGCTTTCGCGAGGACCTGCTGTACCGGCTGAACGTCTTTCCACTGAAGGCACCGCCGCTGCGCGAGCGCGGCGACGACGTCGTGCTGCTGGCCGAGGCGATCGCGGCCCGCGTGGCACGGCAGCAGGGCGCCACGGCTGCGTCGCTCGGCGAGGCCGACCGCGCGCGGCTGAAGGCCTACACCTGGCCGGGTAACATCCGGGAACTGGAAAACCTGATCGAGCGCGCCTGGATCACCGGCCTCGACACCCCGGGCGGCCGCGTGTTGAACCTCGCGCGGGTGCTGTCCGACGTGTCGACGGCAGACCCGGCCTCGGGTTCGCATCCGGCGGCCGCAGCGCGCGCCGAGGCTCCGGTACTGACCGTCGACGAGATGCTCGAGTTCGAGCGCGCGAACCTGCTGCGCGCGCTGGAGGCGTCACACGGCAAGCTGTCCGGACCCGGTGGCGCGGCCGAGCTTCTCGGTCTGCACCCGAACACCCTCGCTTACCGAATGAAGGCGCTCGGCCTCACGAAAACTCGGGAGCTGCGCCACGAAAATTCGTGATTCACGGGATTTCGGCATCCGTGACCGACAGCTGTTTTCTCCTAAATGATTGCTTTTTATTGAATTAAAATCATTGGCATCCCGATTGCTTTAGTCAGGGTGCGGCACCCAAGAATGCCGCTTCGAAAACCCTGAACCAGAGGAGATCGAGATGGACATGCAAACCAAGACGACGATCAACGGCCTGAACCAGCAGCAGATGATGGACACCATCGGTGCGATCCAGGGCAATCCGGGGCTCGCCAACTTCGTGTTCCGCGCCCGCAACCGCTGGATCAGCGGCGGCGAGAACCGCTCGACGATCCGCGACTTCTACGGTGCCGGCGCCGAGGACAGCTCGCGCACCCAGGACTTCGTCTACACCAACGGCGAACCACCGGTCCTACTCGGCAGCAACGAGGGGGCCAACCCGGTCGAGTACCTGCTCCACGCGCTCGCCGGCTGCGTGACCACCACCTTCGTGCTGCACGCAGCGGCACGCGGCATCGAGATCCAGGAATTATTCACCGAGCTCGATGGTGACATCGACCTCAATGGGTTGCTGGGCCTGGATGAGAGTGTCAATCCGGGCTATCAGCAAATTCGGATGCGCCTGCACGTGAAGGCCGACTGCAGTGAACAGGAACTCGACGACCTGCTGAGCTACACGCAAGCCCGCTCACCGGTCTGCAACACCGTCTGCCGCCCGATCCCGGTCCAGGTCACCCGCGCCTGATCATCGGGGGAGGCGGCTCGGATGACAGGAAGGATCGCGGGTCGGCGCCGCCAACGGTCGACCCGCGCTTTCAGCGTCCGTCCTGCGCGCCACGGAGCGAAGCGACGGATCCACCGCCGAGTCGGCGGTGGTTAGGCCGACCACAAGCGGGAACAGACGCTCACCGTTGCCGCGCAGCGCACCGCCACCGCCGGACCGTCCCGCTGCACTGCGCAGCCGAACGTGCCCATCGGCCCGGCCTGGGGTTATGGTTGCGGCGAAATCGCGGTCACGGTGAAATCGGGGTCAGACCCCGCATCCATTCTATCGCGTTCCGTCTTACGCGGGAGAGGCGAGCTCCAGTCGCCTTTCGACACGCTCGAGCCTGTCGCTGACGCGATCGAATCGAACTGATTGCTCGGCCAAGAAGACGTGGAGCTGAGCCACATCCGTCTCCAAACGCCCCAGTCGGGCCTTGATCTCCCGGACGTCCTCCCGGATCTCCCTCTGGTTGTCCAGGATCTTCTGCGTCATCTGCATGAGGAGATCCAAGCTTGGCTCGGGCATCGTGTTTACCTCCCATTCTGCGCATGGTCGATGACGTGGGTCGGGCATCCCGATGTTCCGAGTGTAGCATCTACCCCCCAGACCTTGGCGAACGCGGAAGGTGCCTTGTGCCGACGGCGGCGAGCGTCTGCGACTTCAGCGTCCGGCACGTGCGCCACGGAGCGGAGCGTGTAAACAGCGTGTAAGCAGGCACGGACCCCATTTCCCCGGCTGGTGTCGAAACCCGCCACGACCGGGTCGAAGCGATGCTCCACTTGAATCCGCTGGATCCTTCTCCCGCTTGAGTGTCCGACACATCGGGTACCGGCCACGTTTGATCGTTCGCTTGTCGCGCAAGGGCGGAGAGACGGGCCCTGATGCCCGGCCCCGTCTCTCCGAAGCCGTCAGCGGCGCGCTTCGCAGAGCGACGGGTCCATCGCCGAGCCGGCGGCGGTTAGGCCGGCCACCATCGGGGACAGACGATCGCCTTTGCCGTGCCTCGCATCAACAAGCGCTGGACCGCCCTGCCGCGGTATGGGGCCGGAGCTGCCCATCGGCCCAAACTGGGGTTATGCTTGCCCCCGGTTTCCTTCGTCCGACAGCCTGCCATGACTCCGCGTTTGTCTGCCCGTGCCGTGTTGCCGATCTTGCTGATGAGCCTGGCGCTCGGCGGCTGCCTCAGCGGCAGCCACAACCTCGTGCCCGAGTCTTTCAGCTCGGACGACACCTTTTCGCGCAGCTACCCGCTGCCGCCGGCGCAGGCCTGCGAGGCCGCGCGGCGGGCCCTTCTCAGCCAGGGTTACACGGTCGCCGTTGCAAGGGCCGACGCGGTCGAAGGCAGCAAGAACTTCCAGCCCAGGGATGAGGTCCACGAGCAGTTATCGGTGCGGATCTCCTGCGCGGCCGAGGAACAGCAGGGTAGCTGGGTGTTCGTCAGCGCGGTGCTGGACCGTTACAGTGTGAAGAAGAACCCGACCTCGGCCAGTGTCGGCGTCGGCGGGATCGGCTCGGTCTCGCTGCCGATCCGCGCGAGCGATGATTCGCTGGTGCGGGTCGCGAGCGTGACGCTGCAGGATGCGGATTTCTAAAGCGCCTTTTTCGACCGAGTCGACCAGTTTCTGCCGCGCACGAAACCTCGGCCGGCCGCCGAGGCCGCACGAGGCTCGGATCCGTCCGCAGCGACGGCCACATCGGCCCCAGCGCCCCCCCAGCCAGCGCCCCCTCCCGTCCGATCGCCGCGCCCCCAAACCTCGGCCGCAAGCCCACGCCCAGAGGCTGCCGATTGATATCCGGGGACGCGCGTCGCGCTCACAGGCGCAGTAGCGCGCGGGCGTTCGCCGTGGTTCGGGCCGCGAGCCATGCCGGATCCTCGCCGCGAACCTCGGCCAGCGCAGCCAAGACTTCCGGAAGGTATTCTGGGCTATTGCGCTCGCCCTGATGGCTCGCGACCGTCAGGTCCGGGGCATCGGTCTCGAGCACGATCGCCTCGATCGGCACGGCCGTCGCGAGCCGACGCAGTCGCGTCGAACGGGCGAAGGTCAGCATGCCGCCGAAGCCGACGAGGAAGCCGAGCTCCCGATACCGCTCCGCCTGCTGCACGCTGCCGTTGAAGGCGTGGACGATGCCACCGCGGACCGGGTGCCGACGCAGTGTCGCGAGGACCTGATCGTGGGCACGGCGCACATGGAGCAGCACCGGCAGATCGGCGCTTCGGGCGATCGCGAGCTGCGCCTCGAACAGGGCTTGCTGGCGTTCCCGATCCAGGCCCGGGACGAAGAAATCGAGCCCGATCTCGCCGATCGCGACCGGCGCGCGCTCGGCAATCATTCTCTCCAATTCAACCAGATCAGCGCCCCGATGGTCGGCAACGTACACCGGGTGCAGGCCCAGCGCCGGGTACAGGTCCGGTTCCCGCTGGCACAGTTGGCACAGGTCATGCCAGCCGTCCGCCGCAATCGCCGGGATCACCTGCGCGACGACGCCCGCCGTGCGGGCTCGTGCCAACACCGCGTCGCGGTCGGCCGCGAAATCGGCGACGTCGAGGTGGCAATGGGTGTCGATCAGCTCTGGGGGTCGAGGCATCGGCAACGACAGCCGCGACGGCGGGCTCGTGTGTTCCATTCGAAGCAACTATGGCGGCCGTCGACCGAGATCAAGGCCGGCGCGACGCCTTCGCGGTGTCGAAGGAAAACAGGAAACGCGAGGGTTTCGCAGAACGGAAACTGGTCGCCCATCATGCGATCACCGGGAGGGGTCAGGTGCCGACGGCCTTCTTGTCCCGGATGTACAGGGCCTTGTGCGGTCCTTCGCCGATCAGACGCTCATCGACATCGAACAGTTGAATGGCCTTGACCAAGCCGCTCAGCTTCGCATAGCCATAGTTGCGCGAGTCGAATTCCGGCGCGCGCTTCGCGATCGTCGACCCGACCGCCCCGAGACCAGCCCAGCCGCCATCATCGGCCTCGGCATCGACCGCCAGCCGCAACAGATGGACCAGCTTGGTATCGCGTTTGAGCTCCTTGGCGCTCTTGCGCTGCGGCGGTTCCCCGTCATCGTCCTCGCGCAGCAGCTCGGTGAAGACGAACTTGTCGCACGCCGCGACGAAGGGCTCCGGGGTCTTCTTCTCGCCGAACCCGTAGACGACGGTGCCCGATTCCCGCAAACGCGAAGCCAGCCGCGTGAAGTCGCTGTCGCTCGACACGATGCAGAAACCCTCGTAGTTCCCGGTGTAGAGCAGATCCATCGCATCGATCATCATCGCGCCGTCAGTGGCATTCTTGCCCTTGGTGTAACGGAACTGCTGGATCGGCTGGATCGAGTAGCGCAGCAGCGTATCCTTCCAGCCACCCAGGTTCGGCAAGGTCCAGTCGCCGTAGATGCGCTTGACATGGGCCGTGCCATATTTCGCGATCTCGGCCAGCAAACCCTCGACGATCGCCGGCTGGGCATTGTCGGCATCGATCAACACGGCCAGTCGCCGGTTGTCTCCATCGGCCATCCTTTCGATTCTCCTTTATGCCCTCGTCCGCCTCGGCGTCCGCCGCCCGGGCGAGGGCGATTCACCACATCAGGTCGTCCGGTACCTTGTAATCGGCGTACTCATCGTCCGAGTCGAGGTCCTGACCAGGTTTGTTGTAGACCACGACCCGCTCGGGCTGACGTGCCGTGACCCGCTCGGCCACCTCGGCCGGGATCAGCTCGTAGAAGGTATCCTGCCGCACGACGGCCAAGGTGCCCGCGACCAGCTGCCGCTGCTGCTCGGCGCGCAGGTACAGGCGCTTCAGCGCCGTGCCGTCGGTAAAATTGAAGGCCACGTCACCGCCGTCGCGCGACAGCCGGTGGGCATGGATCAGCTCGCGCAGTTCATTGTCGAGCGCCTTGCGCTGCGCCTCTTCCTGGCGCTGGCGGTTCAGTTCGCGATCGCGTTGCGCCTTCTGCGCTTGGGCCTGACGGGCCTGTTCTCGTGCCGGATCGACCGGCGCCGATCGTCCTTTCGCAACGGGTTTGACCTGCTTGCGCTTCGTCGAACGCGCCTGCTTGAGCCGTTGCTCATTAACAAGACCGGCCTTGAGTAGTTGTTCCTGAAGGGAATTGCCCACCTTGAAGGATCTCCTGGCAATGCTCGCCACACCCCGAGCGAAGCGGTAATCGACGACCACGACCGCTCAGATGCGAAGTCGCGCTCGCCGTTTCGCTGCGGCAAGCATGGAACAGCGCCGGCGACAAGGCAAGAGGCAGCATGCGGTCCGCTCGTTCCAGCGGGGACGCGGCACGCAGACCCCAGACGCCTGCGACCCACGCGATGACGAGAACGCGGCCTTATCGGGAACCCGAGCCCGCAAGATTCAAGGCTCACCGCGCTGAATCGAGCCCAGAGTAGACCACTAAAAGCCATACCTTCCGCGATCCCGGCCGGTTAGAATCAGCCGCTCGGCAGAACATCGCCCCGGCGTCCGCTGACCCGCAGGCCGCGGGCACGAGAATCCAGGCCACCCGGGGCCAAGAACGCGGGGTGGCGTGGCCGCTGCGGCCATCACACGAAGCGATGCGACCCTCACCGAGGCCGATTCAACCCGGCCTCAGGGCACCCGCTTCCGATGATGACCGGGCCGCAGCCGCAACATGCCCTGGCCCGCAAGGTCCGATGCCGACCGGACCGCAACCCAGACCCATGGAGAACGATGAAGATGTTGTTTCGTAGCGCCTGCCTCACCCTCGGCCTCTTGATCGCGGCCCCGGTCCTCGCCGAACAACCGACCAGTATCGGTTATGTCGATATGCAGCAGGTCCTCGAGCGAAGCCAGCTCGGCACGCGCGCCAGGGAGCGTCTCGAGCAGGAGTTCGGCCCGCAGCGGATGGCGTTTGCCCAGGAAGAACAAGCGATCCGCCAGCTTCAGCAAGCGCTGGAACGCGACAAGCCCTTGATGAGCAACGAGCAGATCGGCAAACGCGAAGAGGAGATCAAGACGCGGATCGCACGGTTCCAGGAACAGGCCTCGGCAACCCAGACCCGCCTGATGGAGGAACAGCAAAAGATGACCCAGGAGATCATCGGGCCGGCCCTCGAGGCGGTCGATCAGGTGGCCCGCGAACGGCAGGTCGCGGCCGTCTTCGAACGCGGACAGGCCGGGTTGGTTTATGTCGACGAAGCGCTCGATCTGACGCCCACCGTCATCCAACGGCTCAACGCCAACACGAAGTGACGGACCTCCGCACGACCGCGAGCGACGGACCAGACGGCGAGGCGTGCATCCTGGGCGGCTGTCTCGGCGGCGTTCGTAACATCGACCCCAGCGGCACTTGGCACAGGGCGCGACGGGGCCGGTGCGACACCTCGGAGGGAGTCACCCGAGGTCTGGCGGTTTGGGGGGCAGCCTGATGAACGCGGCCCGCTTTCGTTGGTATCCTTGGGAAACACCGGGTTAAAATGCCTTGTCACCTCGGTGACATGGGCAAACTGAGCCGTTGCAGGTTTCGAATGGCCGCCCACCAAGTCATAGCTCATCATCACCACGCGGTCGAGCCGCCTCGACCGTCTTCGACGAGGACCCGATTTCAATGCTAGGCGAACCCCATGACCTATTCCATGAGTTTCCGGAACTCACGGACAAAATCGCCGCGCTGCGCGCCTCCGATCAGCAGTTTGCCAGTTTGATGGACGAATATGACCAACTCGATGCCCGAGTGCGTTCGCTCGAGGAGGTGGGCGTACCGGTCGCCGACGAAACCATCGAAGACCTCAAGAAGGAACGGCTGCTGCTGAAGGACCGTCTCTACGAGCTCCTGCGCAACTGAAACCGACAACCTGTCCAACGACGGGCTCGACCCATGTCCGGCCCGCCGGCCTCGAACGACGGCCCAAACCTGCCGAGCTGCCACACCTGTGCCACATCGCATCCTCCCCGTTACGCCCTTTCAACAGAACTGCACCCTGCTCTGGTGCGACGCCACGCGCGAGACCGCGATCGTCGATCCCGGCGGCGATCTGGAACGGATCCATCAGGCCATTTCCGACGACCGGTTGATTCCGACCCAGATCTTGTTGACGCATGGCCACATCGACCATGTCGGAGGCGCCGCACGACTGGCCCGCGAGCTGTCCGTACCCATCGCCGGACCTCATCCCGACGATGCCTTCCTGCTCGAATCTCTGCCCCAGCAAAGTCAGATGTTCGGGCTGCCGAAGGTCGACGCGCTGACACCGGATCGCTGGCTGACGGTCGATGACGAGATACGGATCGGTCACCGCGTCCTGACCATCGTCCACTGCCCTGGCCACACGCCGGGGCATCTGGTATTCGTGGACCTCGATGACCGCCTCGCGCAGGTCGGCGATGTGCTGTTCGCCGGCTCGATCGGCCGCACCGATTTCCCGCGCGGAAACCACCGGGATCTGCTCGACTCGATTCGCCAACGGCTGTTCCCGCTCGGCGATGACATCCGCTTCATCCCTGGCCACGGCCCGATGTCGAGCTTTGGTGAAGAACGCCGCCACAACCCCTTCGTTGGCGACCGGGCAACCTACTGACCAGTCTCCACCCGCCCCGGGGCGCGCCGGTCCGCGCATGCGAGCAACAAGACGCAGAGGTCGATAGAAAGCGATGATCTTCGAGCGCTTCCTGAAGAAAAGGCGGGTCGATGCCGCGGATCCGCGAGCCCTCGACCGCGAGATCCGCGACAGCGACGATGTCGCGGCGCGCCGCGAGGCCTGCCGGCGCCTGTCGGGTCTCGCGGATCTGCGCCGGATCGCCGCCGCGGATCCGGATGCCGGGGTCCGCGACGTTGCCTGGGCCCGCTACCGTCACCTGCTGTGTGGCCTCGCCGAGCCTCGTCTGCCGCTCGACGAGCGGCTCGCCGAACTGGCCGCGACCGACGATGAACGCACCCTCGAGCAGATCGCAACCACGGCCCACGAGCCGGAGATGCGCCATGCGGCCATCGAGCGCGTCACATCGGCCGCGACCCTTGGCCAGTGCGCGCTGCGCGATCCGCTCGCGGGCAACCGCCAGACCGCTGTCGAGCGCCTGACCGACAAGGCCGCGCTCGAACGGGTGGCACGTGAGATCGGCAAACGGGACAAGCGCGTCTATCGTCTCGCCAAGGACAGACTGAAGGCCATGGCCGAGCAGGAGGCCCGGCCGCTGCGCATCCGCGCACAATGCGCCGAGCTGTGCGAGAAGATCGAGCGACTCGGTCGGTTCGAACAGTGGGAGCAAGACCGCGGCATGTTGGACCTGATCGAACGTGACTGGGCCCGGATCGCGGACGAGGCCGATGAGACCTCGCGCACGCGCTATGATGCCGGACGCGCTCGTTTTCTCGCGGCCTTCGAAGAATACCGCGCGTGGAATGACGAACGCGCAGCCAAGCAACGGGCGCTGGCCGAACGCCACGCGGCCATCGAGGCCTTGCTCGCGGAACTGAATGACGCCGTCGCATCGGGCGACGAGGTCAGGATCGTCGCACTGAGGGAACGGGCCGAACAACTGACCACGGCTGACCCAACAGCCGCCGAGACCAAGAAGACCGGGGCGGACAAGCGCCTCGCCGAAGCCCTCGACCAGCTTCAACAGCAACTGACCCGCTTGCGTGACGACCGCGCCCACCACGAACAGGCACGGGCATTGCTCGTCCGTTTGGCCGACACGCTGGCGCTGACCCAACCCTTGAACAAGGGCCAGGTCCTGCCGCTGATCCAGGATGCACGAAGACTCGGTGGCGACCGCCGGCTCCCGGCTGATCTCGCCGAGGCGTTGCACGAGGCGGGGACCACGCTCGAACAACGCTGGCAAAAACAGCGCCAACACGCCGAGCAGCGGCTCACGCAGGTGCCAGCGAAGCTCGCGGCCCTGACCGAGAGCCTCACCGCCGGCGAGCTCAAGCGGGCCGAACCCCTCCTCCAAAGCCTCCAGGCCACCATCGACCTGGCCCAGGCCAGCGGCTTGCCAAGACAGGCCTACGGCGAGATCCAGCATCACATCCGTGCCACCGCGCCGCGCGTCAAGGAATTGCAAAGCTGGCGACGCTGGGGCGCCGACCAGCAGCGCGAAGCCCTGTGCCAGGCCGTCAACGAATTGGTTGAGCGCGACCTCCCGGACGAGGCCTTGGTCGACGAGCTCAGGCAACTGCAAACGGCCTGGAAGTCGCTCGATCAAGGCGGCGCGCCGGCCGATCAACGTCGCTGGGAACAGTTCCAGGCCAGCGCCGACCAAGTCTACCAGCGTTGCCGCCCCTATCTGGAACGACAGACGGCCGAGCGCGAAGCCAACCGCCGGGCACGTGAACAACTCTGTCAGGAGCTCGAAACCTTTCTCGACCGCGTCGATTGGGACCGGATGGACTGGAAGAAGGCGGTCAAGGCGGAACGCGAGATGCGCCGCTCCTGGTCCGAGCTGGGACCGGTCGAGATCCGCCACCGGCGGCCACTCGAACGCCGGTTCCACGCGGCGCTGAGGCGACTCGACCGACATTTGGACACGGAGCGCACACGGAACCGCCACCTTCGCGAAGAGCTGATCGCCGAAGTCGAGGCGCTGGCCGAGCAGCCGGATCTCGACCGGGCCATCGAGGCCGCCAAGGCCTGTCAACAGCGTTGGCACACGACCGTGCCGGGCCGCAAGGCTGACGAGAACGCCCTCTGGCGGCGGTTTCGCGCCGCTTGCGATCTGGTCTTCGGCCGGCGCCGAGCGCAGATCGAGGCGCGCACCAGCGAACAGCAGGACAATCAAGCGAGCCGCGAAGCCATTTGCGACGAGGCCCTGGCACTGGCGACGAGCGAGGCCTCCGCGAGCGAGATCGAACAGGCCCTGCGCGAGATCGACCAGCGCTGGCGCGACACGAGCCATCTACCGGTGCCGCGACAGGCCGCCGCGGCCATCAGTCAACGCTGGCGTAATGCCCGCCAAACCGTGCGCGACAGCCTCCGACAGCGCAAGGAACGGGACCGCCGCGCCAGCTTCGCCCTCCTCGCCGAACAGGCGGAGATCTGTGCGCTGGTTGAACGGACGGTGACCGACGACCGCCCCGATCCCGATGACCTGGCCGCGCTCAAGACACGCTGGAGCGGACTTCCGCGGCACCCTGACGAGGGCATACAGACAGCGATCGGCGCGCGTTTCGCCACGGCGCTCGCGATGGCCGAGCGCGGCGATCCGCCGCCGCTGGAGCTGCTGGCCGAGAACCAAGAAGAGCGCGAGGCGCTGTGCCTGAAGCTCGAGATCCTGGCCCAGGTCGACTCGCCGGCCGAACGCGTCGGCGACCGGCTGGCCTTGCAGGTCGCCCGCCTGACCGAACGGATGGCCGCCGGCGAGCAGGACCCGCTGGCCAATGCCGCCGGCCTTCTTGCTCAGTGGTACCTGTGCGGCCCGGCGCCCGCCGATCCGGCGCTCGAGCAGCGCTTCGCCCGCGCGTGCGACGCGCTCGAGCAGCGCGGCCAGACAGGCGACGATGACGCGAGCTGACACGTATCGAACACGCCATGCGCCGTCGGCTCACGAACCCTGGTCATCGTCACGCCCGCCGATCGGCACGCAGAGCACATCGCACGATTGCACGCGTAGAACGGCCTTCGATGTCGAGGGCGCGAACAATGCACGCAGGCCGTGGCGGCCCCGATTGCCGATGACGATCAGGTCGACGCCCAACTCGTCGGCCGTCGCGTCGATGCGATACCCGGTCGTCCCGATCTTGATCAGCCGGTCCGGCGGGGGCACGGACAAGATTTCACCCAGTTCATCGAGTTGCGCGCGCGCCAGGGTCAGCAGCTCGTTTTCGAGATCGAAGCCCTTCGGCAAGATCATGTCCCCGGAATAGGACATCGGCATGTACTCGACCGCCGTAGGCAGGTTCGCGAGGATATGCAGCAGTGTCAAACGCGCGCCGAAGATGTCGCGCAGCTGTTTGGCGCGTTCGATCACCGGTTGGCCCTCCGGCGTCAGATCCGTGGCCAGCAATAAATGTCGGTAGGTTGAGTCAGACATGTCCACCTCTAGGTTGCGTCGATGGCCGGCCATTGCCGTGACGAGCGCATCGAAGGCCCCTCGAGACCGCCCGGACGCCGCCACTGGTTAGGGGCCGCCATGTCGTATCCATGCGGGCCAGTACACGAGGACGAAGCACGCCGGACAGGGCGCTCCGCGACGTGCGTCGTCACTGAAGGCCCATGCCAGGGGTTGTTCAAGGTCCCTCGACCCCCCTTAGAGTGTAGGCCAAGTCCGGCGGCTCGCCGCGCCTTGCGCTTTTCGACCCTGCGCCCATCCGGTATATTGCGCCGCAACACGTACCGATTCGGTCTCAGCGCCGCCAACGCACCGCTGACGCGGGAGTTTCGATGATGATTTCGATAGAAGGGCGCTCGACGGGAACACTGGGATCGGTTCGGCCCGAGCGTGATTGACCCGCGCATGTGACACCGCGAGAGAGAGGACCCGATGCTCCGAAAGATCCTGATCGCCAACCGCGGTGAAATCGCCGTGCGCATCATTCGCGCCTGCGCCGAGATGGACATCCGCTCGGTGGCCATCTATTCCGAGGCCGATCGTTATTCGCTGCACGTCAAGAAGGCCGACGAGGCCTACAGCCTCGGCAGCGATCCGCTTGCCGGATACCTGAATGTCCACCGCATCGTGAATCTGGCGCTCGCCACCGGCTGCGATGCGATTCATCCCGGCTATGGCTTCCTGTCCGAGAATCCGGAGCTCGCCCGGGCCTGCGCACGGCGTGGCATCACCTTTATCGGGCCTTCGGCGGCCGTGATCCAGCGCATGGGCGACAAGACCGAGGCGCGGCTTGCGATGCAACGGGCCGGTGTGCCGGTGACCCCGGGCAGTCCTGGGAACCTGGGCAGCCTCGACGAGGCCCTGGCGATGGCCGACGAGATCGGTTATCCGATCATGCTGAAGGCCACATCGGGCGGTGGCGGCCGCGGGATCCGGCGCTGCAACGACGCCACGGAGCTGCGTCAGAACTACGAGCGCGTGATCTCCGAGGCGACCAAGGCCTTCGGTCGCGCCGAGATCTTCATCGAACGCTGCATCGTGAACCCGCGCCATATCGAGGTGCAGGTGCTCGCCGATCAACATGGGCACTGCATTCACCTCTATGAGCGCGATTGCTCGATCCAACGCCGCAACCAGAAGCTGATCGAGATCGCCCCGTCGCCGCAGCTCGACGAGGCCGAGCGGCAATATGTCGGCGGTCTCGCCGTGCTGGCAGCCCGTGCCGTCGGGTACACGAACGCCGGAACCGTCGAATTCCTGCAAGACGCCAACGGCCGCTTCTATTTCATGGAGATGAACACGCGGATCCAGGTCGAGCACACGATCACCGAGTCGATCACCGGCGTCGACCTGGTCGAGGAGCAGATCCGCATCGCGGCCGGACTGCCGTTGCGCTTTCGCCAGGATCAGATCCAGCGCCGCGGCTTCGCGATCCAGTTCCGCATCAATGCCGAGGATCCGAAGAACAACTTCCTGCCGAGCTTCGGGCGCATTTCGCACTATTACGCCCCGGGCGGCCCAGGCGTGCGCACCGATGGCTGCATCTACACCGGCTACCGGGTACCGCCGCACTACGACTCGATGCTCGCCAAGGTCGTCGTCTGGGCACTCAACTGGGACGACGTGGTCGCACGCGGCCGGCGCGCGCTGCGCGACATGGGGGTCTACGGGATCAAGACCACGATCCCCTTCTACCTCGCCATCCTGAACCACCCGGACTTCCGTCGCGGCCATTTCGATACCGGTTTCCTCGAGGCCCATCCGGAACTGCTGGCCTACTCCAGCAAACGGCGCAAGGAGCACATCGCCGCCGCCATCGCCGCCGCCATCGCCGCCCACGCCGGCCTGTAACCCGAGATCGACGAACGATGCCAAAGGTCCATATCACCGATGTCGTCCTGCGCGACGCCCACCAATCCCTGCTGGCCACACGGATGCGGCTTTCCGACATGCTGCCGATCTGTCCGAAGCTCGACGCGATCGGCTACTGGTCCCTCGAGTGCTGGGGCGGGGCCACCTTCGACGCGTGCGTGCGGTTCCTGAAGGAAGACCCCTGGGAACGGCTGCGGCTGCTGCGCGAGGCGCTGCCGAACACGCGGCTGCAGATGCTGCTGCGCGGCCAGAACCTGCTCGGCTACCGCCACTATTCGGATGACGTGGTGCGCGCCTTCGTCGCGCGCGCCGCGGACAACGGCATGGACGTCTTTCGGATCTTCGATGCGCTGAACGACCTGCGCAACCTGGTGACCGCGATCGAGGCGACCAAGGCGGCCGGCAAGCACGCCCAGGGCACCATCTGCTACACCGTGAGCCCGGTCCACGACAGCCGTGGCTTCGTGCAGATGGCCCGCGAGCTGGCCGCGATGGGCTGTGACTCGATCGCGATCAAGGACATGGCTGGCCTGTTGACGCCCTTCGCAACGAGCGACCTGGTCAAGGCGCTGAAGGACGCCGTCGATCTGCCGCTGCATCTGCACTCGCACGCGACCGCCGGCCTCGCCGAGATGTGCCATCTGAAGGCCATCGAGGCCGGTTGCGAGCACATCGACACGGCGATCTCGTCGATGGCCGGCGGGACCTCGCACTCGCCAACCGAAAGCCTGGTCGCGGCCCTGCGCGACACGCCCTACGACACGGGCCTGGATCTCGAGAAGATCCAGGAGATCGGCATGTATTTCTATCAGGTCCGCAAGCGTTACCACCAGTTCGAGAGTGAGTACACGGGCGTCGACACGCGTGTCCAGACCAACCAGGTCCCGGGCGGCATGATCTCGAATCTCGCGCATCAGCTGAAGGAACAGAATGCACTCGACCGGATGGCCGAGGTCCTCGCCGAGATTCCACGGGTTCGCGCCGACCTCGGCTATCCACCCTTGGTGACGCCGACCTCGCAGATCGTCGGCACCCAAGCCGTGCTCAACGTGCTGACCGGCAAGCGCTACCAGACCATCACCAATGAGGTGAAGCGCTACCTGCAGGGCGGCTACGGACAAGCACCGGCCCCGGTCGAGCCGACTCTGCAACAGCAGGCCGTCGGCAAGGAAGAATTGATCGAGTGTCGCCCGGCGGATCTGCTGAAGGACGAAATGGACAAGCTCACGGGCGAGATCGGCCCACTCGCCGAAACGCCCGAAGACGTCCTGACCTATGCGATGTTTCCGGAGATCGGACGCACCTTCCTCGAACACCGGGCTGCCGGCACGCTGGTGCCGGAGCCGCTCGAGCCACCGCCGACCGAGCGCGAGAATCAGCACGCGCCGACCGAATTCAACGTCGCGATCCACGGCGAGACCTACCACGTCAAGGTCACCGGCGCCGGCCACAAGGAGCAGTCCGAACGGCACTTCTATCTGGCCATCGACGGCGTCCCCGAGGAGGTCGTCGTCGAGACCCTCGACGAGCTGGTCCTGAGCGGCGGCGCGTCCGGCGCTCAGCACAAGGGCACGACCAGCAAGCGGCCAAAACCGACCAAGGAGGGGCATGTCACGACCTCGATGCCCGGCAACATCGTCGATGTCCTCGTCGCCGAGGGTGACCAGGTCGAGGCCGGTCAACCGCTGCTGATCACCGAGGCGATGAAGATGGAGACGGATATCCAGGCGCCGATCTCGGGCACTATCACCGCGGTCTATGTGTCGAAGGGTGATGCAGTCAATCCGGACGAGGCTCTCGTCGAGATCACACCCTGACGCGAGGTGCACCCGGTCATGAACAGCCGCCAGCAAGGTCCCCGACACCCGAAGACCGGCCAGCCGATCGATACCGCGAAGCTCGATCGGATCGTGGCCGAGGCCCGTCAGGCCCGCGACGACCGGGAACAGGGTTATCGCGAACAGGCCTTGAAGCTTTATCCCTGGGTCTGCGGCCGTTGCGGAAGAAACTTCGAACGCGCCAATCTGCGCGAGCTGACGGTTCACCACAAGGACATGAACCACGATAACAACCCGCCGGATGGCAGCAATTGGGAGCTCTTGTGCCTCTATTGCCATGACAACGAACACCAGAAGTACGAAGAGCACATGGCGGCGGTCGCGGCCGGGGCTGGGCCCGACGGCGGTCCCGGCCACCAGACCAAATACCGTCCGTTCGGGGACCTGAGCGCCCTGCTGAAGCGCGAGAAGGAATGAACCCGCTCGACATCTTCTTGGAGGCAACTCCGCAAACGCCGAGACCTTATGATCGATACGAATCCTGAAGAACGCTCCGTTCTCGAGGACCGATTCCCGCACCTGATCCCTCGTTTGACCGCCTGCTGGGGTGACCCGAGTTCCTTTGGACTCTTGTTCGAGGACCTGATGTTCGATCGCCGCGGCGGTCGAAGCGGCTGGCCCTTCGATGCTTTTCAGGAACTCGACCTGTTGCAAGAGGTCCATCGGCTCGCCTATGGCCCGAGCGATCCCGCTCGCGATATCTGGGATCAGGCGAAAAGGACCTGATTGACGGGCCTCGGCGTTCGCGCGCGCTGCGCCGTCCGTGGATCGCTCCGGGTCGACCCGGCTACCATAACGCCTTTCTCGATCACGCCGGAGCCTCTCAGCGTGGACCCAACCGTCGCAGATTGCGAACAGATTTACGCCATCCCTCGCTGGGGCGAGGGTTACTTCCGAGTCAATGCATCGGGGCATCTCAGTGTGCGCCCGGACCCAGACCGACCGCAGGAGATCGACCTGGCGCAGGCCACCGAGCGGATCCGCGATGCGGGTTTGTCGCTGCCAATCCTGGTCCGTTTCAACGATATCCTGCGCCATCGCGTCCGGCGCCTGCACGCGGCCTTCGAACAGGCGCGTGCCAAGACCGGCTTCGAGGGCCGCTACGAACCCGTCTATCCGATCAAGGTCAACCAGCAGCGCAGCGTCGTCCGCGAGATCCTCGCCGAGGGCCTGACCGGCCTCGAGGCCGGCAGTAAACCGGAGCTGATGGCCGTTCTGGCCCTATCGCGCCCGGGCGGCCTCGTGATCTGCAACGGTTACAAGGATCGCGAGTACATCCGTCTCGCACTGATCGGCCAGCGTCTGGGAATCCGGGTCTGCATCGTCGTCGAAAAGCTGTCCGAGGTCCCGCTGATCATCGAGGAGGCAGCGCGCCTGGCCATCGCGCCACGCCTCGGGGTCCGGGTGCGGCTCGCCGCGGCGGCGGCCGGGAACTGGCAGAACAGCGGCGGCGAGAAGGCCAAGTTCGGTCTATCGGCCGCGCAGATCCTGGAGCTCGTCGCCCAACTGAGACAAGCCAACGGGCTCGATTGGCTTCAGCTCTTGCACGCCCATCTCGGCTCGCAGATCCCAAACCTGCACGACATCCGCCAGGGTGTGCGGGAACTCGCCCGTTTCTACGCGGAATTGCGCCAGCTCGGCGCGCCGATCGGAATCCTCGACGTCGGCGGAGGCCTCGGCGTCGACTACGAAGGGACCCGCACCCGCACCTATTGTTCGGTCAACTACACGCTCGATGGGTACGCCGAGACCATCGTCGAAACGCTGGTGGCCGCCTGCCGTACGAACGCCCTGCCCCATCCCGACCTGGTCACCGAATCGGGCCGCGCCCTGAGCGCCCATCACGCGGTGTTGGTCACCGAGGTTATCGACCGCGAACCGGCCGGAGGGCTCGCCGTGGCACCGCGAAGCGACGAGTGCGACCCGCTGCTCGAACGGTTGTCCCGCCTCCTGACGAATCTCGATCAGGAACCCGCGCTCGAGACCTTCGAGCAGGCGCAAGAGTTACTGGCCGGCGTTCGCGCGGCCTTCGAGAGCGGTTCGCTCGGCCTGGTCGCCCGCGCCCGCGGCGAGGAACTCTTCTTCGGGCTGTGTCGTGCCTTGCAAGCGCGGTTGCGACCCAGCAACCGCCGCCAACGCGAACTGTGGGATCGCCTCAACGCCCTGCTCGCCGAGCGGCTGTTCTGCAATTTCTCGCTGTTTCAGTCGCTGCCGGATGTCTGGGCCATCGATCAGATCTTCCCGATCGCGCCGCTGCAACGCCTGACCGAACGGCCCACAGTGCGCGCGGTGATCCATGATCTGACCTGTGACTCGGATGGTTGTATCGCCCATTACGTCGACCAGGACGGTGTCGAGACCAGCCTGCCGGTGCATGAGCCGAACAGCAACGGCACCCCTTACCTGATCGGGTTTTTCCTCGTCGGTGCCTACCAGGAAATCCTCGGCGATATCCACAATCTGTTCGGCGACACGGACACCGTCAACCTCGAACTCGATCCGACCGACGAAGCCGGTTACCGGCTGCTCGAGCCCGAACGCGGTGATTCGGCCGACGAGTTGCTCAGTTACGTCCACTTCGAGCCGCGCGAGCTATTGGCCCATTATCGTCGCAAGCTGGATCAGGCCGGGCTTGACCGCGTCACGCGCGAGCAGTATTACGTCGAACTGAAGGCCGGCCTCTTCGGCTACACCTACCTGGAGACCTGAAGCATCGATCGCAGTGTCGACTCTCGCCTGGTCTCGTCGCGCTACGCCGTGAAGTCATCCCCGCGGGCTCGACCGCGAGGTGCCTCTCGCCGAGTGTCGCGGCAACGCCATACGAAAACCTCCGCGACGATCACTACTTGATCGCGCCCGCTGGCTGCCACAGGAACGCGAGTCGGCAATCGGGCGCGTTCACACAGCGGGGCCGACTCAGACCCGACACAGGTTGCCGCCATGCATGAACTCTCGATCTGCCTGGCCTTGCTCGATCAGGTCCAGGACATTGCCCGCGACCACGGGGCAACGAGCGTGGACCGCATCCGCTTGCACATCGGCCCGCTGTCTGGAGTGGAAGCGACCCTGATCCAACAGGCCTATCCGCTCGTGGCCGCCGGCACGCTCGCCGAGCACGCCGAGTTGATCATCGACGCGATCCCGGTCCGCGTATACTGCAACCAATGCGGCGATGAAACCGAGGTCAAGCCGAACCGGTTACTGTGCGGTCGCTGTGGTGGACATCATATCCGCATCGTCAGTGGCACCGAGATGCTGCTCGCGCATCTGGAGATGACGCGACCGGACGACTGACACCCCTGTTTTTACGCCGCTCCCTACCCTGGAGGAACCGACCATGTGCGATACCTGCGGCTGTAATATCACCCCCGGCAACGAACACCTGGTCCGCGACGGTGGCCGCCATGCCTTGACCGACACCGGCCGCGAATCGGTCACGGTGCTGGCCAACCTCCTCGACGAGAACGACCATCAAGCGGCCCATAACCGCGAACACCTGGATCGACGCGGCATCCTGGCGATCAACCTGATGTCTTCGCCCGGCGCCGGCAAGACGAGCCTGCTGGAGGCCACGCTCGGTGCCTTGGGCCCGACGCTGCGCATCGCCGTCATCGAAGGCGATCTCGAGACCGAGAACGACGCCGACCGAATCCGCGCCAAGGGTGTCCCGGCGGTCCAGATCACCACCGGCAGCGCCTGCCATCTGGACGCGCACATGGTCCACCGGGCACTGCACGAGCTGGACCTCGATGGACTCGATCTCCTGTTCATCGAGAATGTCGGCAACCTGGTCTGCCCGGCCAGCTTCGACCTCGGGCATCACCGCAACGTGGCACTGATCTCGGTCCCGGAAGGCGACGACAAGCCGGCCAAGTACCCGGTCATGTTTCGTGCTGCGGACCTGGTGCTCTGCACCAAGTCCGATCTCCTGCCGGTGCTTCCAGAGTTTCAGCCCAGCCGCGCCGAAACCCATCTGCGAAACCTGGCCACCAGCGCCCCGTTCCTGACCCTCACGACCCGCGAGCCGGCAAGCCTCGCCCCATGGCTGCAATGGCTGCATGAGGAGCTCGCCGCGCAACGCGCGCGCGGCGCGCGCGGCCAGACCATCCGCCCCGGAGGCGACGCGAACTTGGTTCCCCGTCTGGCCCATGGAAACGGCGGCCATCAGCACCATCATCATGGCGAACACGGATACCATCACCATCACGACTGAGACGGAAGGAGGACATGACGCCATGCCCCAAGACAGAATCAAGAGCTCATTTCGGCTGGCCAGTCTGGCTTTGACCGGGTGCCTGGTCGCGTACGCGCCGAGCGGCTTTGCGTTCTTCGGCAATATGAATCCGAGCGACTGGTTCGGCGGCGGTCGCGATTACTACGACGGACCTGGCCGTTACGGCTATGGCGGATATCCCGGCTATGGTCCCGGCGGACCTTATGGGGCGCCGTTCGGCGGTTACGGCGTCCCTTACGGCGGAGGCTACGGCGCGCCCTACGGGGGGGGATATGGTGCCCCCTACGGCGGAGGCTACGGGGCACCGCCGTACGGCGGGGCTTACGGCCTACCTCCCGGCGGCGGCTACGGCACGACGCCCTTCAGCGGCTACGGTGATTCCGGCCCATTCGGCACGCCAGCGCGCGGAGCATCGGATTACGACTACGGCACCCCGGCTCCGGCTGGAGGCACCCGCTATGGTTCCAGTAGCGACGACAGGGAACGCGAGATCGAGGCATTGAGGCGACGCATCCAAGAACTCGAATCGGGTCGCGGGGCGCCGGACTATGGACCGCCGCCTCACCAGGAATCATCGCCGGACTGGCCGGGAACGCCGTCCTTCCGACCGATGGATCGCTATTGACCTGACGCGAAGCACGGGCGATGGCACGGCGATGGCAGCTTGGCCGTCCCCCCGTGCCCTCGCCCAATGCTAGCGAATCTCCCGGACCCGCGGTCTCATCGCGGGTCCACCGCCTCCTCCGCCGCGCGCTGCGCGACCTTGCGGGCGGCGAGACCGTAGAAGATGTATCGCCAACCACTAACCATCAGTTCAACGGCCACGATCAGACCCAGCACCCAGAGCCCGCTGACCGGCCACCCGACCAGCACGAAAACGCCGAACAACACCGACAGGACGCCGCCGACTAAGACCCATTTCCAGCCTTTTTCGTGCTTCTGTTGCAGCGCGGAAAAGATGCGCACGACACCGACCACGACCAGGGCGCTACCAAGTACGAGCGTCACGGCGACCGCCGCGGAAAGCGGATCCATGATCATGAACACGCCCACGACGAGATACAGCGCGGCGACGACCATCTGCAGCAAGGTCCGGCGCCAGCCCTCGCGTTTGAACGCATCGACGAACTGGATCCCACCGGCCGCGGCCAATAACAAACCGAATGCCAGACCGCTGGCGAGGGTCAGGGTAAACAACATCCCCAACCCGAATACGCCCAGGATCGTCGACAACACACCGAAACCCAACAGCCACCCCCAATTCTTGCGGGGATCACCGAATATCGGGTGAGGCCCCGGCGGACCGAATAGCTTGCCAATCATAGAAGGCTCCTTGAATCGCACGGGGAGCCCATCGCCGTCGCGATCAGGCCGCCCGATCGCCGCTCCCCGGCACGGCGCGACAGCACCGCGTCGGGGCCGGCCAAATCAACGCCGTTGGATCTCATCGTCCCGATAATGAACATCGGTCCAACACCTGGGCATGGTCTCGCCCGAGCAGAACACCAGATCGCCCTTAGCGAACGACTCGGCATCCTGGACCTCCTCGCCGGCGTGGTAGCGGCCAACGACCGTTGACCGCATCGGGTTGAACAGATCGTTCAAACCCAGCACCTCGACCAGCCGCCCATTGCTCTTCTCTTTCAGAAACATATCTCTGCTCCTCGTGATTCGGACCACGCCTGATCAGCGACATCGCGGCGACCGCGATGCGCTCACCCGGAGACACGTCAATCGCCGTTACTCGACCGCTGTTCCGGCGTTAAGGGTCGGATCGACAACGCATGCAGTCGACCGCTCTCGATCTCGGAGCGAACCGTGTCCATGACCAGCCGGTGTCGTTTGACCGGCGTTAACCCCGCGAAGGTCTCGCTGACGACGGTGGCCTCGAAATGACTGCCATCTCCGGTCACTTCGATCTCGGCGTCCGGGAGCCCGGCGCGGATCAAGCGAACGACTTCTTCTGTTTCCATCGCTGCCTCCTCAAGGAAACTCGAACGACTCATTCCAAGCGGCCTGCCATCCCGCACGGCCTCGCTTGCGAAAGGCCGATGCTATGGTGCCACAATGCCCGGTCCCGGTCAGGACTGCCGCGGCACACGCACCGGCATGCGACCGGAAACGCCCAGTAATCCGAAGGCGACTCGCCGACGCTTCCCGACGTCACGCCCGAGATGGTGACCCTGAGAAAACCCGCAAACCGAAGGGTTGCACAATCATTCCATACCATTACACTCGGAATTACCTGAACACGCGACCACGCTCTCTCACGAGGACCGCGCCGATGTCAAACCTATCACTGCACGATCACCTGACGACCACGTTGGCCTCCGGCGCCATCTTCGCCAAAGTGCCGCATGACGATGCCAATCCAAACCTGCTGCGCGTCCTGGCGCAATCCCCGACAGCGCTTGGCGCCTATCAGCAACTCAGCCGTCTACTGGCCGATTCGAGCCTTCAGCCCATCGAACGACAAGTCGTCTACCTGACCGCCGCACACGCCAATCAGTGCCATTACTGTACGGTCCCTAATCCATTGCTCGGCGCCACGGCGTCGGCAGCCGATATCGCAACCGCGATCCAGCGTGAACAGCACCTCGACGACCCGCGCCTGCAGGCCCTGCGCCGTTTCACCGCCGCGATGACTGAACGACGCGGCTGGCTACCCGAACACCAGATCGACGCCTTCCTGGATGCCGGTTTCACGCATGAGAATCTCCTCGACGTGATCACCGGAATTGCCCTGGTCACGCTGAGCAGCTACGCCAATCACGTCTCCGCCACCCCGATCGACCACCACCACGCCCCATCGGCGACCGAGCGCAGCGCGCACCGCGACCACCTCTGCTGACCGATATGGCTGTCCTATAGCCGAGGCCTGCGCTTTGTCTGTCAATGGCCACTGGAACTGAACCGCTTTCGGCCACGAAAATTGACCCGTCCGGAGATCCGGATCAGCGTCAGTTTCCGATTTTCTGCTTCAGTCGATAGCTTTCTCGTCCGAGCATGAAGACCTGCGAGTGATGGATGAGACGGTCGACGATGGGCAGGGCGACGTCCTCGTCTCGGCCAATACCCTGCCGCCGTCACCGGACCATCGGGCGTCGGTCGGTAGCAGGAGACCATAAAGCGGCTGCTCAAACAGATTCCCGATCTGGGTCGCTGGTGCGCGGCGTTGGAGCGAACCTTCCGTGCCGAGGACGCAGACGGCTCAGTGGCCACGACGCTGTTCGTCGGTGACACGCTCGAGGCGGTCGAGATCGACCGGAACTGCGCCAGGGGCATTCGTCGTCTGGTCGACGGCGAGACCCTGGACCTCGGCTTCGTCAAACGCCGCGAGATGTTGTTTCTCTTCCTAATTCGCGATCGACCGCCCGTTTTTCATGACATTCGGTCACCGGTGATGCTGTTGACCGGTGACGCAGCGCGGGTGAGTTGGCGCGGAGGGTAGCGCGTCCACAGGACCTCGTCCCCCGTTCCGTCCCATGGCATCCGATCACCGCGATCCGGCCCGCTTACCGTTCGGCGGCACCGTGCGTCCGCGTGCGATGCTGAGCGCTGTCAGCCGCGTCTACCCGACCGCCTGGCGCGACACCGATCGACTGCGGGCGTGGCACGGGAAGACCGAAACGGGGCGACCAATGATGGGAACCCAAAATCGAACCCCGAGTCGGCGGGTCAAGGTTGACGAGGACCCTATCGCGTGCTTGAGTGGGCGCTAAATCGAGTACCTGAGCGGCCATGAACAGCATTCCAGCCCAAGACATCAAACGCCGCGGGATCTCCGCGGTTGATGAAGCGCTTCGCGAGGGCCCGGTTCACGTCATCAAGAACAACCGCCCGAGCTATGTCGTGCTCACCGAAGCGGCCTATGCCGAGCTTTTGGAAAGCTCCCATGACGCGGCCAGGGCGCGCTTGAGGGAGTCTCTCAATGACTTGGAAGCCGGCCGAACGAGCCGCTACGAGAACGCCGATGACTTGATGGCGGCCCTCGACGCCGAAGAATCATGAGTTTCGCGCTGGTCACGGCCCAGCATTTCGAGCGTCGCGCACGCAGATTCCTCCGCAAACATCCCGAACTTCGCCGAATCCTGCGGGATACCCTGGACGACCTCAGCCGAGATCCATTCCAACCCAAGCTCAAGCTCCATCTGCTCTCCGGCCATCTGGGCGGGGTGCAGTCTGTCAGCCTGACGTCCTCATACCGAGTGACCCTACTGGTGAAGGTCACCGAACAGGAGATCGTCCTGCTCGACATCGGCTCGCACGACGAGGTCTACCGTTGAAGATCTCGGCCAAGGACATCGGAGGACATCGGACGATGGCCCACGACGCCAAGCGTCCTGTGCCGCAACCGGCGCCCGCCGGTGCGGGCCGGATCGGTGGCTTGCCGCGGTCGGGTGGCGACGGGTCCCGGCTTTCGCCAACCCCCACGAATCAGTCACCGGCCGAGCTGTCTGCGCCGGGCCCCTGCCTAGCGCGGGCTGTCATCGGTCGGGCGCGTCCGGGATCCGCACGACACCCGACACGATGCCGAGGATCTCGATCTCGTCGTGGCGCAGGTAGAGCGGCGCCATCTCGGGGTTCGCGGGTTGCAGCCGCACGCCATCGCGCTCGACATAGAAGCGCTTCAGCGTCACCCGCTCGCCGTGGATCAAGGCGACCACGGTCTCGCCGTTCTCGGCGGTCTGGCGCTGTTCGACGAGGATGATGTCGCCGTCCTGGATCTGATCCTCCGTCATCGAGTGACCGCGCACGCGCAGCGCGTAGCTGTTCTTGCGCACCATGTGGCGCGGGACGGTGATGGTCTCCTGGTCTTCGGGTGTCTCGACCGGGCGGCCGGCGGCGACGTAGCCCAAGAGCGGGATCTCGACGCCGGTTTCTTCCTCGAGGTCGAGCGGTGTCAGAATCGGATCCCAGGTGAGGCGGGTGCGTTTGGGTATCAGGTAGCTGGGCTGGGGCATGGGGGTCTCCCGTGTCGCTGAGGCCGAACATCCCGGTCGAGTGTAGCCGAAACGCGCCCGGCCGGGTCTTATCCGAGGCAGGACTCCGGCTTGCGCTTCCCACAGGGGGAGCTCAGGCGCGACGCATCCCGGTGCAGGATGCCGCCGGTTGTCGACCTCGAAGAGCCGACGGCGGGGCGTCTCGCGCTGCACCGCGGCGCGCGGTGGCGATCTCTCGGTACCGCAGGCCAACGGGCCGCGCGCCTCGGGCGCTTGAACCGCGTGCGCGGCGGCCGGCAAGATGCGGTTTCGGAAACCACAAGCGAGAGGAAGGTGGCATGGGCACCAATGAGTGCCGGCCCCTTACGGGGCCGAGGCGACCGGTCGGCGGGACCCGGAACCGGATGCGACCGCGGGCGTTGGGCTGAGCCGATGCCGGCATTGATGCTCCAGGGCTGTGGCTCGCATGTCGGCAAGTCGCTGCTGGTCGCCGGGCTGTGCCGGGCGGCGCGGCGGCGCGGCCTGCGCGTGGTGCCCTTTAAGCCGCAGAACATGTCGAACAATGCCGCGGTCACCGTCGATGGTGGCGAGATCGGCCGCGCGCAGGCGCTACAAGCGCTGGCCACGGGTCTCGAGCCGGTCAGCGACATCTCCGGGCTCTTCGCGAGAACAGCGGCCACGCCTCTGGAAACGCGGCAATCCGATCCAGCGTGCTCTTGATCTCCTCGGCAAACTCGTAACCGAGACGGGGCCTCTTCAGTGTTGTAGAAATCCACCGCCGCAGCGAATTCGCGTTCCGCGCACGAGAGGATACGAACCTTCACCGCGCGTTGATCCGCGCGAACACGGCTTCCGCAGAATCGGCAGACAAGCGCCCCGCTTCATGCGCATCGATGCGCGACTCTGCCTCGGCTTTCCAAGCATCGGCGACACGACTGTCCTCCGGTGGATCGAAGCTACGCAGCAGTGCGTCGATCAGTTTGGCCCGCTCTATCGGCGCCAGGACTAGGGCATCAGAGAGAATTCGGGCTGCACTAGCATTCATGTCAATTGCCCTCGATAGGCGAGTCGCGAGGTCGCTTTCAATTTTTGCGCTACCAGGCAGGTACGCAACGGCGACGGTCTCCTAGTGAGCACAGGCGGGGCAATTCCCGTGAGCGTCAAGGCATCGGGTGGAGACCGCCCGCGGTATGGGCTCTAGCGGGCGTGCATCAGGTCTTGCCGTCCCGCCCTGACGCGGCCGCTTCCGCTTGCAAACCGAGGATTACTTTTCGGATGAGTGCAAGAAAGGCGGCGCGCTCCTCTGGCGATAACTGCTCGAGGGCACTGGTGTTCACCTGGGCCGCCGCGGCCGTGGCCGGCGCCTCGAGGGCGCGGGCCGATTCCGTCAGCCAGATCCGCCGCACCCGCCCATCGGCGGGATCCTGGTCGCGACGGATCAACCCGTCGCGTTCCATGCGGGCCAGGGTATGGGTCATGGTCGGCTGTTCGACGTCGAGGCGGTCGATCAGTTCGCGTTGGGTCAGGCCGTCGCCTTCCCACAGCACCAGCAGCGCTGGGAAGGTCCCCGTGCTCAGACCCAGTGGCTTGATGCGCGCTTGGAGGTCACGCGCGAACAGCCTTGCCAGATGGTTGACGAGAAAACCGGCCGAATCGTCTTTGCTGAATCGCATGTCTCCTGATACCACTTGCATTGCATGCTATGCAATGTTACATAGCATGCTATCTATCACCGAGAGGCAAAGGCCGATCATGTTGACCCGCATTCACTCCGTCGCCGGCGGACTCGCGTTGGTGACGATTCTGACCTTCTTGACGGCGACCGTCCTCGCCGAGACCTTCGGCGCGACGGCGACCGTGGTGGCCGTCAAGACCGCGATTCCTTGGGGCTTCCTGATCCTGATTCCGGCCCTCGCCGCCACCGGCGGGTCCGGCTTTGCGCTGGCCCGCGCGCGGTCCGGAGTGGCGGTCGATCGCAAGCGCCGACGGATGGCCTTCGCCGCCGCGAATGGACTCCTGCTTCTCGTCCCGAGCGCGCTCTTTCTGTCCTTCAAGGCCCAGGCCGGCGAACTCGACGGTGCCTTCCTTGCTGTGCAAGCGCTCGAACTGACCGCCGGTGGCGTCAATTTGCTGTTGCTCGGCTTGAATCTGCGCGACGGACTCCGTATGCGCTCGATCCGACGGAATCAGCCGTAGGCGCAGCAGCCTTTCATGCCGTTCAAGAAACCCGCAGAGGGCTGATTCCGTGCGCCATGTCGACCGCATCATCGACGCCCCAGCCGACGTCGCCTGGCGGATCCTGATCGACACCCGTGAATGGCCGATCTGGGGGCCGAGCGTGCGCGCGGTCGAGGCACCTGCTTCGCTGATCGGTCCGGGCATGCACGGCCGGATTCAGACCCGGATTGGCCTGTGGCTCCCCTTCGAGATCACCGACTGGGAGCCGCAGCGGGCCTGGGCCTGGCGCGTCGCCGACATCGAGGCGACCGGGCATCGGGTAGACCCACTCGGCCCCGGACGCTGTCGCGTCACCTTCGAGATCCCGCGCTGGGCGCCCTTCTATGACTGGGTGTGCCAGGCGGCCTTGCGCCGGATCGAGGAGCGGACCAGGGCTCGAGCGCGGGATGCGAAATCCGTTCGATAAGCTCGATGGTCCTGGTTACCGCGGGTTCGCCGAACCGTCCGCACGAGCTCGAGCGGCGACGCCCTGCCCCTGCCGTGCAACGAAGCGCCGAGGAAGGCACGTTGCCGCACCACACCAGGCTTGGTCTTGACCGGCTGCCGCGCCCGCCCGCGCCCGCGTGCTTCACTCGGCGCGCGTATCCGTCCAACTCGTCCACGGAAAGGGTCGCTGATCCGCGTCGCCGGTGACGAAGCGGGCGGTCACCGCGAGCCACTGGGCGAGGCCCTGGCCGAACCGGGCGATACCCGCGTTGCGTTCCTTGGCGATCAGCATCCACAGGAACTGGAAGAGCGCGCAGATCCCGAGGACGGTCTGGGCCAGGTTCACGAGCAGGATCAGGATCAACATGATCAAGCCGTGCTGCCACAGGTTGTCGGGTCGCGGCAGGACGGTGGGTTTGGTCGAATCCATGGATGGCGCCTCGTCAATGGTTGGTCAGGTCACGGCGGATCGCCGCCGCTCCGCGTGCCGAAAGAAACCCTTCGGTCGAACGGAAATTCTACGCCGACCGGTGGTGCGAGAGGCGGTCCGCCAGGCCGATGGCCTCGCGTCTCCGGAAAAGATCATCGAATCGCAACAGGACGGTCATCTTGGGTCCCCATTGAGGCGATGGCCGCGCTCGGTTCGCCGCCGTGCGGCGAACCGAGCGCTCCCATCCCTTTTCGACCAGGAGGACCCGCCATGTCCCAACATTTCGATTCGGACGCGAAGATCTGCAACCGCTCGGGCAACCCGACCATCGACCAGGTGATCGCGCAGGGGATCTCGCGCCGCCGGGTGATCCAGGGTGGTGTCGGTGCCGCGGCCCTGGCGATGCTGGGCCCATCGGCCGCGGCGCTCATGACCGGTGCCGCCGCGCCGGCCGTGGCCCGCGACTGGGGCCTGATCGGCTTTGCCGGGATCCCGGTGTCGGACGCCGACGAGATTCGGGTCCCGGCCGGGTATTCGTTCAAGGTCATCCAGCGCTGGGGGGATCCGGTGTCGGCCGAGGGTCCGGCCTTCGCGGCCGATGCCTCGCAAACCTGGGCCGAGCAGGCGCGACAGATGGGCATGCACCACGACGGGATGCACTTCTTCCCGCTGCCCCATGGCGCCAACCGCTCGGACCATGGCCTGTTGGTGGTCAATCACGAGTACATCGACCAGCAGCTCCTGCACCCCGACGGCACCGGCACCTGGACGCCGGACAAGGTCAGGAAGGACTTGGCCGCCCACGGCGTCAGTGTCACCGAGCTGCGCCGGGTGGGCCAGGACTGGGTCGTACAGGCCTCGCCGTTCGCCCGCCGGCTCACCGGCGACACGCCGATGCGCATGAGCGGACCGGCCACCGGCGCCGAGGCGCTGCGCACCGCCGCCGACCCGGACGGCCTGACGGTGCTCGGCACCCTGAACAACTGCGCGCACGGCGTCACCCCCTGGGGTACCTATCTCGCCTGCGAGGAGAACTTCCAGACCTACTTCGTCAACACCTCCGACGCCGTTCCGCCGCTTCAGGAGCGCTACGGGATCCTGACCCAGAGCTTCTACCGCTGGGAGGAGCACGACGAGCGCTTCGATGCCGCCGCGCACCCGAACGAGCCGAACCGCTTCGGCTGGGTCGTCGAGTTCGATCCCTATGATCCCGAGTCGGTGCCGGTCAAGCGCACCGCGCTCGGCCGCTTCCGGCACGAGTCCGCCACCGCGAGCCTCGCGCCGGACAACCGCTGCGCCTTCTACATGGGCGATGACGCCCGCTTCGAGTACATCTACAAGTTCGTCACCAACCAGCCCTACGACCCGGACAGCCGCGACGCCAACCGCGACCTGCTCGACGATGGCGTCCTCTATGTCGCCCGCTTCGAGCCCGACGGCAGCGGCCGCTGGATCGCGCTCGCGCACGGCCAGAACGGCCTCACGGCGGAGAACGGCTTCGCCGATCAGGCCGCGGTCCTGATCAATGCGCGCGGTGCGGGCGATCTCGTCGGTGCCACCAAGATGGACCGGCCGGAGTGGACCGCGGTGCATCCGGTGACCAAGGACGTCTACGTCACCCTGACCAACAACACCCGCCGCGGCGGCGAGGGGCAACCCGGTGCCGATGCCGCCAACCCGCGCAACGACAACGCCTTCGGCCACATCCTGCGCTGGCGCGAGGCGGGCAACGACCCGACCGCGACCGCGTTCGCCTGGGAGGTGTTCCTGCTGTGCGGCGATCCGGCCAACCCGGACGTCAACCGGCGCGGGACCATTGACGGCGACCACTTCGCCGCGCCCGACGGCCTGTGGTTCGACGGACGGGGGCTTCTGTGGATCCAGACCGACATCAGTGCCGGGTCCCTGCTGCGCGACCATCACCGGCCGTTCGGCAACAACGCGATGCTCGCGGCCGACCCCAACACCGGCGCGGTCCGACGCTTCCTGACTGGCCCGCGCGGCTGCGAGATCACCGGTGTCATCATGACGCCGGACCAGCGTACCCTGTTCATCAACGTCCAGCATCCTGGCGAAGGCGGCACCAGCCCGGCGAACCCGACCGAGCTCAGCGCCTGGCCCGACGGCCCCGAGGGCGGCCGGCCGCGCTCGGCCACGGTCGTGATCTGGAAGGCCGACGGCGGCCTCATCGGCACCTGAGCGGCGCCGTCGTCCGCCGCAGCTCAGCGCATTTCGGGCCGGGGGCCGGCGACCAGCCGGCCCTGGTAGCAGCCCGGTAGCAGGTCCCCGCCAAGCGCCCAGGATCGACAGGCATCCTGATCTCCGTCCCGCGCTGGGCATACTGCCATGACTTCATGCGCTATGCGGCCTTGCACCGGTTCGAAGACCGGGCGGCGGCGCGAGCCCGCGATGCGGAAGCCGTGCGCTGCACGGGATGATCCGTGTCTTCATCGAGCGCGAGTTGTCCTGTCAACCTCAACCACCCCACCCAGCTCGACTCGAAGGGCTCGGCGGCGAGCACATGGGACAGGCGATCCTGTGGTCGGCCGAACAAGGACAGGGCATAGCCGATGTAATAGCCCATGGTCATGCGTCCGCCGGCGATCCGATCCTGGCAGCATCGCCCCGCGCGACCCGGGCGTCGAGGACCACAAGCTTGCGCGCGCCCATCGCGGTCGGGCATTCGGCTATTCTGGCTCGAACCCAGCTCGGTGCCGTCCGCCGGCGATACCCCGCGGCTTTTCAGGCGGCGCCGAACGAACCATAATCGAAGCTTCGTGTTCATGTCGTGCAGGGGCGACGAACCCGAAGGCGCTCCCCGCCCGATTCGCCAGGGGCAAGGGTATATCAGGAATATGGACATCATGGATACCGCTGTCACGCCACTGGATTTTCCGCCGCTTGCCCGTTTTCGCTTCCTGCTGACGGCGCGCGATCCCGTGCGGCTGCCGGACTATCCGGGGTCGGCCTGGCGCGGCCTGCTCGGTCACGGGCTACGGCGCACCGCGTGCGTGACCCGCCAGCCGACCTGCGGAGGCTGTCTGTTGCGCCGGACCTGCGCCTACTCCACGCTGTTCGAGACTCCGGCGATGCCCCACCGGCCCGGATATACGGCGCTGCCCCACCCTTTCGTGCTCGATATCGATCCGACCGCGCCGCGCCGGTACGAGCCCGGCGAGACCTTCTCGTTGACGGTCCACCTGATCGGTGCCGCGATCGCGCAGGCGCCCTATCTGATCCACGCCTTGACGCTCGCCGGACGGCTCGGGTTCGGCCGGGCGCGAGCCGGATTCGAGCTCGCACGGGTCGAGCGCGAAACGGCCCCCGGCAGCCACGACTGGCTGGACGTCTACGAGGCCGACGAAGGCGCCTATCACGCGCTCGAGACCGCGCCGTTGGCGGCGCCGCCGGCGCCGGCAAGAGTCGAGATGCGCGTCGTGACCCCGCTGCGGATCAAGCGTGCCGGGCATTTCGTCGGGGCACGCGACCTCACCGCGGCCGACCTGGTGCAGGCGCTGTATCGGCGTTTGCGGATCTTGAGCCAGCTCTACGGCGAAACCGACGCGGCCTTCGACCTGCACGAAGCCGCCCGTCAGACCACGGCGCTACGACTCGATCCCAGCGCGTTGACCTGGCATGAATGGACCCGTTACTCGACCCGCCAGGACACCCTGATGCAGTTCGGGGGGCTGATCGGCGAGGTGCGGCTTGAAGGCCCGAGCTTACCCGCGATTTGGCCCGCGCTGTGGCTCGGTCAGTGGACGCATCTGGGCAAGGGCACGGCGTTCGGGTTGGGGGGTTATCGGATACGGGTAGAAGGGAGCGAACGTCGCTCGACAGCTGACGGGATGACAACACAAGCTTGCGCAAAGCGATGAGGCTAACCGCCCGGTGGATAATGTGAAGGATCGATGGGTTGGCAACCAGATTCGTGGCCGCGGATTGAGCCAAGAGGAACAGGCAGAATGATTCAGTACGACTATCGGATCTCTTTCAACACCCCGGCCTTTCTCGGGAATTCCGAGCAGACCGGGCAGTGGCGCACGCCACCCTTAAAGGCGCTGCTGCGTCAGTGGTGGCGGGTCGCCTTTGCCGCCGGGCAGCATGCGAGCGTCGATGTCGAGACGATGCGGCGCGAAGAGGGGTTGCTCTTCGGCGTGGCCGCCGACGGGCGGGAAGGATCGAGGAAGAGTCGCATCCGGATCCGGCTGGATCGGTGGGACACCGGAAAACTGAAGACCTGGGACCGGCTCGAACAAGCGGTTGTTCATCACCCGGAAGTCGAGAAGACTCGTTACAAGGTGGGCCCGCATGCCTACCTCGGCTTCGGTCCACTCGACGGGCGACACAACACCAGATTTTCCGAGAAGGTCAATGCGGCAATCCAGGCCGGTGAAACCGCCACCTTATCTCTGGCATTCGAGGAAACCCACCGAAAGATCCTCGAACAAACCCTCTGGCTCATCTCGCACTACGGCACTCTGGGTGGTCGCAGCCGCAATGGCTGGGGCTCATTGAGTCTCACGCCGAGTAACAACGAAAGCCCTGCCCTCGACGGTCCGCTGGAATCCGGCAAGTCGGATTTCCTGCTCGATTGGCGACGTGCGCTAAAGCGGGATTGGCCTCATGGCATCGGCCGCGATGAACGGCCATTGATCTGGCGGACATCCGCATGCGACGACTGGAAGTTCGTGATGCGTCAACTTGCGGAGATCAAGATCGGACTGCGCACCCAATTCAAGTTTCTGAACAACATGAGGCCGCCCCATCAGAAACCACTCGATCGCCATTGGCTCAGCTATCCGATCACACGTCATTCTGTGCGAGGCTGGGGTCATGCGCGGCTACCCAACAGCCTCCGCTTCAAGGTACGCCACGACGGCAAAGGCAAGCCGTACGGCGTCGTCGTCCATGTCCCCTGCGCCCCACCGGCTGCTTTCAGCCCGGACCTGGCGGCCATCGAACAGGTCTGGTCGCGGGTTCACCGCTTCCTGGACGACCCGGCCCACATGCTCACCCGAATCCCCGCTTGAGGTCTCAGCATGGACGACAACAGACTCTGGCAAACCAAGCTTCTCGCCCGTCTGCACGACCCGGCTGAAAAGGCACTGGTGCTGCTGCGTGACCCGGCAGGACACGAGGGCGGTACCTCGCGCGCATTGCAGCGACTGCTCGGGATCGAGCAGATTGCTGGCGAAACGCTCCCCGCTGATAGCACGCACGACTCCCACACTTTGATCTTCGAACAAGGCGTATCGCGTTCGATGTACGAGGTCGTCAAACGCGCCGATTGGCTCGCCGCGGCTGCCGATCGACCCCAATGGCCGATGGGGGAGATCACCGTCTCCACCAAGCGCGGACAAACCCGAACACTGAAGGTTGCCGACTGGGCTCAGGTCAACTGGGCCAAGCGACCGGTCCTGATCCATCCGTTGACCGGCACCGAATACGACCTCGGGCGACTTGGGGGGCTGAGCGACACGGACTTCCACGACATCAAGTCGCGCAGTTTGGCGCACTTTGCCCGCCTTATCGCGCGAGCTCCTGACGGCGTCGACTGGCGCAAGTCCCTATTGGCCATCTGGCGCTTCGGGTCCGAGCTGCAAGAGCAGGAGGATTTCGGCAAGCTTGGTGCGCTGTGGCGCCTCCTGCCGGCCGATACGCGGGTACCGGATCACAGCATCTGGGATCATCTGGATCTGGTGTCCGCCTTCGGGGGAGCTGCGGCCGCTGATCCCGACGGCGAAACAGCCCTGTTGGCACTCTCGATCGGCCCGGTGCAGCCATTCATCCGTGCAGCCCGCTCAACGTCCGATTTGTGGGCCGGGTCGCATCTGCTGGCTCGGCTCGCTTGGGAGGCGATGCGTCCGGTCTGCGAAACCCTTGGGCCTGACGCCATTCTGTTCCCGCGTCTGCGTGGCGTGCCACAGGTCGATCTCTGGCTGCGGACCGAGTGCGGCCTCGATGCCAGCTTGTTCGAAGACTGCGATTGGACCCGTGGCGGCACGGACAGTAATCCCTTGTTCTCGGCCGCCCTGCCAAACCGCTTCGTCGCACTCGTACCGCGGGCGCGAGTAGCCGACTTGGCCAGCACAGTCGAGCAGAGCGTGCGGGGCTGGCTGGATTCGCTTGGAAAACGCGTCGTCGATCGTCTGCTCGACGCCGTCGGTCTCGCCAACGGCAGCGAGCAATACTGCCACCAACAGATGCGGGATCAACTCCACGGCTTTCCCGAGGTGCATTGGGCGGCAGTGCCGTTCTCGCTGATCCGTGCCCGCAACCCGGATCGGCAGACGGATTTGGACACGTCCCGGTTATCGGACGCGATCGCCCCCTTTTTCGGCGTTGCACCGGGCGAGGACAGCGGCTTTCTGCAGAGCCCCGCGTGGCGCGTGCTGCAACGCGAAGCCTGCTGGGCCGACGGCACGACCTTTTTTGCACCCAATCCCGGTGTCCTTTATCCGGCCGTCTACGATCTGGCGGAGCGTGTCCTCGCCGCCGCCAAAGCGGTGAGGCCTTTCGGCCAGTCCGAACAGAGGGGCTGGCGATGCTCGCTGACCGGCGAGACGGAATGGCTGACGACCGATCCCGAACAGCTCGAGACCTCCTATCGTCGCCAGACGGATACACTCTGGGCCCGCGTGGCCAGGGGGACGCGCGTGGCGAGAGCGCGGCCGAGCTGGGCAAAGCCAGGCGAGCATTTGGGGGCCTTGCCAGCCATCAAACGCCTGTGGCCGACGCTGTTTGCCGAAGAAGTACGGGAGGCGGTCGGCGGCGATCTGCAGCGCTTTGTAGTCTCCACCCACACCATGGCTCTCGCCCATCAGATCGATCAGTGGCTCGCGCATGGCGGGCAGGTCGCATCAGGTTGGAGCGAGGCGTTAAAGACCCATCAGCCGGAGGCCGTTGCGCTGCCCCGGCGGCTGGTGAGCCGGTATCAGCGACAGAACCCCGAAGGGCTTGCGGACGCCAAGCGATTAGTCGGTCTTCTGGAGATCGCAGACGGCCTGCGCCTGGAGGATGAGAAGGAGGCGCAACGTTTGAAGGATCTGGTGGAGGACTCGCTGAGTTCCTGGAGGAAACCTGGGGAGCGCGTCAAGGCCGAGACCTATTATGCCCTGCTGCTGATGGATGGAGACCGCATGGGCGCCTGGTTGTCGGGTGAGACGGTCTCGGGCGAGGGTGTCAGCTATCGGCAAAGCTTCCATCCCGATATTCGAGCCGGTTTTGACCGGCATGCTACGGGCAACCGGCTGATCGAAGACTACGGCCGGCAGACGCGCGCCCTCTCGCCGAATCGGCATCTGGCGATTTCCGGTGCACTGAACGACTTCGCGCTGACCTTGGTCCGCCATGTCGTGGAAGTCGAACATCTCGGTCGAGTCATCTACGCCGGTGGCGACGACGTGCTCGCCATGCTGCCGGTCGGCGATCTGCTGCCGGCCATGCAGCGCCTGCGTTGGGCCTACTCTGGTCACGATCCGAGTCATCGGTCTGGCGATCGTGATGGGCTGGTATTGAGTCAGGGCTTTGCCTTGCTCGACAAACGCTTGCTACGGCTCATGGGCGAGAAGGCGACGGCCAGCTGTGGTGCCGTGATCGCCCATCACCAGGCACCGCTCGGTGCCGTGCTGCGGGAGCTGCGCGCCGCCGAGCAGCAGGCGAAAACGCGCGGCGGCCGGGATGCCTTCAGTTTGACGCTGCTTAAACGTTCGGGGGGCATACGCCAGTTCACGGCCAAATGGGGCGAGCCGCTGCAAGTGCTCTCCGACCTGCGCGCCTTCCTGGGAGCTGAAGGGGTTTCGCGGCGCGCCGTCTATAACAGTCTTGCCTGGCTGAAGGACCTGCCCGATCCGCAGGACGATGGCACGATGTTGGAGCGGATGCTGGCCTACCAGCTTGCCCGCCAGACACGGAGCAAGGCGCTGGCCGCCCATCACGATGTGCCAGGACTGGCACGCCGGCTGACGGCACTGACGCTCGGAGAGTCGGAAAAGCGACTCGAATGGCTAGCCAACGTCCTTGGCGTTGCTGAATTCTTGGCCCGCGAGACCCGCAACACCGACAATGATTGAGGAGGATCCGCTATGCATCCATTGATCGAGCAACATCGCGCGGCCATCCGCGCGCTCGCTGCCCGTCATGGCATCGAAAACGTCCGTGTCTTCGGCTCGATGGCCCGCGGCGATGCTGGGGCCGACAGCGATATCGATCTCCTCGTCTCTCTTCCACCCGGACGCAGCGGTTTGGCGCTGGGGGGATTGTTGATGGATGTCCAGGATCTCACGCACCGCAAAGTCGATCTGGTCACCGAGGCCAGTCTCCACCCAGCCTTGCGTGACCGCGTGCTGCGGGAGGCGTGCTCCCTATGACGCCGGTCAAGGACTCCGATGCGGTGTTATTGAGGCACGGCGCCGACTGCATCGAGCGCATCTCGGAATACACGAAGGGCGAGCGGGCCACCTTCATGGGGTCGCGACTCGTCCAGGACGCGGTGATTCGCAATCTGCAAACCCTCGCCGAATCGACGCAGCGTTTGTCCGACAGGCTCAAGTCGGCCGAGCCTGGTATCCCGTGGCGAGACATCGCCGGGTTTCGCAATGTTTTGGCACACGGCTACCTTGGACTCGACCCCGAGCTCGTCTGGAGCGTGATCGAGCAGGATCTACCCGGTTTGGCGCAAGCCGTCGCGCGCATGCGCCAGACCCTGGATGAGAGACCCACCAGATGACGACCTATTGCTTCTTGCAGCCGCTCGACGTGCTCTATCTGCGCGGCAACAAGCTATTCGACGACCCCGGCAGTTTCGGTGAGAGCCTGGTTCCGCCCTGGCCGTCCGTCGCTGCCGGCGCGTTGCGCTCGCGGATTCTCGCCGATGACCGGGTCGATCCCGGCGACTTCGCTGCTGGCCGCGTGCCGCATCCAACACTCGGCACGCCCCATCGGCCCGGCTCATTCCGTGTGACCGACTTCCATCTGGCACGTTGCGAGGCGGGTGGACGCATCGAGGGTCTGTTTGCGCTACCGGCCGATCTCGTGCTGACGCAGGCCGACCTCGGCCCCCTGACTGTCGAACGGCTGAAACCCCATTCGGCGGCAGCGGGAATCCAGTCTTCCGCTCCGCTGGCCAAGCTCCCGCTGCTGGCTGAGCCCGCGCGACGCAAAACGGTCTCGGGCTTCTGGCTGACACAGCGCGGCTGGGCGCGATATCTGGCTGGCGAGACGCCAGCCGCTGACGATGTCGAGCCGATCGCGAATCTCTGGAAGCTCGATACACGCATCGGTGTGGGTCTCGACGCCGAGCGGCGTCGCGCCGACGACGGCAAGCTCTTCACCGGCCAAGCTGTTGCGCTGACGCCGGATCTCGGGTTCCTGGTTGGTGTTCGAGGAGCCGAGCCCAGCACCTCGGGCACGGTACGGCTGGGCGGCGATGGTCGCGCGGCAGCCATCCAGGGCGTCGAGTACGCCCCACCCGCACCGGATGTCGATGCCTTGCTCCGAGCACGACGCTGCCGAATCGTGTTGACCACGCCGGGACTCTTCGCCGCTGGTTGGCGTTTGCCTGGTAGCCAACCTGACGGGCACTGGCAGCTTGGCGAGGTCTCAGGGAGGCTCGTTTGCGCCGCTGTCCCGCGGGCAGAGGTCGTGTCCGGGTGGGATCTGGCCCGGTGGCAGCCCAAAACGGCTCAGCGCGCCGTCCCCGCTGGTAGTGTTTATTGGATCGAGGACTTGCATGCGACGACCCCGGACGCCCTGCGCAAGCTTGCCGAAATGGGCCTCTGGTCTGATCCGCCGGAAAATCCCCACCGTCGCGCCGAGGGCTTCAACCGTTTCACCTTTGCCGTTTACTAAGAAGAGGGAACCTCGATGTTCGAAAAACAGGCTGCCGTCTTTCTTTATGCCGTGAGTCCGGTCCATCTCGGCGCTGGCTCGATGCTCGGCGTCATCGACAACCCCATCCAGCGCGAACGGCACACAAAGCACCCATGTTTCGCCGGGTCCGGGATCAAGGGCGCGGTGCGCCACGGGTTCGAGGCCATCGGTGGGGATCGCGTCTTGATCGACCGGGTGTTCGGACCCGAGTCTGGGAGCAGTGACCTGCATGCCGGAGCGGTCAGCTTCGGCGACGCACAGCTTGTCGCTTTCCCGGTACGCTGTCTCAAGAATGGCTATGTCTATGCGACATGCCCGCAGGCGCTCGGCCGGGCGCAACGCCTACTGACCCTGATCGGTCTGGCGGTGGAATGGCGGATTCCCGACGTCACAGAGGGGCACTGCGTCCTAGCCAATCCGGAGCTGCTCGCCAACGACAAGCTGCATCTCGAAGCCTTCGAATACACGGCGCGTATTTCTCCCGATCTGCCTGACCTGACTCAGGATCTGGCGAGCAAGGCTCTGCCGCAGGGGCCAGAACATGCCTTCTTCCGCGACAAGCTTACGAAGGATCTTGTGATCCTCTCGGACACGGATTTCGGTTATTTCACCGAGCATGCGACGGTCGTCGAGCCGCACGTGCGCATCGATCCCGATACCGGAACCGCCGATGGTGGGGGCCTCTTCTACACCGAGAATCTGCCGCCGGAATCCGTCCTTCTCGCACCGCTGATGGCCAGCCAGACTCGCACCGGCCGAAAGGAAGACGCCATGGACGCGACCGGCGTCATGCTCATGCTGCGCAATCTACTCGATAACCGGCTGATCCAGATCGGCGGCGATGCGACGACCGGCCGCGGATTGGTAACCGTCAGGATCCTGGAGGCTTGAGCCCATGTCACAGACTCTAGAGCAACGACGTGCTGCCGATGCCTGGGAGAAGAGCCAACATTGCAGCGACGAGTACATGAAGCTTGCCAAAGGGCTGCCCGCTCTCATCATGAACAGCGGGCTGATGCAGGTGATGGCCTTCCTGCATGAGAAAGGGTCCAAATCCTCGCAGCGTCACTGCGAGGATCTCGCAAGGCACTTGCGCGGCTGGCTGCAACAGCGTTTCCCACAGGTCATTCGTGAAGACCAGTTCGAGCCCTTCATGGATGCGCTGATGAACGCCGATCCGCGGACCTATCAGCACATCACGGCCGAGGCCTTTGCCTGGCTGCGCTGGCTACGACAGATGGCGGCGGCAGCCCGCGCCGGGAGGGTCTGAAGATGGCGATCGCGGCGGTTCCCCACTATCTCGGGGAGGATTTTTCCCGAGCATCGCCTGGCTTGCGGTTCGGCATGTACCTGAAGCTATGGGGTGTCAACAATCGCTCTGGTGAACGACTCTGGACAACCCACGACCTCAACTACCGGGTGGCTGGCAAAGACAAGCAAGAACGCGAGTTTCGCGACGAGAATAAGAGTAGTGCTCTGCACGAGGCGCTTAAATTATCCGTCGAAGACCGAGCCACCATGTCGGCGCTCGCCTCCCGCCAAGCCGAGTTCGCCAAGACGCTGCAATCGAGCGGCACCCTGCTGCGGCTGGAGACCGAGTCGGTCGCCCCTTTTGCGACCGGCCTGGGCAATGAGCACCCGTTGGAGAACGGCTTCGCCTTTCTGAACCCCTACGGCCTGCCTTATCTGCCGGGCAGCGGTGTCAAGGGCGTCCTGCGCCAGGCCGCCCGCGAGCTGGCCTCGGGAGACTGGGGCGATCGGAAAGGCTGGCACGAGGAATCCATATTCAGAGTCGAAATCGGCGGTAAGCCGATCACCCTCTCAATGGTCGAGGTCCTTTTCGGGAGGGATGTCCCATCGGGCGAGACCGACCATCTGCGCGGCGCCCTGACCTTTTGGGATGTCTATCCTCAACTCAAAGGAAACGCTTTGCAGGTCGAGGTGATGACACCCCATCAGACTCACTATTACCAGGTACCACCAGGCGAGACACCACACGAGTCCGGTTCGCCGAAGCCCATCAACTTCCTTACCGTTCCTCCCGGATCGGGCTTCGCCGTCCACGTCCACTGCGATCGATTGTTCCTCGCGCAGTTGGCGCCCGACCTCGCCGAGCATAACGCCTGGAAGGCGCTGATGACAGCGGCCTTCGAGCACGCCTTCGCCTGGCTTGGCTTTGGTGCCAAGACTGCCGTCGGTTATGGCGCGATGGCCGCCATCAAAGAGGAGTCAACCGGCCAAGATCGGTCGAGATTGCGAATCGATTCGGGCGCGACCGCATCCGAACAACTTTGGAGCGATGTCACAATCCAGTTTATCCCGGGCAGCGGAGAGCTCAGGGCCAATTATCAAGGCAAGGTCGCGAGCGCATTCAATCCGGCGGCGCAGCGGCTGCGCGACCAGCTTCCCGAAAAGCTCCAGAAGGTTCTTGCCAAGAAAAAACCATTGAAGGGGTGCGAGGTGTCGGTCGTGCCCATCGGCAATGGCTGGCAACTCGCCGGGATCTTGTCCGCCGGGGGGATTGACCTATCGTCGTCGGCCGAACGGGGGGACACATGAATTGGCGGGGGATCGAATGGCACGCTGCACGCGAGGGTCTTCCTTGGTGAAGGCGAAACAGGGGCGCCTGTTCGTCCAAAGTCCCGGCGAGCATTGGTCATGCACCGAGGTCGGCGGCCGACTGACTCGCTGTCGGCTGGCCCCCGTGTTTTTCGCCCGCGAACCCTTGCGGTGCCTTGGCTGATGCGAATCTCGGAGCAGCAGCGGCAGCTGGCTGTGGCTCGGCTACGCGAGTGCTTCGGGCCGGACTCGGTGATCTGGCTGTTCGGGTCCCGCGTCGAGGACCGGCGTCGCGGGGGCGATGTCGATCTCTATGTCGAGGCGGAGCAGGAGCCCGATGCCGGGCGGTTGACGGCGGAGATGGCGGTGGCGATCGATCTGGAAGACCTGTTCGAGGGCGTGTCCGTCGATTTGTTGGTGCGCTACCCCGGCGACGCCGAGCGTCCGATCCATCGCATCGCGAAGCAACGGGGCCTGTTGCTATGACCCTCTATGACCCGATTCTCGTCGGCTTGCTGCTGGAGCATCTCGCGCGGTGTCGCAAGCAGGCGGACCATCTCGAGTATTCGCTTCGGCGGGCGCGGGACGCGACGCCCCTTTCCGACGAAGAACGGCTCGAGCGCTACGAGGCACTGACGTCCCGCTTCGCCCGCCTGCAGGACATGTTGGTTGCGCCGTTCAAGACGATTGCCATGTTGGAATTCGAGCCCGACAAGGCGGAGCGGATCCCGGATCTATTGAGCCTGATGGAGAAACTCGCGATCCTGCCGCAGGTGCGCGACTGGCTGGAGATCAGGAAGACCCGCAACGCCATTGCCCATGAGTATTCGGAATGTCCCGAGCGGATGGCGGAGCTGATCGACAGGGTGCGTCGACAGAGTCGCATCCTCATCGCGGCCTTGGGTCGGGCGGAACGCTACGCGGACAAGGCTCGCAGGGTGGGTTGAGGAATGATATCCATCCCGCCTCGAGCCGGAGGCGCCCGCCTTTGACGGAGGACACTCCGTGAATTGCCAACAGAGCAGCGGGCGCGCTGCGGTTTGGTATGCGGTCGGCGGTTGCATGGACCCAAGCCGGCTGGTGCCGCTAGGCGTGCGACGGCCGCCTGCGGACTGATGGGGATCTTGCTGCAAGAGTTCGTCGTAGCCCGGCTGTACGAACTTCCGTTCGGGCTCGGATGCCTCGTCATGCGGCTAGCGGGTCGTTCAGCGGTGTTGTGGTGGAGATGGCGATCGGTCATTCGAGGAGGGGCATGTTCGTGTCGGACGTTATTCTCATTTGCACGGTAGGTGGTTCGCACCAACCGCTTCTGACCGCGATCAGCGAGTGCCGTCCGCGGCATACGCTGTTCATCTGCTCCGCACGGGATCCGGCGACTGGCAAGCCCGGCTCGATATCGATGGTGACAGGGAAGGGTACGCCGATCGAGGCGCGGTGCGGCGATGCCGTCGAGCGTCTGCCGAACCTACCGACGCTGACCAAGCTCCCGGACGAGGGATGGACGACGATCGAAGTCCCGTCGGACGATCTGGACCTGGCGGTCAGCACGATTCTCGATGCGCTGGCCGATCTGCGACGGCGCTTTCCGGATGCCCGTTTCGTCGCGGACTACACGGGCGGCACCAAGACGATGAGCGCCGCGCTCGTGATGGCCGCGCTCGAGTTGGATGGCATCGCGTTGCAGATCATCACCGGGGCGCGCGCCGATCTGATCAAGGTCCATGACGGCAGCCAATCCGGACTCGCGATCTACACCGAGGGTATTCGCCTGCGCCGCGCGATGGCCCCTTACCTCGCGGCTTGGGGCCGCTTCGCCTACGGCGAGGCGGCCGATGGCCTGGCCGGTTTGGCGGCCCCGCGCGATGCGACACTGCGCGGCGAGCTCCAGATCGCGACAGGTCTGAGTCGCGCTTTGGATGCCTGGGACAGGTTCGACCACCAATCGGCACTCAGGGGGATGGAGATTTATCGCAATCGTATCGGCGCGACGGCCGGCGCTTGGTTTACGGCTGCGAAGTGCCTGACCAGCTCGGTCGATGACCCGAAGCGCACCCCCGCCCAGTTGTGGGATCTCTGGCTCAACGCCCACCGCCGAGCCGCGCAAGCCCGTTACGATGACGCGGTGGCTCGCCTCTATCGGTTGATAGAGTGGACCGCTCAGTGGCTCTTGCGCACGAAGGGAATCGATACCTCTGACCTCGACGCCTCACAGGTGCCGTCAGGGCTTCAGGTCGCGCCGGCCACCAACGGAAAACTCAAGGTGGGTCTGCGCGATGCCTGGGAGTTGGCCGCCCATCACTTGGACGGACCGGTTCGCGCCTTCGTGGAGCAGGAACGCGACCATCTACTCGACCATCTGCTCAGACGCAACGGTTCGATTCTCGCCCATGGCGAGACGCCGGTTGGGCCGACCGATTGGGCAGCCTTTTCCGGGTGGGCTGAGACCGCGTTGATTCCGCTGCTGCGCAGCGAGGCAGCGAGGGTTGGTCTGAAAAGCCTTTCCCCGCAATTGCCATCAGAGCCCTTCTGGCGGACTTGACGTGACGAGCGACGGAGGCCAGCTGCGCCGATGACCACCTACTTCGTCTCCCGCCACCCCGGTGCCCTGGAATGGGCAACGGAGGAAGGCATCACCGTCGATGAGTTCGTTCTTCACCTCGATCCGGTGGAGATTCAGCCCGGCGATACGGTGATCGGCTCGTTGCCGGTCAACCTGGCGGCCGAGGTCTGCGCGCGGGGCGCCGAGTTTCGCCACCTGAGCCTGGATCTGCCGCCCGAGCTGCGCGGGCGCGAGTTGACGGCCGAGCAGATGCGTGCCTGCGGGGCACGGCTCGAGACCTTTCGGATCGAGCGAGTCGGCTGACAGGCTCACGGCAGAGGTTGGGGCCGGCGGTTCGCCACGCCGCGGTCGCCCCGTATCGCACTGGCCCGGGCCGCGCAGCGTCCCCGCGCCGGCACATGATCCAATAGCGACGAACGGATGACCATCATCGGGAGGGACCATGGCCGAACATACGCACCTCTGTCTCGTCTCGGCGCAACCGACGCCGAACTTGACCCCAGTGCTCGATCCGGCGGTCGCGCCGCGGCGCGTGATCCTGCTCGTGAGCCCCGATATGGTGCGCCGGGCCGACTGGCTGGAGCGGGTCCTGAAGCCGCGCGGGATTCGTGTCGAGCGGTGGGCGATCACGGATCCCTGGGACATCGAACAAGTTCAGTCGCAGCTGTTGCACCGGCTCGAACCGGAGTTGCGGGAGGTCGGCGCGGGCGGGATCGCGCTGAATGCGACAGGTGGCACCAAGCCGATGAGCATCGCGGCCTACGAGGTCTTCCGCGCGGCCGATCAGCCAATCTTCTACATCCACCCGGAGCAGGACCGGCTGATCTGGATGCATCCGCGGGCACGGCCGCCGGTCGACTTGGCAAATCGGATCCGGTTGGATGCCTTCCTGCTCGCGCACGGCGCGCAATGCCGCGCGGCAGTGACCGAAGCCATCCCCGAGGCCCGCCGCGCCCTGACCGACTGGCTGGTCGCGCACAACGCACGCCTGGCCCCGGCATTGGGCACGCTGAACTGGTTGGCGATGAAGGCGACCGATTCGCTACGTTCGCCGCCTCTGACGGCGGACCAGCGCGACGATCGCGCGCTTGGTGATCTCCTCGGCCAGTTCGCCCGCATGGGGTTGCTCCGCGTCGCCGGCGGTTGCTTGCATTTCCCCGACGAGGCGGCGCGCTTCTTCGTCAACGGCGGTTGGCTCGAGGAGCATGTCTACGGGGTCTTGCGCGCGCTGCGCGGCGAGCAGCGGCGTATCCAGGACCTCGCGCGCGGCGTCGAGCTGTACCGCGAGGACGCGCGCGGCGCGCCGATCCACAACGAGATCGACGTCGCCTGCCTGGCCGAGAACCGCCTGTATCTGGTCGAGTGCAAGACCAAGAGCTGGAAGCAGGGCGAGGGGCCGGGCGCCGAGGCCCTCTACCGGCTCGATGCGCTGGCCGATCTCCTCGGCGGCCTTCAGGCTCGGGCCATGCTGGTCAGCTACTTGCCGTTGCCCGCCCACGTTCGGCGCCGCGCCGCCGATCTGCGCATCCAGGTCTGCGCCGGAGACCGGTTGCCCGAGCTGCGCGGCGTCATCGCACGCTGGTTGGCGCCGTCGTAGTCGAGACACACCGGCCCCGCCACAAGCTTGTGAACCCGGCGAGGCCGCCCGCCCGGCGCTAACCTGCGCCCATGACCAAGCGAATCCTGCACCTGGCCGCCTATGACGTCTCCGATCCCGGTCGGCTTCGCGAGGCGCTCGTGGTGCTCAAGGGCTACGCGAGCGGCCGGCAGAAATCGGTCTTCGAGTGCTTTCTGACGCCGGCCGAACGCCGGCGCCTGCTGGGCCAGATTCGGGCCGTACTGAATCTCCACGAAGATCGTTTCTTCCTCGTGCGGCTCGACCCGCGCGGCCGGATCCGGACGCTCGGCATCGCGGTCAAGCCGACCGACCCCCCGTGGTTCTACGTGGACTGACGACCATGACGACCCTGTATCTCGACCGGCGCGACCTCGCGCTCAAGCTCGAAGGCCAGGCCCTGGCCATCTATGCGGACAACGCGCGCCAGACGACGGTGCCATTGCATTTGCTCGAACGGATCGTGATGCGCAGCTCGGTCAGCGTGCAGAGCGGGGCGCTCGCCCGGCTCGCCGACGGCGGTGTCAGCGTGCTCCTGTTCGGGGGTTGGAATGGGTCCAAAGTAGCGGCCTTGCTGGGGCCCGGCCACAACGACGCCGTCCGGCGGATCGGCCAATACCGCTGTTACGACGATCCGGAATGGTGCCGCGACTGGTCGCGACGCCTGGTCCTGGCCAAGGTGCAGGGCCAAAGCCGGCTGATCCAGCGTGCGATCATCCAGCGTCCCGATCGGCGGCACCCGCTCACCGAGACGCACCGCCGCCTCAAGACCATTCGTGCCCGCCTCCGCGGCGAAACCGCCCTGTCGATCGACAGCCTGCGTGGTCTCGAAGGGGCCGCCGCCGCGGCCCACTTCGCCGGGTTGGCCGTGCTTCTGCCCGAGTCGCTCGGGTTCGCCGGACGCAATCGTCGGCCCCCGCGCGATCCGTTCAACGCGGTCCTGTCGCTCGGCTATACGCTGCTGCATCACGAGGCGACGCGGGCCTGCCACGTGGCGGGCCTGGATCCGGCAATCGGCTATTTCCACGAACCGGCGTTCGGCCGCGCGTCGCTGGCCGCCGATCTGATCGAGCCGCTGCGCCCGCGTCTCGATGGTTGGGCCTGGGAACAGTTCCGCACCCGCACGCTGACCGCCGATCATTTCGTTCGAGACGGGTCGGCCTGTCTCCTCGGCAAGGCCGGGCGCGGCCACTTCTTTCGCGCCTATGAGCCCTTCGCCCGACCTGCGCGGCGCTGGCTGCGTCGTGTCACGACCCGCGTGGCCGCGCACCTGGGCCAGGTGGGGCAAGGGCCGAGCGACCACAGAGGGCAAACCGAATGATCGTCCACACCCCTCGCAAGAAAGGGAGCCCGCGTGCCGAGCGCGGTGCCGCCATCGACACCCGTCCGCTCTATATCGCCCCGGGTGCCGATACCTACGTCAGCCTCGACGGACCGGCGCTGTGCATCAGTCGCGAAGAGCGCGCGCCGCAACTGTTCCCGTTGCAACGGCTCTCGCGCGTCGTGACCGCGACCAACGTCGGCTGGAGCTCTCCAGCGCTGCTCGCTTGTGCCGAACGTGGGATCAGCGTGTTGTTCCTCGATGAGCAGGGGGAGATCAGGGCGCGGCTGACCGGCCGTCCCGGGGCCTACGACGAGCTCTACCAACGACTGACCGAATTCCTGCTGCTGCCTCAGGCCGAGGGGATGTATGGCTACTGGTTCCGCAATTACCGGCGGCGCGCCGCGCACTGGGTCGGCCACAAACTGGCGATTCCGCTCGAGCAGCGCGATCCGTCGAATTGTCGTGCGCAGATCGAGTTGCGTGCCGGCCGCTACGCCGGTCCGGCGGTGGCCCTGTCGACACGCCAATGGATCAGGTCCCTGGCTTTCGGCTGGATGCAGGAACATCTGCAAGACCTCGGCCTCGGCGCCGGCCAATCGCTGGGCCAGATCGGCCCGCCGACGCTGGCCCGGGATCTCGCCGAGATCCTGATCTGGTATCTGGAGCCGGCGCGCCTCGGCTGGCTTCGATCACGCCAGATGGCCGCTCGCAGCCATGGGGAGCCCGTTCGGCCCCCGACGAGACGTGAAGTGGTCTCGCTCTTCGAGTCGCGCCATATCCGTGTCGCCGAGCGCGGCCGCGAGATCACCAGCACCCTGCACCGTTGGCTGATCCACGAGACCTGATGCGGCGAGCTCCAGAGACGATCGATGGTACGCGGCACGCCCTACCGAACCCCGCGTAGAGACGCTGACGGTCACTTTCGAGCACGGGCCAGCGTGCCGCATCCCAGGAACGCCATTAGGAGATAGACCATGGCGGCGAATCGTAGTCAGCTTCACATCCTCGCGTACGACATCTCGGGCGATCCGCGGCGTCTCGCCGAGGTTCACCGCACCGTGCGGCGCAAGGGCTTCCCACTCCAATATTCGGTCTTCCTGGTTCCAGCTCGCCCGGCCGAGATCCAGGCCTTGCTATCCGAACTCGCCACCATCATCGACCCGCGACGCGACGACATTCGTGTCTACCCATTGCCCGCAAAGGTCGATATCGATCAGCTTGGGCGTGGAAGCGGAATCGATGGAACCGACCTGTTCAAGAAGCACGACCACGCCTCCCCCATCGATGTCCTATTGATCTGACACTGGTCCGCGCGGTTCGGCTTGCGAGGGGCCGCATCGCCGCGTATCCTCGACCTTGATTCGGACGTTTCTGTGGACACGCAACGCCAACTCCTGGAAATCTGAAATGATCCTCAGACCCCTCTCCATCAGGTTGTTTCTAAAGGCCGAATCCGAGGGTGCGGTTTGAATCAGAGACCCGTTCGTAAGGGGATTAAGACAACTCTTCGCCGCGGTAATTGCAGGCGACAAAGGTTTGAATCAGAGACCCGTTCGTAAGGGGATTAAGACCCGAAAACGGCGAGTGGTGTCGATTGGTTCATCTGTTTGAATCAGAGACCCGTTCGTAAGGGGATTAAGACATCGATGGCGTCGTCGGCCGGGGGCTTGGTCTCGTTTGAATCAGAGACCCGTTCGTAAGGGGATTAAGACGGGGTTTTCCTGTGCGGGGTTTTCGGTGACATAGTTTGAATCAGAGACCCGTTTGTAAGGGGATTAAGACTCGATCCACCAACGGGCCGATGTCGCGGCGCGTGTTTGAATCAGAGACCCGTTCGTAAGGGGATTAAGACGCGCGGAGAACACCTGTCTTCACACCTTGGTCGGTTTGAATCAGAGACCCGTTCGTAAGGGGATTAAGACGTTTTTACAGATTCTGTAATTTTCGCCCCGCGTCGTTTGAATCAGAGACCCGTTCGTAAGGGGATTAAGACAAACAACGCCCAGCGACCGAACGAGTCACGGCGGTTTGAATCAGAGACCCGTTCGTAAGGGGATTAAGACGCGCCTGGAACCGATCTATATAGGCTGCCACGACCGGTTTGAATCAGAGACCCGTTCGTAAGGGGATTAAGACGTGATCGTTTTCATGGTCTTTCCTCATTGAGTGAGGTTTGAATCAGAGACCCGTTCGTAAGGGGATTAAGACGGTATCCGCCGGCTCGGCTGGGTTGAACGTAGGGAGTTTGAATCAGAGACCCGTTCGTAAGGGGATTAAGACGATGTGGGCCTAGGCGGCCCAACCACGGAACCTGGTTTGAATCAGAGACCCGTTCGTAAGGGGATTAAGACAAAACAACAAGCCGACATCCAGGTCGAACGATATGTTTGAATCAGAGACCCGTTCGTAAGGGGATTAAGACACTGCCGGCTTGGTGACCTTGGGCTTGGTGTATAGCGGACCCCGAAAATCGTCAAGATAGGCCGATGGAGACAATTCGCCATCGGCACTGCGTCAGGGGGCTGAGCTAT
>NZ_JBDKXB010000024.1:0-54115 GCF_041197575.1 Thioalkalicoccus limnaeus | reverse complement strand
GGAGAAGAGATCCGGCGCTCGCTGTGCCTCGTCGAGCACCGCCCCGGCAGGACAACGCGCCAGGAAGGCACGGGGATCGTCGACGGCAAGCCGGCGAACATCCGGATCTTCGAGAGAGAGATAGGGCCGGTCCGACAGGATGTGGCGGGACAGCGTGGTCTTGCCGGATTGCCGAGGCCCGGTCAAGGTGACGATGGGAAAGCCTCGCAGAAGGCTATGAACGAGTGATTCTGCGGCACGAGGGATCATGAAACGGAACCATGGTCTTCTATGTTATTTGTAAATTACATTTACAATCTGCATAAGTCCAGGCTGTGCGCTCGACCCGAGCCTCAGCATCCGCGCGTGCGGGGACATCGCCATTTTCGCCTATCCCGACTCGCGGATTCCGTACAACGACCACCGCTGGGCCTGTACTCTGCTGCGCATCGAGGGACTGAACCACCCGCGCCGCTCGCGCCCCGACTGGTCAGGTTTCAGCCGCCGGAATTCGCGGCCTTTGGAGCTTTGATCGCGCTGCTTTAGGCTCCGGTGCTGATCCTCGCCCTGTTGTTCCGGCAACGCATATCAATCGTCCCGAAAGTCATCGGAGGCAGGTCGCGGCGACCGTCGGCGGGAGGGATCCCGCCGTCGAGCTGACACGGACGTCCTTGCCGCGTGTCGCAACGAGCCGTCTGCGATGACTTCTGCAACCCTCGATATCGGACTCGCCGTCCACGGGCACGCGCGTCGGCTGAGCAGTTCGCACGCGCGGAACGCCCTCACCTCCGGGGGCGGGGACAGGTTGATCGATCTGTCCCCGCATGCACCCGTTAGCATCAACGGGCGTAATACGTCACTGAGGTACCACCTCCGATTCGACCACAAGATCCAGAACGTAGATCGGCCCCTCCGGCACGTTTGGACCCGCCGGCGGATCGAAACGCTCGAGGCGCAACACATTCCGGATGCCGGGTTGGTGCTGGTAACCCTCGATGATGCTGGTGAAGGCCTGCCATTCGTCGGGAGTACCCACCCGCAGTCCCTGCTCGTCGAAGCGGATCTCGCGTACCTGCAGGCAGCGGCCATCCTCCAGCAGCGCTGCTTCGCATTCCACGGTCTGCGCGGCGACCTCCATGAACACCCTGGTCGGGGCCCCAAAACGGGCCTCCGGTGTGAGCTCTCCCGTCAGAACCAGGGCATCGCCGGCCGTTGTGAGAAGCACCAGTCTGGGCTCGAGACCCCGGATCAGGACCGTCTCCAACGGTTCGGCCATCAGCGCCGAGAGGGCCGCATCCGCCTCCATCAGCGGGGCCTCACAGGCCATCATCGTGCTCGCCCTGCCCGTCACCTCGAGCATGCCGTCGGCGTCGAATCCGTACGCACCCCGCAACCCGTTGCAACCGCCCTGAACGTGCAGACGCGAGTCAACCAAGTGGAACACGAACGATCGCTCGGCGTTCGGGAACAGGGTGTCGATGCGCCGATTGGCCGCATCGGTCGCATCGACGAGCAACCAGCGATGGTCCACGAGCATGTCGCCCAGATCCTGCCGCGTATCGCGCTGCGCGGGAGACGACTGCGCGAGCGTAGCGTCCGCCCTGCCCCAAGCCGGCTGCGTCTGCCCGGCATCCACCAGCACGAGACGCCCCTCGCCCACGGTAAAGCGCTGCCCGTCTCCATCGGCATCGAGCACGATGCTATTGTCGCCCGGCTCCCATTCGAACTTTCCCTGCGCCGAGGACGGCTCGGCCCCTCGGACCAGTCGCCTGGTCACGATCTCGAAGCGGCCATCCGGTTCGAGGGTCAACTGCGTATGGATGCCCGCGCAATCCGAGCAGCCGAGCAACCCTTCATAGAGACCCGCCCAATCGAGGGCAATGCGGCTGGTGTGCATATCAACGACCGGATCCGTGGCCAGCTCTGGGGGCTGGATTTCCATGGCATCGGCGCTCTTGTCAGGTTGCCAACCCCCAAGGGCGACTGCGAGCAGGGCGAGAGGCAGGTATCGCATGTTGTTTCTCTCCTTAATCCGCGATCCACGGTCTGTTTTTCATGACATTCGGTCCCGGTGAGGCTGTTGATCGGTGACGAAGCGCGGGTGAGTTGGCGTGGGGGTCTTCTCAGAGAAGCCACCGGCTCGCAGTCAGGGCGCCGATCCCACACAATCGACCAACCCTTCATCAACTACGAGGGGTCCGCCACGGCGGTGGCCGATGGCGCGGTCGCCTCGCATCAGCGCGAGGGCCCCACACCACCTCCGCCAACTCCCATCGCGCGACGGGATGGAGCAACCGTCGAATCCGCTGACCGCACTCACCCGATTTCGCTGATCGGCTGGTACGCCGACCATCACGGACCGCCCAGCATGGAAAGCCCGAGCAGCAGCGCGAGAGTGAGCAGGGCCAGGCCCGCCGCCGGCCATTGACGCAGGACGGCATCGAGACGCGCAAGCGGCCGGCCCCAGGCGAAGGTCGCGCGCACGGCCCGCTCGCCCCACACCCCGACATCGCCTTCGGGGATCGGCGGCAGGCGGTTCCCCCACCGTACGAGGATCAGGCCCAGCGCCAGGCCCGCGAGCACGGGTCCGGCCGCCGCCAAGAGGTAGGCCATCGTCAGAACTTCGGTCGGGTCTGCGGCCGCCAGCACCCGCGCATAGAGCACCCAGGGCACGAACAAGGCAGCGACCGCGAGCCCGGCCCAAGGCAGGATCAGCCCGAGCGGCGCCCGGTTCATGGGTTCCACGGCCAGGTTGGCAAGCAGGCGCCGCAGGAAGTGCACCATCAGCATCGTCGTGGCGACCGCCGACAGGGTTGCGACGAGTCCGACGAGGCCCTCGTCGAGCCAGGGCTTGGCCACCAGCTTTGCGAGGAAGCCGCCGGTCAGCGGGAGACCACCGAGGCCGAGCGCCAGGACCGCGGTCGGCAGCAGCACCGGCCACAGGCGACGCCGGCCGGTCGCGGCGACCACGCCAACGGCGAGGAAAAGCGCGCCCTTCACCAGCACGTGGTGAGCCGCGTAAAAGGCCGCTACCAACACCGCGGCCGCCTCGCCCAGCGCCAGCCCCATGCCGAGGATCGCTGTCGCGACACCCATCTGGCTGATGCTCGAATAGGCCAGCACCGTCTTCGGATTGGCCTGGAAGAGACCGATCAAGGCGCCGTACAGGGCCGTGACCAGGCCGACGGTGGTCAACCCCCAGGCCCAGCCGGGGAGTTCGGCGCCGAACGGCAGGAAAATCATCAGCCCGAACAGCCCGGTCTTGATGATGGCGCCACTGAGCACCGCGGAGGCCGGCATCGGCGCGGCCGGATGCGCCAAAGGCAGCCACAGGTGCAGCGGCAGAAGCCCGGCCTTGAGTCCGAATCCGAGCAGCAGGAAGGCCAGGGTCTGGTCGCGCAGCGGCGAACTCGGCAGCGCTGCCACGACATCGCGGATCAGCAGACTCTCGCCTGGCGTCGCCGCGGCCAGCAACACGAAGGCGAGCAGCAGGCAGGCCTCGCCGAAGACGGCCAGCGCGATGTAGACCACCGCCGCATGGCGCGCGCGCGGCGTCCCATCGTGGACCACCAAGCCATAGGCCGCGAGGCTGACGAGCCCGAAGAAGAGGTAGAAGCTGACCAGATCCGCGGCGAGGAAGACGCCGAGACAGCCGGTCAGCGACAGCAACCAGTAGACGACGAAGCGGCCCTCGCTCGAATCGCCGCGCAGGTACCGCCAGGCATAGGCACCCGCAGCGCTCCAGAGCAGGGCCGCGACGCCGAGCAACAGCGCGCCGGGCTGGTCGAGCGCAAGCCCGATCTTTAGACCGGCCTCGTCCAGCACCAGCGGCGGGGCCTCGACCACCAGCAGCGCCGCCGCCAAGGCCGGCAGCGGGGCCACGACGAGCCAGGCGGACAGATGCCGTCGCCACCCCGGGACCAGGCCGGCGATCAGCATGGCCAGCGGCAACGCCAAACTCGCGACGAGCAACCAGGCGTTATCCTCGTTCATCGGTGGAGGCATCCATCTCGATTCAGGGGCGACCGATCGGCACCAGATCGACCGGGGCGAACGCGACGAGACCAAGCAGCACCGAACAGACCGCGAGCACCAAGGGCACGAGCTCTCGCCACCGCGCTATCGGCCTGTACCGGATCGCTGGCTCGGGCGCGGCGGCCAAGGCCGCGACCAGGACCCGATACAGGTAGGCCCCGGTGAGCAGGCCACCGGCCAGCATCACCAAGGCCCACCACCACTGGCCGGCGACGATCGCCGCCGTCAGCAGCAGCCACTTCGCCAGAAAACCACCGCTCGGCGGCAAACCCATCAGCGACAGGCCCGCCAGCGCGAAGGTCGCCAGCGTCAGCGGAAGCGCCCGACCGAGACCGCCGAGGCCAGCGATTCGGTCGTGGCCGAGCGCCTCGGCCATCAGTCCCGCGGCCAGGAACATCGCCGCCTTGGCCAGCGCGTGCGAGACGATCTGGAGGGTGCCGCCGGTCAAGGCGTCGGCGCCGCCGAGACCGGCCATCGCCGGGGCCGCGACCAGCGGAAACATCAGAAACAGGTACCCGATCTGGGCCACCGTCGAATAGGCGATCAGCATCTTGAGCCGCGCCTGGCGCAAGGCCAGGACGCTGCCGAACAGGATCGCCGCGGCCCCGAGCGCCGCAAGGAGTTGCGCCCCCCAGGTCGTCGCCAACCCCGGCAGCAGATCCAACCAAAGCCGCATGACGATGAACAGCGAGGCCTTGACGACCAGGCCCGACAGCACGGCGCTCGCCGCAGCCGGGGCACCGGCATGGGCCGGCGGCAACCAGAGGTAGAGCGGGAACAGCGCAGTCTTCGCGAGCAGCCCGACCGTCATCAGCGCGATCGCGATCAGCGCGGTCGGCTCGGTGCCGATCCGCCCGGCCAGCAGCACGATGTCGAGGGTGCCATAGGCGCCATAGAGCAGCGCCGTTCCGAGCAGGTAGAGCGCCGATCCGACCAGGGCGAAAAGCAGGTAGCGCAGGGCCGCCCCCAGGGTCTCGGCGCGACCGTCGAGGCAGACCAGCGGGATCGCGGTGAAAGTCAACAGCTCCAGGGCCACGTACAGGCTGAACAGGTCATTGCTCAGGAAGACCGCGTTCAACCCACCCCACAGGGCCGGCAGCAGGGTCCAGAAGGCCAATGGCGCGCGGGCCTCCTTGGTGCCGGTCGGCGTGGCAAAGGCGGGCCGCGCATAGAGCCCGATCATCCCGATCACCAGCGCCGAGGTCAGCAACAGCGCCGCCGACAGGCCATCGGCCCGCAGGGCTACACCGAGTGGCGGCGCCCAGCCCCCCAGCAGGTAGAGGAGCGCCGCGTCCGCGCGGACGACGGCGACGACGATGCCGACTGCGACCAGGAGGCCCGCCGGGATCAGCAATAGGAACAGATCCGCCGCCCGCCGGCCGCCGACCAGCGGTGCCGCCACGGCCACGACGACCGGCAGAACCAGCGCCAGCACCAGCAGGTAGCCGTCGGCCGTCGTCGCCATCGTCAGCGTCGGGCCGGGGTCAATCATCGCTGGCCTGGGATTGGTCAGGCGCCGACTCGTCGGGCCGCAAGCTGATCCGTCCCGACGTCTCGAACAGCCGCAGCAGCAATGCGACCGCCAGGGCCGTGGCCGCGAAGGCGACGACAAGCCCCGTGATGACCAGGGCCTGGGGCACCGGATCGCTCCCGAGGCCAGCCCCAGCCCCGCGGCGGGCGATGACGCCAAAGAGCAGGAAGACGCCGCTGCCGAGCAGGTTGAAGGCCAGGATCTTGCGCAGCGGGTGGGGATGGATGATGAGGCCGTACAGACCGAAGCCGACCAACCCCGCCCCGCAGAGGCCAAAGAGGGTCGCCGCGCTCAGGACGGCGGCCCCGGCTGCGGTGGCCCGGCGATCAGCAACGCCAGGGTCGCGGCGATCGACAGCGTCAGCGCCGTCTCGATGATGAGGATCAGCGGTTTGGCTAGGGCTGGCGGATAACCGAGGAAGGCCCCGGCGATCGCGAAGCCCAGAAGCGCGATACCGAGGAACACCGCGGGACCGGCAATCACCAGCCATCGCAGCCAGCGGGCGTCGATCGTCGGCGCCCGCGCGAGACCCGCCAGCATCACGAGCAGCCACATCGCAGCCAGGATGGTGCCGCCCTGGAAGGCGCCGCCGGGCGCGTTGGCCCCGTTCCAGAACAGATAGAGGCCGACGACGATGCCGAACGGCGGCAGCAATTGGGCGAGCAGCGTCAGGGCACCGCCCCGTTCCGGGTGCCACAGCCGCGGGCGACCGCCCCAGGCCCGGTCCGGCGCCAACGACCAGACGGCCACCAGGGCCAGCAGCAGGACCAGGGTCTCGAGCAGCGTATCGAGCGCGCGATAGGCCAGGAGCACACCCGTGACGGCATTGCCCAGTCCCGTCTGCGGCAGGTTGGCTACGGCCTCGGGGGCCAGCGACGGCGCGGGCTCCGGCAGGGTCAGCACGACGCCCGCCAACGCCAACGCGACCAACGCGCTGAACAACGCAGCGAGCCAGTGCTGGGCGCGCGGCGGACGTTCCGGCGGCACGTCGAAGGCCGCCTCGGTCCCTCGCAGTCGCCTGGCCGCACCGAGCAGCAGCAGGCCGGTCAGGCCACTACCGATCGCCGCCTCGGTCAACGCGACATCGGGCGCCGCCAGACGCACCCAGACCAACGCCAACAGCAGACCGTAGGCGACGAAGCCGACGATGGCGGCCTCGCTGCGACCTGTGCCGATGACCCAGGCAGCCAGGCCGAGGGCCGCCAGGGTCAAGCCCAGATCGACCGCGAGCGCCAGGGTCAGACCTTGGTTCATCGGTCGGGTCCACCGCGGCGCATGGCGCGACCCATCAGTTGCGCGACCGTGGCCGCGGCGAGCAGGGCCAACAGCCAGATGGCGACGAGTTGCATCGCGCCGAGGGGCCAGGACACCTGAACCATCAGGCCCGCCACCACCAGGCCCAAGCCGAGGCTGTCGGCCTTGGTCAGTGCATGCAAGCGGCAGAGCGGATCGGGAAAGCGCAGTAGGCCGATGGTCCCGGCCAAGAAGAAGAAGGCCCCGGCGCTGACGGTCAGGATCGTGAACAGGTCGAGCAGGAGCCTCATCGGGCCTCGCCCTCCTCCGGGTCGCGATCGCGCGCCGCCATCTTGACGAAGCCGACGGCGGCAAAGGCCGCGAGCAGGGCCAGCGTCAGCGCGACATCGAGCGCCGCCCGCTGGTCGGTCGCGACCCCGAGCAGCAACAAGGCCGCGATGCCCCCGGTACCAAGCAGTTGCGCGGCCATCATCCGGTCGACGGCGCCGGGACCGCGCAGAACGCGGACCAGGCCCACGGCCACCGCCAGCAGCACGACGCCGGCCGCGCCGAGCAGGAACTCAGTCATCGTCGTCGGACTCGCCCAGCGCCCGCCGCAACAGCGCCTCGTCGGCGGCCAGTTGCGCCGCGATCGGTTGCGTGACATCGAGGCAATGATAGACAAGCGCGCCATCGGCGTCGGAACCGACCGGCAAGGTACCCGGCAGCAGGCTCGTGATGGCGCCGAAGGTGTCGCGGGCCGGACCCGGTCGCAGCCGCGCCGGGTAGGCGATGAATCCGGGCTGCAACCGCAGGCGCGGTTGCAGCGCGAGCCAAGCGACCTGAACCCCGGCGACGACGGCCTGCCAGGACCAGCGCCCGGCGAGCCGGACCAGCGCGGTCAACCGCCAGCGCCGACCGGGACGCGGCGGCAGCAGCCATAGGCTGGCCCAGGTGGCGGCGAGCGCGGCGGCGAGGCCGGTCGCCAAATCGGCCGGCGCCGCACCGGTGAGTAACAGCCAAAAGCCGAAAAGGCCCAGCGCGCGCAGCGCACCGACCGAGACCAGCGGGCGCAGGCGGACGCGGTCGTCCGGAGCCGAATCGGCGGCCGCACGATGCGGGTCGTGATCAGGCTGATGCTTCATCGCCTCGACCATCTCTCCCGGCCGCGCGACGGCACCCGGTACGGGTACCAAACACTAGAGGACATCGTTGAGCGCAACCCCGATGCCGATCGTGTTTTGCCGCCAGTTGTAGTCGATCATGCTATCGCCATACCCGGAAGAACCCTTCACATAGCCGCGCATGGGGCCGATCAGCGGAGGCGACATCCAGCTGAACTTGACGGTCCCCTTTCCGGTGTCGACATTGCCCCGGCCCATCACGCTGAAGCTGTTGCCGCGCCATCTGTAAAAGGCCGTGATATCCCCGTGGCCATAGTAGTCTTCGATATCCGGATTGTCGTCACCGCCATCGCTGATCACGACCCAGGGCCGGATCAACAGGGCGAAATCACCGCGCTCGATGCCGATCTCGGCGACGATACGATCCCAACTGCGCGAGATCGGGTCGGAGCGGCCATTCGACTGATGGTTATAACCGAGGTTCAGGAGTCCCCAGTGGAACCCGCCGAACGAGAGCCCGGGCTTGAAGCTCAGGATCAGTTCGGGTTGGTAATTGGTTTCGCGGAACGGACGCGACAGGTCGTCGTTGTACACCTGCCATTGATTCTGCTGGGTGTAAGCAGCCCAGATCCCGAAACGGCGGTCGTCGGTGGTCCACAAGCGCGCCTTGAAACTGATCTGGAACTGCGCCTCGGTGGAGTCCAACTTCGCGTCCGGGTTATCCAACGCATTGAAGAGCACGTCGAAGGGGGCCTCGTTGGGGCGATCCGAATACCGGCCTAGCAGCAGGTAGTTGGGCCGATACAGACTGATCGCGTAACGATTGGAGTCCGGTTCGAACCCCCAGGCCCGCTCGATCAGCGTGCCTTCGACAGGCGGCCACGCCCTGACCTCGGCCGGCTCGTCGGCTTCGGGCGGGACCACGGGTACCGTCATCGCGGTGCTCACGGGGCCCGGTTCGAGAGCGGTCGGCGCGAGCCGCGTCGCGGCCTGATCGTAGCAGGCCAGGCGCGCCTGATCGTTCGCGATGGCCGCGCAATCGGCAAGGCTCGCCGGCCCCGCCTGAACGAACGCGGAATGACCCAAGGCGCCGCCCCAAGCCACCAACGCCAAGGCGCCCAGCCGTTTCTGTTTCGAGAAGTTCACCATCTGTTCAATGTGCTCCGTGAGTGAAGGATCCGGGCGGAGTGCTCGCCCGACCGGGTCCGATAGCCAGGATGTCGATCTGTGCCGAGCGCGGGGGGCGGCGCGTTGGCCAGGCGCCCGCCCCCGCCGCGACCCGCTCGTTCAAACCGCGCGCCATTCCCCCGCCTCGTCAGAAGGTGTTGAGGAAGAAGGGAATCACCATCGCATTGGTCAGGTCGATGAAGAACGCCGAGACCAAGGGCACGATGATGAAGGCGCGGTGCGAGGCGCCGAAACGCTGGGTCACGGCGGCCATGTTGGCCATCGCGGTCGGCGTCGAACCCAGCGTGACGCCGCCGAATCCGGCCGAAACCACGGCCGCGTCATAGTTGCGCCCCATCAACGGGAAGAGGATGAAGATGGTCACGGTCACCGCGAGGACGAATTGCGCGGCGAGGATCGTGAAGATGGGTGCGGCCAGATCGATCAGCGTCCAGAGTTGCATGCTCATCAGCGACATCGCCAGGAAGGTCCCGAGCGCGACATCGGCGATCAGGGCCATCGCCGGCGTCCGCGTTGGCCATTTCAGCCCGGTCAGCGTCGACAGGTTTTTCGGCACCAGGTTGGTGATCAGGATGCCGGCGAAGAGGCAGGTGACGAACAGCGGCAACTTGAGTCCGAGATCGGCAATGAGGCCGTTCAACATGAAACCGACGATGATGCACAGGTGGATCGCCAGGATGGCGCCGAGAAAGTCCAAGTGGCCGATGCCAGCCTCGCGCTGACGCTCGGACAGACCGACGTCCTGCACCTCTTCGCGGGTGCCGGTGGCCGGCTCGAGTTTATGACGGTTGATCAGGAATTTCGCGATCGGCCCCCCCATCAGGCTGGCCAGGATCAGACCGAAGGTGGCGCTGGCGATACCGATCTCCATCGCGTTCGCGATCCCATGGCTCTCGGCGATCGACGGTGCCCACGCGATCGTGGTGCCATGGCCGCCGATCAACGACACGCTGCCACCGATGACGCCGACCGCGGCCGGCAGATCGAGCAGCGCCGCGACGCCGATCCCGGTCAGGTTCTGCGCCAGCATGAAACAGATCGTGATGGCCAGCAGGATCAACAGCGGTCGACCGCCGGCCAGCAGATCGCGCGCGCTGGCGTTGATGCCGATCGTCGTGAAGAAGTAGACGAGCAGGATGTCGCGTGCGCGAAGCTCGAACTCGACCTCGTAGCCGGATGCGAAATAGAGCACGCCGAAGAGGACCGAGAACAGCAACCCGCCGGTGACCGGCTCGGGAATGCTGAACTCCCGCAGGAAACGGATCTTGTCGTTCAATCGCTTGCCGATGAACAGGACGACGATGCCGATGGTCACGGCCAGGAACGAATCGATGCGCACAACGCTATCAAGCAACTCCACGCCAGCTCCCCCTGGTTTTTGCTCGGACGGACGTCAGCGGCGTCCCATCCCGTGCCCGTTGCAACAGGTCGAGTGAATGGTGAATCCACCCAGTTTCGACGCAGCCGACGTTGATGGCAGCCATCGGCGGACGCCATCCTGTCCCAGCCGTCTCAGACCGCCTCAGACCGCCTCAGAAGGAACCGAACAGAGTTCCCAGGATGATCACCGCGACCAGCGCGATCAGCGCCCCCACGATCGCGACCATCGCGATATCCAGATAGCTTTCGCGATGCGTCGCACCGCATACCGCGAGCAGCGTCACGACCGCGCCGTTGTGCGGCAGGCTGTCGAGCGTGCCGGCCCCGATCACGGCCACCCGGTGCATCAAGGCCGGATCGATGCCCAGTTCCCCGGCCAGCTGCATATAGGTGGCACCGAGCGCCTCGAGCGCGATCGTCATGCCACCGGAGGCCGAGCCGGTCAGCGCAGCCAACACGTTCGTGGAGACGGCCAACGAGACCAGAGGGCCGCCGTCGATCCCGAGCACCCAGTCGCGCACCATCTCGAAGGCCGGCAAGGCCGCCACGACCGCCCCGAAGCCGACGAGACTCGCGACGCTCAGGGCCGGGAGCACCGATGCATTAGCGCCCGCATCCATGCTTTCTCGCAGGTTCGTCAGGCGTTTCCAGTTGAGTGCGATCAGGACCAGGATCGCCGTCATCAAGGCTACGATGACAGCCCACACGCCGCCGACGGCGCTCAGCGAGGTCGGCCCCCACTGGTCCTCGCCCAGGAAAGCCAGGTCGAGGCGCGGCAATACCAACGCGATCATCGTCAGGTTGACGGCGATGACGACGATCAGCGGCAGCACGGCCGCCCAGATCGGCGGGAGCTCGTCGCTCCGGTGGCCATGGCGCATCTCGGCCGGGTCGAAGGACTGGGCCGTCGCACTGCGCTCGCGCACGTTCGGGTCGTCGGCGGCCTGATCCGGGGCAATGCGCACGGGACCGCCGAAACCGATGCCTCGGCGTCGCGCCGCGGCCTCGGCGCGGCCCAGCCACCAGAGTCCGAACATCAGCATGATGGCCGCGGCAATGAGACCCAGGCCCGGCGCCGCGAACGGCGTGGTACCGAAGAAGGGCATCGGGATCGCATTCTGAATCGCCGGGGTGCCGGGCAGGGCGGACATCGTGAAGGTCGAGGTCCCTAGCACGATCGCGGCCGGCATCAGCCGATGCGGGATGTCCGCGTCGCGAAACAGGGCCTGCGCCATCGGCGCCAGCACGAAAAAGGCAACGAACAGGCTGACGCCGCCATAGGTGACCATGGCACCGGCCAGCACCACCGCCAGCACCGCGTGACGCGGTCCCAGCCGCGTGCTCATGAAGCGGGCGATCGACTGCACCGACCCGCTGTCGTCCATCAGCTTGCCGAACAGGGCGCCCAACAGAAACAGCGGAAAGAATTGGGCGAGAAAGCGCGCCGCACCGCCCATGAAGGTCTCGGTCCAATGCGCCAGCATGGGTTCGCCGGACAGCAGGGCCGCGACCAGGGCCGCGAGCGGCGCCAGCAGCAGCACGCTCCAGCTTCGGTAGGCCAACCCGATCAGGAGCGCGAGCCCCAACAAGATGCCAAGTAATCCCATGATCTACATCCCTTCCAACAGATCATCCAGGTCGAACGTCGGCCTGTGGCCCAGATCCTGGCTATGTCGTTCGAGAAACAGTGCGGCGCAGCGTCGGCCCTCGTCCCGCAACATCGTCAAAAAGTCCCACTCGGCGTTGAGCTTCGAAGAATAACCGAGGTCCAGCATCGCCGGGCTCGCGATCCGGTGCAGGCGCATCGCGGCCCACAGGGCGCCTTCGGAGTGACCCGGGTCCGCGACCTGCCGCAGCAGCGCGATCATGCGCAGCTCCTTCAGCAAGGGCGCATTGAACGCGATCTCGTTCTCGCGGTTGAGGATGTCACGCGCCGAGCGCGGGATACCCGGGCGCTCGACCGGGTTGATCTGGACCAGGATGGTGTCGTCGGCGCTGCATTCGCGAACCAGCGGCGAGATCGTTGGATTGCCGGAGAAACCGCCATCCCAGTAGGCATCACCATCGATCTCGATGGCCTGGAACATCATCGGCAGGCAGGCCGAGGCCAGCAGCGCATCGGGGCTGAGGTCCGCATTGCGGAAGATGCGTGGCCGTCCGGTTCGGACGTTGGTCGCGGTCACGAAGACCTTCACCTCCGAACGCGCCAAGCGCGCGAAATCGATCGATTCGGCGAGAATGTCACGCAATGGGTTGAACGCCATCGGATTGATATCGTAGGGCGAAAACAACCGCGAGGTCATGTCGAAGGCGACGAACGCCGGGGAATGATCCATGGTCCAGCGCCCGAGCAGCACATCGAGGGGCGTGCGCCGCAATGGGCTCATCCGGGCCGCGTCGGAAACCCGTCCCCAAAAGGCCCCGAGCGCAGCACGCGCCCCCGCGGCCCCGCCAGCGGCAAAGCCATCGCTGAGCACGGCCGCGTTCATCGCCCCGGCCGAGGTGCCGGACAGGCCGTCCATTTTGAGCCAGGGCTCCTCGAGCAGCCGGTCGAGTACGCCCCAGGTGAAGGCACCGTGAGCACCACCGCCCTGCAGGGCGAGATCGATGGCGATCGGCGGGGATTCGAGTCCAGGAGACTCGGAACTTTCGATCATCGTGGAGACATCCTTGCGAAATCGCGACAAGCGGGGTCAGCGTGCCCCAAGATCTTCCCGATTCGACCGTGGCGCCGCGGATGCGGCGCTACCGGGAGGGCACCAGAATCAGTCGATGTTGCCCTTCTGGTGCTGATCGAACAGGAAGCCTCCAAGCGCTCCGACACCCGCCCCGATCAGGGCACCTGAGCCCGCGTTCCCGCTGATCGAACCGATCGCGGCACCGCCGGCGGCCCCCATCAGGGCGCCACTTCCGGAGCGGCTGGTGGTGGTCGTTCCACAAGCCGTCAGAGATACCGCGGCTACGATGATCAGGGACATCATGGCGGTCGTCGCTAGTCTTTGCATGGTGGTCACCCGGTTTGGTGGAGTGGTGGTCGAAGCCTCTTCGACCCTTACATCAGAGCGGAAGGTCAGCGGCATGGATAGGCCTTGGCCAGCCCCCTGACCAGACCGACGACCGGCACTTCACTCATCCGCTCCTGATCCTCGGCGTTCGCGCGCGCCCAAGCCAGGAAGGCGGCTCGACCATCGGCAATCTTGGTGCCGGTCGGATAGCAGATCAGGCGTTTGAGGTTGCGACGATCGGTCACCGCGTCATGATACTGCACGGTAGCGGTGATGAAGGCGTGGCAAGCCAGCCGCGCCTGCGCGTAATTGGCGTCGCCCTCCTCCACCGCGCACACACGATAGAGATCCTCGGTGGTGGCAAAGCCAAAGTTGCTTTCCTGAACCGCCGCCGCGGGCTGGGCGAAGACGGCGACCGAAATCCCAACAGACAGGAACACGGCCAAGGGGAAAAGGGGACGGAGATGTCTCGACACGATAAAGCTCCTCTCTACTCTCTGGGAAGTAACGCAAAGGCCCGGATTCTCGACGGGCCAGCCTGACACTGGGTAACCAGCACCATCACCTACAGGCGTTCGATGGCATCGCGCCGAGACCGCACGCGACGCTATTCCGCAGACTTGTCAAGGGTTGCAGCACCTACTCCACCCTTGACACGCTCGCGCACCCCTTGGACGAACACATAGAGCGGCGGGACCACGATGATGCCGAGGAAGGTCGCCGCGACCATACCGCCCAGGACCACGACGCCGAGCGAGAGCTGACTGGCCGCCCCGGCGCCGGTCGCCAGCACCAGCGGCAACATGCCGAGGATGAAGCTGACCGCCGTCATCAGCACCGCACGAAAACGGATCCGTGCCGCATCGGCCGCCGCCTGCTGGATCGAGCGACCTTCCTCGCGCAGCTGCTTGGCGAACTCGACGATCAGGATCGCGTTCTTGCTCGCAAGCCCGATCAGCATGACCAGGCCGATCTGGGTGTAGACATTGTTGTCGAGCCCAACGAGCCAGGTCGCCGCCAGCCCCCCCGCGCCGGCAATGACCACCGACAGCACGACCGCGCTCGGCACCGACCAGCTTTCGTACTGCGCGACCAGAAACAGGTAGACGAACAGCAGTGCCAGCATCAACACGATGGCGGCCTCGCCGCCGGCCTGCACCTCCTGGAAGGTGGTACCACTCCAGTCGATCGCGAACCCGGGTGGCAAGGTCGTGGACTCGATCTCGCGCAGCGCCTCGATGCCATCGCCGGTGCTGCCGACCGGCGTGACGTTGACGCTGGCGGCACGGAACATATTGAAACGCCGAGTGCTATCCGGCCCGAGGATCGGGGTCACCGTGACCAGCGACTGGACCGGCACCATCTCGCCCATCGCGTTGCGCACATGCAAACGGTTGATGTCATCCGGGGTCATGCGGAAAGGCCCATCGGCCTGCAAGAAGACCCGGAAGGTGCGCCCGAACAGGTTGAAGTCGTTGATGTAAAGCGAACCCAGATTGGCCTGGAGGGTCAGGAACAGATCCGACAACCGCACCCCGAGGGTCTCGGCCTTCTCGCGGTCGATATCGAGGAAGAGCTGCGGCGTATGGGCGCTGAAGGTCGAGAAGGCGCGAGCGATCTCCGGGTGCTCGTTGGTGTTGCGGGTAAAGGCCTGGAGTGCCTGCGCCAATTCATCCGGGGGCCGGCCAGCCAGATCGAGCAACTCCATCTCGATGCCTCCGGCCGTGCCCAGCCCCTGGATCGGCGGGGCCGCGAAGCCGAAGACGGTCGCCTGCGGCACCGCCAGCAGCTTGGGTTGCACTCGCGCGAGCACCGCATCGGAGGTGCTCTGCGGGCCGGGTCGGTCATCCCAGTGCTTGAGCACCGCGATCGCCAGGCCGCCGCTCGATCGAACGCCGGCGAGCAGACTGAAACCCGCCACCGTCAGCACATGGTCGATCTCCTCCTCGGCCGCGAGCAGCTGCTGGACCTCGGCGAGCACGGCTCCGGTGCGCGCCAACGAGGCAGCATCGGGCAGTGCGATGTCGACGAAGAAGTAGCCGGTGTCCTCGTTCGGAATGAATCCGGTCGGTACCTTGTTGAAGAGCCAGACGGTGCCGACCCCGGTGAGCCCGATGATCAGGACCGCGATGAAGGAACGCCGCCCCAGCGAGGTGACGACACGCGAGTAGCCGTCGCGACTCTTGTCGAGGAAGGTGAAGAACCAGCGCAGCGGCCCGCGCGGTTCGCGCGACGGTCGCAGCAGCAGGCCGCACAGCGCCGGGCTCAGCGTCAAGGCGATGATCGAGGACAGGGTGACGGCGACCGAGATGGTCACCGCGAACTGGAGATAGAGCTGACCCGTGATGCCGGGCAGGAAGGCCGTGGGTACGAAGACCGCGTAGAGCACCAGCGTGGTCGCGACGATCGGCCCGGTCACCTGCTGCATGGCCCGTTTCGCCGCTTCCTTGGCCGATAGCTTTTCCTCGTCGATCAGACGCTGGGTGTTCTCGACCACGACGATCGCGTCGTCGACGACGATGCCGATCGCGAGGATCACCGCGAACATCGAGACGGTGTTGATCGAGAGACCAGCGGCCAGCAGGATCGCGAAGGTCCCGATGATCGACCCGGGGATCGCCAGCACCGGGACCATCGTCGCGCGCCAATCGCCGAGAAAGGCGTAGGTCACCAGGATGACCAGGCTCAGGGCCTGCAACAGCGTGATGACCACGTTGCGCATGCTGATGCGCACGAAGTCGGTGGTGTCGTAATAGATATCGTAGACGAGGTCGTCGGGAAAGCGCTCGGCCAAGCGCTCGAGCGTCGCATAGACCTGATCGGCCGTCTCCAGCGCATTGGCGCCGGGCGAAAGATAGATGCCCAACGCGGCCGTCGGTACGCCATCGATCCAGGCATCTGCATCATAGGTCTGGGCACCCAGCTCGAGGCGCGCGATATCGCCCAGACGGATCACCGAGCCATCCGGATTGGTCCGCACCAGGATGCGCTCGAACTCCGCCGGATCCGTCAACCGCCCCTGCGCCTGAAGCGTGTAAGTGAAGGCCCGGGCCTCGTTGTCGGGTGGCGCGCCGAGGCGCCCCGCGGCGGCCTGGAGGTTCTGGCGCCGGATGGCGTCCGCGACCTCGGCCTCGCTGATACCCAGGGCCGTCATGACCTGCGGGTCGAGCCAGATCCGCATCGCGTAATCGAGCGGACCGAACTGGCTCGCGTCGCCGACCCCGGGCAGGCGGGCCAGCGAATCGCGAATATTGATCTCCATGTAGTTGGAGAGGAACAGCCGGTCGAAGGTGCCGTTCGGTGACAGCAGGTTCACCGTGAGCAGCATGTTCGTCGACTGCTTGCGCACCGACACGCCCTGCTGGGTCACCTCGCTCGGCAGCGTCGGCAGGGCCAGCGCCACGCGATTTTGGACGTTGACGGCCGCGATGTCGGGATCCGTGCCGACGGCGAAGGTCACATCGAGCCGGTAGCGTCCGGAGTTGTCGCTGGTCGACGTCATGTAGAGCATGTCGTCGACGCCATTGACCTCGGCCTCGATCGGCGCGGCGACCGTCTCGGCCACGATTTCGGCATTGGCGCCCGGATAGAAGGCCGCCACCGAGACCTGCGGTGGCACGATATCGGGGAACTGAGCGACCGGCAGCGCGCGGATCGCGATCAGGCCAGCGATGATGATGACCAACGAGATCACCATCGCGAACCGGGCGCGAGAGATGAAGAAGGCGGAGAACATGATGCGTTAGCCTCCGTCGTACAGGCTCGACGGGGTCGGCTGCACCACCATGCCGGGCCTGACCTTCTGCATCCCCTCGACGATCACCTTCTCCCCGGCCTGCAGCCCGCCGAGCACGACCCAGTCGGTGTCGATGCGATCCCCCAGTGCGACCCGCGTCACTTGCACCAGATTGTCCGGCGTTACCGTCAGCACCAGGTGGCCGGCCTGATCCTGCTGCACCGCGACCTGCGGGATCACCAGCACGCTTTCGGGCTCGGCCGCACGGATGCTGACCGTCACGAACTGGCCGGGCAGCAGGATCTCGCGCGCGTTCTCGAAGCGGGCCCGGACCCGGACGGTGTCGGTGGTCGTGGCCACCTCGGGGTCGAAGAAATCGAGCGTGCCGGGTTCGGCCAACTGGGTGCCATCGGCAAGCCGCAGGTAAGGACGAAATCCGCTGGCAGGATCCCGGGTCATGCGAAAGGCGAGCATCGCGCGATCCGTGACCGGAATCGTGACGAAGATCGGGTCGAGCCGCACGAGCCGCGCCAGGGGCCCGGCACCGGGACCGACAACCGCCCCCTCGCTGAAATTGACGCGCCCGATCCGCCCGCTGAAGGGGGCGTATATCTCGGTGTAACCCAGATCGATCTCGGCTTGGCGCAGCGCCGCGCGAGCCGCGTCGCGGACCGCCCGCGCCTCGCCCTCGGCGCCGACCAGCTCATCGAGCCGCGCCTCGGGGGCCGTCCTCTGGGCAACCAGCGTCTCCACGCGCTGGCGCTGGAGTGTGGCGTTCGCGAGCGTCGCCTCGGTGCGGGCCAGATCCGCCTGGCGGGCGGCGACCGCGATCTCGTAGGGCTCCGGCTCGATGCGAAAGAGCAGCTGGCCAGCCTCGACCATCGAGCCTTCCCTGAACTCACGCCCAGCGAGGAAACCGCCGACACGCGCGACCAGGTCGACGGCATCAATCGCCTCGACACGGCCAACGAACTCGAGCGAAGGGGTCATGTCACGGTGCATGGCCGTGGCCACGCCGACCCCCGGTGGCGGTCTCTCCGCCTGCGCCACGGGGCCTGTCTGATCGCAGCCGACGAGCCCCACCACCCACAGCAATACGAAAAGGCCAGAGACGCACCGCATGGTCCTATCCTCGGGCAAGATGCACCGCCAGCGGAAAGGATATCCTGCCAGCCTTGGACGGTACACGAGGCTGGATACTAGACCGACTCCCGGCGGACGACAAGCGAAAAAACGGACCGGCACCGACCGATCAGGGCCGTGTCTCGAGAGCCTCCGACCAGGCGCGCGGCGACGCCATGCGAGGGGGTTTGCCGAACGGCGTAACGACCCGGCCTTGCGCCACGGTAGGAATTCGGTGCGGCCACGTCTTTTTGCAGTGCAGCAGGTGCGCCGGACGGCGCATGCCGCTAAAATTCTGACCTTCCCCTACCGGCTCCAACAGCAGGTTCGTCGTCATGTCAGACAGTTTCAACGCCCGTTCCACCCTTTCCGCCGCCGGCCAGGACTATGAGATGTTCCGCCTCGCGGCCGTGCCGAACAGCACCCGCCTGCCCTTCTCGCTGAAGATCCTGCTCGAAAACCTGTTGCGCAACGAAGACGGCGTCACGGTGACCCGCGACGACATCCTGGCGCTCGCGAACTGGGATCCGCAGGCCGAACCGGATCGCGAGATCCAGTTCCGCCCGGCGCGGGTGCTGATGCAGGACTTCACCGGGGTGCCGGCCGTCGTCGACCTCGCCGCGATGCGCGACGCGATGCAGGCCCTCGGCGGCGATCCGAGCAAGATCAATCCGTTGCAGCCGGTCGAGCTGGTCATCGACCATTCGGTGCAGGTCGACTACTTCGGCAGCGACCAGGCCTTCGCGAAGAACGCCGAGATCGAGTTCGCGCGCAATCAAGAGCGCTACCAGTTCCTGAAGTGGGGCCAGAACGCGCTGGAGGGCTTCAAGGTCGTGCCGCCGGACACCGGCATCGTCCATCAGGTCAACATCGAATACCTGTCCCGCGTGGTCTTTCCGAACCCGGTGAACGGCACCACCCAAGCCTACTTCGATACCTGCGTCGGCACCGATTCGCACACGACCATGGTCAACGGCATCGGCGTGCTCGGCTGGGGCGTCGGCGGCATCGAGGCCGAGGCCTCGATGCTCGGCCAACCGGTGTCGATGCTGGTGCCCAAGGTCGTCGGGTTTCGCCTGACCGGGCAATTGCGCGAGGGGGTCACGGCCACCGACCTGGTCCTGACCATCGTCGAGCAACTGCGCCGCCACGGCGTCGTCGGCAAATTCGTCGAGTTCTATGGCCCGGCCATCGCGACTTTGCCGATGGGCGATCGCGCGACCATCGCGAACATGGGTCCCGAGTACGGGGCGACCTGCGGCCTGTTCCCGATCGATCAGGTCACGCTGGAGTATCTCCGCCTGACCGGCCGCACACCGGAGCAGATCGCACTGGTCGAGGCCTATGCCAAAGCCCAGGGCGTCTTCCACAGCGCCGACGCCCCCGAGGCCGACTACTCCGAGACCCTGGAGCTCGACTTGGGCGAGGTGGTGCCATCGCTGGCCGGCCCCAAGCGGCCCCAGGACCGCGTGGCCCTGACCGAGATGGCCGAGCATTTCCCGCGCGCCCTCGCCGATCTCAAGCGCGAGCGCAACATCCCGGACCAGGGCCCGGCCAAGGCCCTGATCGATGGCCAGGAGGTCGAGATCGCCGACGGCTCGATCGTCGTCGCGGCGATCACCTCCTGCACCAACACCTCGAATCCAGGTGTGATGATTGCCGCCGGCCTGGTCGCGCAGAAGGCGGCCGCGCGCGGGCTGCGCTCGGCCCCCTGGGTCAAGACCTCGCTCGGCCCCGGTTCGATGGCGGTGACCCGTTATCTGGAACGGGCCGGCCTGATCGCGCCGCTCAAGCAGCTCGGTTTCCATAACGTCGGCTACGGCTGCACCGTCTGCATCGGCAACACGGGGCCGCTGCCAGAGCCGGTCTCGAAGGCCATCGCCGAGAAGGACCTGTGCGCCGTCTCGATCCTGTCCGGCAACCGCAACTTCGAGGGCCGGGTGCATGCCGAGGTACGGATGAACTACCTCGCGAGCCCGCCCTTAGTCGTCGCCTACGCGATCGCCGGGCGCATCGGCATCGATCCCTATCGCGATCCGCTCGCAACCGACGCCGCCGGGCAACCGGTCTACCTGCGCGACATCTGGCCGACCCAGCACGAGATCGATGCCGCCATCGCCGCGAACGTCACAGCCGGCGAGTTCACCGCCGCCTATGCCGACGTCTTCGCCGGCGACGAGCGCTGGCAGGCGCTGGCCGCCCCGACCCACCGGACCTACGACTGGCCGGACTCGACCTACATCCGCAAGCCGCCCTACTTCGACGGCATGACCCGCGCGGTCGGCGAGGTCTCGGACATCCGCGGCGCCCGCTGTCTCGCGCTGCTCGGCGACTCGATCACGACCGACCACATCTCGCCGGCCGGCTCCATCAAGCCGAACTCGCCGGCCGGGCAGTACCTGATCGCCCACGGCGTCGACGCGAAGGACTTCAACAGCCTGGGCTCGCGCCGCGGCAATCACGAGGTCATGATGCGCGGCACCTTCGCGAACATCCGGCTGCGCAACCTGATGGCCCCGGGCACCGAGGGCGGCGTGACCCGCCATCTACCCTCCGACGAGGCCCTGACGATCTATGACGCGGCGATGCGTTATCAGGCCGAGGGCGTACCGGCGATCGTGATCGCGGGCAAGGAATACGGCTCCGGCTCATCGCGTGACTGGGCCGCGAAGGGGCCGCGGCTGCTCGGGGTGCGGGCCGTCATCGCCGAGAGCTACGAGCGGATCCACCGCACCAACTTGGTCTGCATGGGGGTCCTGCCGCTTCAGTTCCGCGCGGGCGAGAACGCCCAATCGCTCGGACTGACCGGCGACGAGGTCTTCGACATCGTCGGGCTCGCGAATGGCGAGGCCAAGGAGGTCGAGGTCCGCGCCACCGGGGCCGACGGCACGGTCACGGGCTTCACGGCCCGGGTACGGATCGACACGCCGAACGAGGTCGACTATTACCGCCACGGCGGCATCCTGCACTATGTACTGCGGCGACTCGCCGCGGCCTGAGTGCGACCTTAAGGAGGTCAATCGCCTACCATGGAACTGTCATCCCTGACCGCCGTCTCGCCGATCGACGGCCGCTACGGCGACAAGACCAGCGACCTGCGGGCCATCTTCAGCGAGTACGGCCTGATCCGCCATCGCGTGCTCGTCGAGGTCCGCTGGCTTCAGGCCCTCGCCGAGGACCCGCGGATCGCCGAGGTCCCGCCGCTGTCGGCGCACGCCCGCCGCGTCCTCGACGACCTGGTCGCCGGCTTCGGCGTCGAGGAGGCGCAGCGCGTCAAGGCGATCGAGCGCACGACCAACCACGACGTCAAGGCCGTCGAATACTTCCTGAAGGAACGCATCGCCGGCAACGACGAACTGGAAGCGGTCTCCGAGTTCATTCATTTCGCCTGCACGTCGGAGGACATCAACAACCTGTGCCATGCCCTGATGATCCGCGAGGGGCGCGGCCAGGTGCTGCTGCCGCAGATCGACGCGGTGATCGCCGCGCTGCGCGAGCTGGCCCACCAGTACGCGGACTGGCCGATGCTCGCGCGCACCCACGGCCAGCCGGCGACGCCGACCACCCTCGGCAAGGAACTGGCCAACGTCGTGCACCGGCTGCGCGGCCAGCGCATGGCGATCGCGGCGGTGGCGCTCGCCGGCAAGATCAACGGTGCGGTCGGCAACTACAACGCGCATCTGGCCGCCTACCCGGCGATCGATTGGCCGGCCTTCGCCCGCGGCTTCGTCGAATCCCTCGGCCTGACCTGGAACCCCTACACGACCCAGATCGAGCCGCACGACTACATGGCCGAACTGTTCGACGCGCTGGTCCGTCACAACCTGGTGCTGATCGATTTCTGCCGCGATGCCTGGGGCTACATCGGGCTCGGCTATTTCAAGCAGCGCGTCGTCGCCGGCGAGGTCGGCTCCTCGACGATGCCGCACAAGGTCAACCCGATCGACTTCGAAAACGCCGAAGGCAATCTCGGGGTGGCGAACGCGGTGCTCGAACACCTGGCGTCGAAATTGCCGATCTCCCGCTGGCAGCGCGACTTGACCGACTCGACTGCGTTGCGCAACCTCGGGGTCGGCATCGCCCACACCAGCATCGCGTTGCAATCGCTGTTGCGCGGTCTCGGCAAGCTCGAGGCCGATCGCGAGCGCCTCGCCGAGGACCTCGATGCCAACTGGGAGGTGCTCGCCGAACCCATTCAGATGGTCATGCGCCGCCACGGCGTCGAACAACCCTACGAACGGCTCAAGGCCCTGACCCGCGGCCAACGGATCGGCCGCCAGACCCTCGCGGACTTCATCGCCGGCCTCGAGATCCCCGACGACGCCAAAGCCCGCCTCACGGCCCTGACCCCCGCGACCTACATCGGCAACGCCGCCGAGCAGGCCCGGGCCATCTAGCCGAGCGCCGATCGGCCGGGCTCGTGCGCCCGGCCCGGCGCCCTGGGGTCCTCAGCGCGGCCGGCCCGCTACCCGGCCGCAATCGTCGACTTCCTACTGCCGCGCCCTCCGGTCCTACGCGGACCGCCCGCCCCCACGCTGATCGCTGATCCCACGGCCTCGCACATCGAGCACCACTTGACGCGGTCGCTCGACTAGGCGATGACTGTCGCAGATTCGGGGCACAAGAGATCCGCGAGGAGCGACACCAATGGCGAACACCTACGAATCCGACTTCTACGCCTGGGCAAACACGCAGGCCGCGCTACTGCGCGCCGGAGCACTCGACCGGGCCGACATCGAGCACATCGCCGAGGAGATCGAGAGCCTGGGCAAGGGCGAACTGCGCGAGCTGGAGAATCGGCTAACGGTGCTGTTCACGCACCTGCTCGAATGGCGGTTCCAGCCCACCCTGCGCAGCCGCGGCTGGGAGTTGACGATCAAAGAGCAGCGCCGCCGTCTTCGCCGCCATCTGGCACAAAACCCGAGTCTCAAATCCAAGCTCACCCAGGCAATCGAGGACGCCTATGGCGACGCCATCCTCGAAGCCGCCCGCCAGACCGGCCTCGCCGAGGAAGCCTTCCCGCAAACCTGCCCATTCACCCCCGAACAGGCCATCGACGACGCCTACTGGCCCGCGTAGGGTTGCCGTCGTTACTCGGATTCTCCGGCGGGCGGGAAGCGCGAGGCATCCCGTCGCCGGCAGCTCTTCCGAAAGCAAAGATGGCGGGGCTTCGTCGGGCGGTTTCCGGTGGCACCCGCCGGGAGGAATTCTGCCTATCTCAGTCGGGGCCGATTCTGTCTAGTGCTGGTCCCGGTTCCTGCGCCGTTGCACGTCGCGCCAACGCAAGCAACCGAGCTAGGCCCGAACAGGCCCTGAATCGCGCGATCTCGGGTCCGTTACGGGCAGGACATCAATGCGCAGTCGCGCGGGGTTCGAGCAACAGAAGATCCGCCGCATTGCGCCGAAAACGAGCTTGTGCTAGGTTCCAGAAACCCCACCCGGAGCGTGTGGTCTTTACCAACCGGGGGCGGCCGCATTGAGCGCGGCGGAGGAACTAGGCAGAATCTGTCCATCTCAGTAGGCCGACATTCTGTCTACTCAACTGTTAAGCGAATCAAACCTCGAAGTGAGCATGTCTGCGGATCAAAAAATCGACTATTCTTAATACTACGTTGCTTGTCTCGACGTTCTTGGCTTCAAAAATCTCGTATTGAGCGAGAGGGACGAGGACAAGAAGAGAATTGAAAACTACTTCAATAAGGCAAAAGAAATAATAAGTGAAATTAAGCGCATTAGATCTAAACGTAAAATTGGCGCTATCGTAATAAGCGACGCAATAATTCTTTCTGTTCCTTTTGGCTTAGATTCGCCTGAGAATTATTCTAACCTGCGCCAGCTGTGCATTGCTATTCAAAAAATACAATTTGGATTGTCGCTGGAGGGAATTTGGTTAAGAGGAGCTATTTCTTTTGGAAATGCATATATAAACAACGATGAAAGCCAAATTGTAGGCCCTGCTTACGTAAATGCATACTTGTTAGAGCAGATATCTGCGACACACCCGCGAGTGATCCTGGATAGCAAGCTCATTGGGAAGCTTGGTTTTTCATCAGCCCAAGAACTAATCACCAAGATCAACAATACGCATGACGCTCAAGAATACAGACCTGAAACATCTAATATCTTATATGAATGGTACCATAATGGAACCCTAAAGCATGGGCTTGAAAAAGATATCCCGCTATTCATCGATTATATGGTTTATTGCTTTGTTCAAGAAGGCGCGCTGACAAGAATCGTGAGTAGCGTAGAAGCGAGCATGTACGCGAACAGTGACATTTACTTAAAGTATCGATGGGTTGTTGATTACTTGATATCAAGCTGCATCCATCATAACAATCATATATTATTGATCGACAGCACAGCATTGCACGAGCAGCTTGGCAAATTGAAAAATCTTTAGCTTAACAAGTGGCTCAGCCCGACCCAATACCGCGCCACGAGTTCGACGCACGCCTCCAACTCGGTGCCCGCGCGGCATTGGTCGGGCTAGCCCTACGTTGGCTGAATAAGAAAGGAAACTGAATCGGCAATACCAATCGCTGGTAGGAATCCGCCTTAACAATAAGGAGGCCGACAGAATTCAGAATTTATGATATCAGGAAGGGCGAAGCTGTTTCGGCATGAACTTCGTTATGCCGAAACAGCTTCGCCCTTCCTGATCGGAAAGAATTCTTTCTGCGAATTATTGAGCGGCGGTGAACCGATGATAGGTAATCGGTTCATCGAGTTCCGTGCCAGCCAACAACTCGCCAACCAGAAATCGGCTCCGCTAAGGCTCCGCCGATTGTGGGTAGCTCGACGTTAGGCTCGTACCGATACCTGCTTGGACAGGAAACAGACGTAGCCCAAGTTTTGCCTCATCGCATTTATTTTTTATTCTCGCCTTACTGAGCATCACAGAGCGAACGTGCATACATGCAGAAAGAACAAAACAGCTTCTACGCGTTCCTTACCAGCGGTTCGGGCGCATCGATTTTGGTCGCCGCCCTGGTCTTCGTGGTTGTTTCCCTAGTTCTTTTCCTCTTCGCTAACTTTTTGGAAACCTTAGCTGCGCCGTGGAACACAAGCGCCGGCATGTTTCGGGAAATTGCGAAGCTGCTGCTTACAGTCATAGCGCTTAATTTTCTGCTCCGCACAAAAATCTGGAAAGACGCGATAGACTCGGTCAGCGAGCGCCTGAAACTCAAGGATGCGACGTTACTTTCTGGGCTGAATGACTGCTGGAAGTTTGACGAAGTACCTTGGCCGCAGCTCTTCAAAGAAGCGAAGACCGTTACAATCGTTGCGATCTCCGCTCGTCCCTTGTTGGTACAACGTCTTGCCCTTTTGCGGGACTTCCTTTCAAGAGATGGAACTCGACTTGAACTGGTTCTTTCGGACTTCCGCGAAGATGGTCTGATGTCACGTTTCGACGCTGAGTTCAACGAGCCCGCAGGAACTCGTGCAAAGAAGTCGCGGGAAGCCCTCGAAGAACTGTTCAAGGCGCTCCAGGATCACGACAGTTCCAAAGTCGAGATCTACCTCTCGGCGAGTCGAGTGCCTTACTCGGCCTATCGCTTTGATGAAAGGGTGCTATTTGTGCCTTACATTGCCGAACCAGTTCGCGACGCACGGCGAATTCCCGCGCTGCTCTTCGCGGATGGAAGAATCCGAAACGATTATTTGGAGCCAGACTTGAGATATCTGCTGAAAAGAACACACGTCCCTCATGAGGAACTGAGGGAATTGCTGAATCTTCAGTGACCCGGCGCGCTGTGCTCTACCCCTTCTGGCGGAGGTGCATTGGTGTCGCGCAACCAAATATAGCCGCCTAACTAGCGGCTCGGCCCGCCGCCCGTTGCCGCGCCGTCGCTTCGCTTCCGGCGCGGCAACGGGCGGCGGGCAGCCTTAACGTTATACAAAAACAGACTCAATCAGAATGGAAACACAGGAAACGATTCAATACGCATCTGTCGGGCTCGGGATATTCGGCATTATAATCGCATTTTACCAAGGCATCGAACGAAGGAAGCTAAAGCAATTCATGTATTCGCAGGCATGGAATATCTATTCCATATCTCAGCGTTCCTTCGCCCATTCTCAAAAGGCGCTGAATTTGTACAAAGAGCAACACAAGGAAAATTTAAATCCAGAGGTCTTCGAGCAGCTTGCCAAATGTGAGGCTCACAACGTGGGGCTCTTCGTTGAGTCGATTCGACAAATACAGCTCTCAGAACCCAAATTTGACATTGAGACAATCATTCGATGGAAGATGCAGGGTAGGATCAATGATCAAACTGCAAGCTTTTTCATAAAAGAGATGCCAATGAAATCGCCAAGCATCCCCGCAATGACTTGGCAGGCCATGACATTACAGCTTCGGCGGAGGCTAGCAACGGCGCGGACGGGGTCAGGTCTTGCAATCACGCATAGTCGCCTAACGAACCGGTCAAGCCGACCCCGCGCGGCTGCGTCTTGGGCTAATCTCAAGCATGGCGGCGCGCGGGTCGGCTTACCGCAGCGTTATGTTGCATCATGAATCAGCGTGATCGGGTCCGAGGCGCAGGACTGCTGTGCTGTCATTGCGTGCGAAACTCTGCTTACTATCGCGCGGGTTGGCGAGACGGACACTTCGTCTCTCAATTGGACTTTTGGCGCAATGCTAACGGCAACTTCATAGATATAGCGGTGCTCGAGTGGTGCAAGCTCTTCGCCGACCGTAACGGAAAGCATCACTGGAGAAAGGTGGTCCCAGATCCAGACGGCTTCCTGCCGGGCCTTTTCGGCAGCATCGGCGTTTCGGAGGAGGCCTTTAACAGTCTTTGCGAAGAGACGCGAACATACCGCGATAAGTTCATCGCTCATCTAGACGAGGGTCGTCTGATGCACATTCCTCGGCTGAACGTCATCATCGACTCCTCCATATTTCTTTACGGTCTCATCCGTACCGAATATCAGCAGTTTCTTGGAGACGCTCCTCCGGATTTGCGGCAGTTCTATGAGGAGCGGCTTGCCGAAGCAACGGGAGTATATCCAAATGCAACATAAAGATTAAGGTTAGATAAGAAGCGGGGCCAAGTCTTGCAATCGCGCATTGCGTGCAATGTCGATGTCGACGGGGTCAGGTCTTGCAATCCAGCACCGCCCGACTAAACTTACGCCATGGCCAGACCCCTTCGTATCGAGTTGGCCGGCGGGCTCGACCACGTGACCTCGCGCGGCGATCGGCGTGAGGCCATCTATCGAGGGGAGGAGTCTGGTCTTCCCTTTTGACTTACTCTCGAAGATCGGATGATTCGCCTGACATGAGGCTGCAGGCGATCTAATGCCGCCCCGCGGGTTCTGTGCTAAATTCTACTCAATACGGGGCGGCATTGAATCGCCTGAGCCAAACGTTGGCCAATAACAGATCGGCGGTTTTTCAGTTGTCGCGTGAAGGTCGAACTCAAGCCGCAAGCCATAAAGGACCTGCAGTCCCTCCCGACGAAGGACGGCGGCAGAATCGCCACAAGGCTCAGCGAACTGGAAGGCGGGCTCACAGGAGACATCAAGCGCCTCACGAATTTCACACCTGAGTATCGGCTTCGCGTCGGCAACTACAGGGTGCTGTTTGAGGTGGAAGACGATACAGTCGTCCTCTACCGTGTGATGCATCGAAAGCACGTCTACGCCAAGAGGTAAGCGATGAACTTGCATCCTCAGTTCATAGGCCAAGAGGGCTCGGAGGAGTACGCAGTCCTCCCCATCGAAGAGTTCCGGGCACTGACCGAGGCCCTGGAGGATTATGCGGATTTACAAGACCTTCGCCACGCAAAGGAAGCCGAAGGCCACGCAGTCACAACCTCCTTAGCGAACGTCGTCGCACAACTTGACCTCAAACAAGACTGACAAGAAGCAGAAGAAGGGATCGGAAGGGGATCGGAAGGGGTCAGGTCTTGCAATCGCGCATTGCATGATTGCAAGACTTGACCCCGTACCTCGTACCTGCGTGCGTCAGCCGCCTGCGCCGCGCCGTCGCGGACGGGCACTTGGCACGACTCGATCCCGCTGAGATCGATCGGCTCCTCGACAACCTGATGGCCCGCGACTGGGTGGTCTACTCCAAGCCTTGCCTCACCCACACCGAGACGGTCGTCGACTACCTCGGGCGCTACAGCCACCGCATTGCGCTGAGCGACGCGCGGCTCGTGAACTTCGACGGCGAGCGCGTTGCCTTGCGCTACAAGGACTACCGTGACGGCGCGCGACAGAAGGTCAGGGGATGGGGTCAAGTCTTGTAATCGCGCATTGCGTGATTGCAAGACTTGACCCCGTACCTGCGCTTGACCGAACCTCGCGAAGCACGGTGTGTCCTTCGATGAGGCGCGCAGCGTATTCTCCGATCCATTCGAACTCACGATATCGGACCCGGACCACTCCGAAGGCGAGTATCGCTTTCTCAGTATTGGCAAGACGAGTCACGAGCGAACCGTGGTGGTCGTGTTTACGGAACGACTACCGGACAGTATCCGAATCATCAGCGCAAGAGTCGCTTCCAAGCAAGAAAGGCAGCTCTATGAGTCAAGAATCTACTGACGAGATGCGCGCCGAGTATGATTTCTCGAACGCGGTCCAAGGCAAGCACCACCAAGCGTATGCTCAGGGCACAAATGTTGTTCTTCTGGAACCCGATGTTGCGCGCGTCTTATCGAGATTCCGCGTCGGTGAACAAAGCGCTTCGGTTGCTGATGGAGGTAGCGCGCAATCAAACAGCCAACAGCGCCCAACCAGAGCACCAGCCCGAGCGCATGCTGCCGAAGCGCCGCTGACGCGGGCGGCCCGGCAGCACGCGCCGCAAAGGTCCTGCAAGGTCCTGCAAGGTCCTGCAAGGTCCTGGGGTCAGGTCTTGCAATCACGCATAGTCAGTCACCTAACGAATAAGGTTGGACGAGCCCGTACCGGGGAGCGGTGGGGGAAGCGACGGAGGAGTAGAAAATATCTTCCGCGAGATGCGGGGGCAGCGCGGCTGTAGTGTGTATCGCGGGCCGAGGATCGTGGTGACAGGGAGCCCGCGCAGTGGTGTTCTGCGCCACTGCCACAGCCGGTTGCGATAGCCCGCGAACAAGTCGCCCTTCGGAACGTTCAACGACGACAAACAGCTCAGACTGATCAGCGTCCGGATCTTCGAGCTGTTCCAGCCTAAGCCCGCTACTCCAGGTTGCCGTGAAAGCCGCCCGCAGCCGACGCGTTACCGCCAAATTCCGCTATGTAGGGTGCTGTGACGCACGAACTGCGCCAGTACCAGCTTTGCGAACGGTGCGGCCTGCAAGCTCATCGTCACCTGCGAGCCCGAGCGAGAGACCACAAAAACAGAAAATACGCTAAAATTGTGACCACAACTTATCGGAGGTCACTGACCATGCAGGTCGCCGTCCGCGAACTGAAGGCCCATCTCTCGCGCATCCTGTCCCGCGCCCAAGCCGGGGAGCCGATCGAGGTCACCGCGCACAACAGATTGATCGCCCGTATCGTCGGGATCCCGGCCGACACGGCTGAGGGCCTGCGTGCGCCAATCGCGAGCGGTGCCTTGTCCTGGAGCGGCCGCAAACCGCAGCCGGCGGCACCGATCGAATTGACCGCGCAGGGCACCCCCGTCAGCCGAATGGTCTCGGAGGATCGCGGTTGATCCTGTTTTGCGACACCTCGGCACTGGTCAAGCTCTACGTTCGCGAGGCGTTTACCGACGAGATGCTCGCCGCGGTGGCAACCGTCTCAGCAACCGCGGTCTGCCGGATCGCTTGGGCCGAAACGATGGCCGCACTGGCCAGGCGCTCGCGCGAATCCCCCGCCGATGCCGACGCCATCGCCACCGTCCGTGAACGCTTGTGCGCGGATTGGAGCGATTACGCGATCGTCGAGGTCACCCAGACACTCGTCGAGCGCGCCGGCGAGTATGCCGACACCTTCGCCCTGCGTGCCTACGACAGTGTCCAACTCGCCGCAGCGCACATCTTGTCCGACGCAAGTCCAGAACCGGTCCAGTTCGCCTGCTTCGATCGCCGCCTGAGCAACGCCGCACGGGTACTCGGCCTGGAATCGCCCTTCGCCGCCGGTCCGGGCTGACAACAGCGAGCGCGAGGCCGCTGATGCACGATCGGGGACCCCGGTGCTGCGTGAAGGAGGGGTTTTGAGTAGGCCGGGCACTCCCCGGACGGTAGGGCGATGTTTGTGTTCTCTGTTGGCCGCCTGGTTTCCCGGCGGTGCCACATGATCTCGCCCGTGGTCCCAGTTGCGACCCGGCCCCTCTCAGAACCGGACAAGCGGCTTTCCCACATTTATGTGCTGCAGCACATAAGGACACACTATGTTAGATTCGGCCAACACGGTGCTCCAGCCGAAGCCGGTTTCGCTCTCGCTCAACCGCCTCGGCTGAGCGTGGCGTTGGGCGTAGTGAGAATCGTCGCGATCCGTTGTGAAGTTCACTGTCACCGGACATGCTCGGAAGCGTTGCGCTCGACGCGGCATTGATCTTCAATGGATCTCGGAAGCCATACAGAATCCACGGGAAACTTTTCCGGATCTTGTTGATCCAGATGCAACGTCATCTGCGCTACGACGTTCCGCAGCGCGGATCTCGAACACTCAGGGTTGTGGTGAATGACTCGGTTAAACCCCCTCGGATTATCACAGCGTTTTTCGAAAGTTAAGAGAATCCGCCCATGAAACTCGAGTTTGACCCTATCGCCGATGCCGCTTACTTCGAGATCGCCCGGGGCGAAATCGCCGCCACCCGCGAGATTGAGCCAGGCATTAACGGAGACTACGACGCCGAAGGCCACCTAATTGGCATTGAGGTTTTGGGCGTAAGCAAGCGATCCGATGTCGAAGGCGTTGCCAAGGCAGCCTGAAAGGTTGATCGCCCAACAGGCCCGCCAGCCGCGACGCCAAACTGCGGCCGGCGAGAGGAAGAATGGGGTCATGGGGTCACCCATTAGCCGCCCCGTGACAAGCGCCACTAGGAGGGGGCCAGGTCTTGCAATCACGCATAGTCACCTAACGAACCGGTCAAGCCGACCCCGCGCGGCAGCGTCTTTGGCTAATCTCAAGCATGGCTTGGACTTTGCCGAGGCCGAGGCGGTCTTCGACGGGCCGGTATTCACGATGGAGGACACGCGTGAGGGCTACGGTGAGCAGCGCTCGAGGACGCTGGGCCTCCTTGCTGGGCGAGTAGTGGTGCTGATCTGGACGGAACGGGAGGCAGGACCCCACCTCATTTCCTTGCGATACGGTGACAAGCGTGAGACCCAAGGCTTCTTCATGCAACTTGAGCCCTGAGGAGATCGCGGCGGCCATCGCTGCCGCGCCTGACGAGGCTGTCCCCGATCCCGACAGCCCGCCGACGAGGCCGGAGGACTGGGAGGATGTTGTCTTTGTCCCAGGAGGAGGCTATCCGGCCGTCAAAGCCGCCTTGGACGAGCGCCGCCACACGCGGGGCTCGCAGAAGGCACCCCCCAAGGAGGCGGTTTCGATCGGACTCTCCCCAAAGGTGGTGGCCTTCTTCAAGGCCGGCGGCCCCGGCTGGCAGACACGCATCGATGCGGTGCTGCGCGAGGATGTCGAAACGCACCGGTGATCGCCGTTCGTCCTGGAAGCGCGTCGGGCAACGCGATGTCCAGTCTGTCAACCGGACCTATCGCCGTACCGGCGGGCTGTTCGAGGGCCGTTTCCGCTCCGCCGTGATCGAGGCCGATACCTATCTGTTGGCCTGTCAGCGCGACATCGAGCTGAACCCGGTCCGGGCGGCCATGGTCGAGGCGCCCGGTGATTTTCCCTGGTCCAGCTATCGGGCCAATGCCCTGGGTGCGTGCGACCCCGTGGTCACGCCGCATCCCTTGTACCGCGACCTCGGCGGTTCTGACGAGGCGCGCCTGGCCGTCTATCGCTGGTTGTTCACCGACGAACTCGACATCGAGCTGCTCCAACGCCTGCGCGACGGCACCAATGGCGGTTTTGTCATCGGTCGCCCCCAGTTCGAGCGCCAGATCGCCGCCCTGGTTGGCCGGCGCACTTGGAAGGCGTCCCCGGGACGACCGCCCAAGGAGACCGAGGTTGGAGCGCAATCGGAATCGGCTTTCTAGAAAACGTCGTCTGGCCCGGTTTGCCGCTCGAAGGCGAGACGTAGTCCCAGTAATGGGGCAAAGCAGCGCTTCGCGACCAGAGAGCGCGCAGCAAGGGGTAGACTAGCGGCGAAGCCGCCCCGCGAGCCGTCGTACCGAAGGCCGGGGCCAATCCCTCCCCGCCCCGATCAGGAACCGCCCATGTCCACCAATGTACTCGACTGTATCGTCATCGGCACCGGACCTGGCGGTGAGGGGGCGGCGATGAAGCTCGCCAAATCCGGTCTGCGGGTCGCCGTCGTCGAGGCCCACACGAGCGTCGGCGGGGGCTGCACCCACTGGGGCACCATCCCGAGCAAGGCGCTGCGCCACTCGATCGAGATGCTCGCCGACTACCGGCGCAACCCTCTCTTCCAGCGCACCCGCAATCAGCTCGAGGTCGAGTTTCCGGACCTCTTGCGGGCCGCCGATGGGGTCATCAACGACCAGGTCCGCACCCGCTACCGTTACTACCAGCGCAACCGGGTACGGCTAGTCTTCGGTCGCGCCCGCTTCGTCGCGCCGGAGCGGATCCTCGTGGAGCGCCCCGGCGGGGGCACCGAGGAGCTCGCGGCGCGCCACTTCGTCATCGCCACCGGCTCACGCCCCTATCATCCGCCGGACATCGACTTCAGCCACCCCAGGATCCTCGACAGCGACACCATCCTTGGCCTCCAGCACACGCCGCGCTCGATCACCATCTACGGCGCCGGCGTCATCGGCTGCGAATACGCGTCGATCATGAGCAACCTCGACGTCAAGGTGAATCTGGTCAACACCCGCGACCGGCTGCTGTCGTTCCTCGATGACGAGATCACCGACGCCCTCTCCTATCACCTGCGCAGCGGCGGGGTCGTGATCCGCAACGACGAGGCCTACACGGCCGTCGAGCCGAGCGACGACGGTGTCGTGCTGCACTGCCGCTCTGGCAAGAAACTCAAGACCGAGGTCCTGCTCTGGGCCAACGGGCGCAGCGGCAACACCCGGGACATGGGCCTGGAGGAGATCGGCCTGGTGCCGAACGGCCGCGGCCAGTTGGAGGTCGACGAGCGTTACCGCACCGCTCTGCCGCACATCTACGCGGTCGGTGACCTGGTCGGCGCGCCGGCGCTGGCAAGCGCGAGCTACGACCAGGGCCGCTTCGTCGGCGCCCAGATCGCCGACGGGGAAAGCGACTGGTCGCTGATCGAAGAATTCCCGAGCGGCATCTATACGGTCCCGGAGATCAGCTCGATCGGGCGCACCGAGCGCGAGCTGACTGCCGGCCAAGTCCCCTACGAGGTCGCCGAGGCCGACTTCCAGTCGATCGCCCGCGCCCAGATCACCGGCCACACCGTTGGCATGCTCAAGATCCTCTTCCATCGCGAGACACTCGCGATCCTCGGCATCCACTGCTTCGGCGCCCAGGCCGCCGAGATCGTCCACATCGGCCAGGCCATCATGTCGCAGAAGGGCTCGGCCAACAGCCTGCGCTATTTTACGGAGACCACCTTCAACTACCCGACCATGGCCGAGGCCTACCGCGTCGCCGCCCTCAACGGGCTCAACCGGTTGTTCTGAGCAGGAAACCAGGGACAGTGCGGCCTTGCCAGGCCGCACTGTCCCCGTTTGCTTATATCATCAAAGCTTTCTATCGATCACCACTGGCTCGACATGGTCGGTCGCCACACAACAAAACCCATTGCAGTCCAGGACGCACCCGTGAGCGCCAGCTTCCAACAACTCGCCAACTTCATCTGGTCCGTCGCCGACCTGCTGCGCGGCCCCTACCGCCCGCCGCAGTACGAGCGCGTGATGCTGCCGCTCACCGTGCTGCGCCGTTTCGATGCCGTACTGGCGCCGAGCAAAACCGCCGTGCTCAAGCGCTACGCCGAGCTGAGCAGCAAGGGCATCCCCAATATCGACGCCATCCTCAACCACCTGGCCAAGGGCGAGGACGGCGCCCCGCTGGGCTTTCACAACCACAGCCAGCTCGATTTCCAGAAGCTCAAGGGGGACCCCGACAACATCGGCCGCCACCTGGCCGATTACATCGCTGGCTTCTCCGAGAACATTCGCAAGATCTTCGAGCGCTTCGAGTTCGACAAGGAGATCGAGAAACTCGAAGAGTCCAACCGCCTGTATCAAGTGGTTGCCCAGTTCGCCGAGATCGACCTGCACCCCCGCAAGGTCGACAACATCACCATGGGTCTGGTGTTCGAGGACCTGATCCGCCGCTTCAACGAAGCCGCCAACGAAACGGCCGGCGATCACTTCACCCCGCGCGAAGTCATCCAGCTCATGGTCAACCTGCTGCTGGAGCCCGACACCAGCGTGCTGACCCAGGCCGGTGTCATCGTGACCATCTGCGACCCCGCCTGCGGCACCGGCGGCATGCTGGCCGAGGCGCAGAACTGGATTCGCGCCCACAACGACCAGGCCACGGTCAAGGTCTTCGGCCAGGACTACAACCCGCGCTCCTACGCCGTGGCCGCCTCCGACCTGCTGATCAAGGGCCACAAGGACGGCCAGGTGGTGCTGGGCAACACCCTCACCGACGACCCGTTCCCGGATCACCGCTTCGATTACCTGCTGGCCAACCCACCCTTCGGCGTGGACTGGAAGGCAGAAAAGAAGATCATCGACCGCTGGCCCAACTTCCGTGGCTACAGCGGCAAGCTGCCGCGCATCAACGACGGCGCCTTGCTGTTCCTGATCTACATGATGAGCAAGTTCCAGGACTACAAAGCGGGCGACCGCGACAAGCCCGGCTCGCGCACCGCCATCGTGTTCAACGGCTCGCCGCTCTTCACGGGCGGCGCCGGCAGCGGCGAGAGCGAGATCCGCCGCTGGATCATCGAGCGCGATCAGCTCGAAGCCATCGTCGCCCTGCCCGAGCAGATGTTCTACAACACCGGCATCGGAACCTTCATCTGGGTGGTCACCAACCGGAAGAGCCATCACCGCAAGGGCAAGATCCAGCTCATCGACGCCCGCGAGCGCTACACGCCGATGAAGCGCAGCCTGGGCGACAAGCGCCGCTATCTGGATCAGGCCGCGCTGGACACCATCACCCGCGAACACGGCGCGATGGAAAACAGCCAGACCAGCCGCGTGTTCGACAACGGCGACTTCGGCTATCGCCGCATCACCGTGCTGCGCCCATTGCGCCTGCGCTTCCAGATCACAGAAGACGCGCGCGAACGCTTTCTCAACACCTGTCCCGAGCTGTTCGACGCCCTGCAGGCCGTGCAGGACGCACTCGGCACCGAGCCGCTGCTGGACTGGAACGACACCTGGGATACCGTACAGCAGGTGTTCAAGACCCTACCGGACGATGTCGAAGGCTGGGCCAAAGGCGCCAAGGGCGCGGCGCAGAAGAAGATCTTCCGCGACTGCTTCACCATAGTGGACCCCGAGGCCGCGCCGGTCATTGCCAGGCACCACAAGGTCGAGCCGCTGGACCGATCCGCCCTGTTCCCCGGCCAGACCTTGCCCGCCGACATCACCAACGATGAGCTCCATGTCCTGCTGGGCCTGCACCCCGACGGCAAGGGCAAACACATCGAGTACGAACCCGACCCGGCGCTGAAGGACTTCGAAAACATCCCGCTGAAAGAGGACATCGTCAGCTACGTGTTGCGCGAGGTACGGCCCTATGTGGCTGATGCCTGGATCGATCGCGAGACAAGGGACGAGCAGGACGGACGCCTAGGCAAGGTCGGCTACGAGATCAACTTCAACCGCGTGTTTTTCCGGTACCAGCCGCCAAGGCCGCTGGCCGAGATCGATGCCGAGCTGGCCGAGGTGGAAAAACGGATCCTGGGCTTGCTGCGGGAGGTGACGGAGTGAGTATTCGCCGCCCGGAAGACGAAATGCGCGGCATCTTGGCCGAGCTGCGCAAACTGCCTCGCGAAACCGAGTGGGTCGAGTTCAAGCACAACCGCGCCGATCCGGAGGATATCGGCGAATACCTTTCTGCCCTTGCGAACTCCGCCGCGCTGGCTGGCAAGGTCAGCGCTTGGTCGGTATGGGGTCTGGATGACAAGAGCCACGATATTCTCGGCACCACCTTCGACCCGGCATCCGTCAAGATCGGCAATGAGGAGCTGGAAAGCTGGCTGCTGCGCCTGCTCTCACCCAAGATCAACTTCCGCTTCCACACACTGCAGGCGGAGGGCGCAAGCGTGGTGCTATTGGAGATCGGCGCGGCGTTCCGTCATCCGGTGCAGTTCAAGGGCACCGAGTTCATCCGCGTCGGCTCCTACAAGAAGAAACTGAAGGACTTTCCGGAGAAAGAGCGGGAGCTGTGGCGGGTATTCGACCGCATCCCGTTCGAAAGGGAGATCGCCGCCGACGACGTTGCCGCCGAAGAGGTGCTCCGGCTGCTGGACTACCCGGCCTATTTCGACTTGCTTTCCCTGCCGCTTCCCGAGGGACGGGATGCCATCCTATCAGCTTTGGAGGCCGACACCCTCGTCGCACGCGGCAACGCCGGCCGATGGAATATCACCAATTTGGGTGCCGTGCTGTTCGCCAAGCGCCTGGCCGACTTCCGCGTTCTGGCCCGTAAAGCGGTGCGGGTCGTGCTCTACAAGGGTGAAACGCGGGTCGAAACCGTGCGCGAGCAGGAAGGCAGCAAGGGGTACGCGGCCGGTTTCGATGGGCTGATTGGCTTCATTACCCAGCTGCTGCCCAGCAACGAGGTCATCGGCCGGGCCCTGCGCAAGCAGGTGCCCATGTTCCCCGAACTGGCGATCCGCGAGCTCGTGGCCAACGCCCTGATCCACCAGGATTTCCACCAGACAGGTACTGGTCCCATGGTGGAAATTTTCGCCAGCCGCATGGAAGTCACCAATCCCGGTTTGCCGCTGGTTCAGACCGACCGCTTTCTCGACAGCCCTCCACGCTCCCGCAACGAAGCGCTGGCCTCCTTCATGCGCCGCATCGGTGTTTGCGAGGAGCGTGGCAGTGGCGTGGACAAGGTGGTCTCCCAGACCGAGCTCTACCAGCTCCCTGCCCCCTTGTTCGAAACCACGCAGGAACATACCCGCGCCGTGTTGTTCGCCCACCGGGCGTTCAAGGACATGGACAAGGCCGATCGCATCCGCGCCTGCTATCTGCACGCCTGTCTGCGCTACGTCCAGCGGGACCACATGACCAACACCACCCTGCGCGAGCGCTTCGGCATCGACGAAAAGAACAGCTCCATGGTCTCCCGCATCATCAGGGACACCCTCGAAGCGAAGCTGATTGTTCCATATGACGAGGAAGCCGGGCGAAAGTACATGAAATACCTACCATGGTGGGCCAGATGAGCACGGCAATCTTATTTGACGGTCATTTGACTGGGTACCCATTCGCAAGGGACTGCCGTCAAGACAAGTCTCATGATTTCAATACTTTGCAAACCTCTGGCTTTTTTGACCGTTGTTTGACTGGCCGACTCATGGCCTGGATGGTGGAAACGCGGATGCTGCGCTTGCTGCGGGAGGTGACAGAGTGACGCTCTCTATTCCTGTCGGCCTCGAAGCGCGGCGCCTTCGCTTTCTATTCCAAACCACGTCGGGGGCGACGCCTTCGAGCAGCGTTGAAGAGTACTGGAATGGCGATATCAACTGGGTGACGCCGGAAGATCTCGGCAAGCTCTCGGGTCGCTACGTCCGCGAAACTCGCCGTCGCATCACCGAAGAGGGCTACAAGAACAGCGGGGTCAACCTCGCCCCACCGGGTTCAATTGTCCTCTCTAAGCGTGCCCCGATTGGGCAGACTGCAATTCTTGGTGTGCCGTCGACCTGCAATCAGGGCTGTTTTCTATTGACCAAGCTGGACGGTGTAGACGAGCGCTTCTACTTCTACAGCCTGATTCACTTGCGACCGGCACTGGAAGCCTTGGGGCGCGGCTCGACCTTCATGGAGCTGTCAGCCGACGATCTGCGTTCGATCTTGTTGCCGTTCCCGAACGAGGAGCGGCAGCGCCTTATCGCCAACTATCTCGACCGCGAAACCGCCCGCATCGACGGACTGATCGCCGAGAAGGAACGCATGCTGACGCTGCTGGAAGAAAAGCGCGCCGCCCTCATCAGCCGCGTCGTCACCCGCGGCCTCGACTCCAACGCCCCGCTCAAACCCTCCGGCCAGGAATGGCTGGGCGAGATTCCGGCGCATTGGAGGATTCGGCCGATCAAATACTTGGCAATCGTAGGAAATGGCTCAACTCCTTCAGTCGAGAACGCCGACTATTGGGACGACGATGGCTACCCTTGGCTAAACAGTTCAGTTGTCAACGTGTCACCGGTCACTGACGCAAGTCGATTTGTGACAGAGACAGCCCTGCGCGAATGTCACCTGCCAAAGCTTCAACCGCCCGCCGTGCTCGTCGGGATCACTGGCCAAGGTAAGACCCGAGGGATGGCCGCAGTGTTGGGAATCGAAGCCACCATCAACCAGCACGTTGCGTTCATCAAGCCACGCTCACGCGAGCTCGACACTGAATACTTATGTCATTTGTTGGGGCATGCGTACAATTTTCTTCGCAGCGATAGCGATGGAGCAGGCAGCACCAAGGGAGCTATTACCTGTGAGCAATTGGCGACCATGAAGATTCCTGTACCGCCAAGAAGTGAGCAAATCGAAATTTGCGACCGCATAAGGCAGTCGCTCGATATCTCGGAGCCACTTCGCGCGGAGATCCAGCACTCCCTCGAGCTGCTGGCAGAAAGACGCGCCGCTCTGATCACCGCCGCCGTCACCGGCCAGATCCCGCTGGAGACAATGAGCTTATGAAATTTGAAACCTTCAAGGCGGGCCAGTGGGTAAAGCGCTATCAATACAAGAGCTTCGAGCCGGTTTTGGTCAACCATAACTGGACTTGGGAAGACCCCACCATCAATGCGCTATTGGAGCAGGCCACCCGCGCGCTGGGTGAATTGAACGCATTTTCTCTGATCGTGCCGGATATTGACCTGTTTATCGAAATGCATGTGGTCAAGGAGGCTCAGACCTCCAGCAAGATCGAAGGCACGCAAACCGGCATCGACGAGGCGCTGATGCCGGAGGAGCAGATTCGTCCTGACAAACGCGATGACTGGCGGGAAGTGCGCAATTATGTGCAGGCGGTGAACACGGCCACTACGGAGCTGAACACGTTGCCGCTTTCCAATCGTCTTCTCAAGCAGACCCACGCCATTCTGATGCAAGGAGTGCGCGGTGAGCACAAGCTGCCGGGGGAGTTCCGCCGAAGCCAGAACTGGATCGGTGGCTCCAGTCTGGCTGATGCCACGTTCATTCCGCCTCATCACGACAGCGTGCCGGAGTTGATGGGTGATCTGGAGAAGTTCTGGCACAACGAGGACGTGGTGGTGCCTCATCTGATCAGGGCAGCCATCAGCCATTACCAGTTCGAGACCATACACCCCTTTCTGGATGGTAACGGTCGGATCGGGCGGTTGATGATCCCGCTCTACCTGATCAGCCATGGCCTGCTGGCTAAACCGTCGCTGTACCTGTCTGATTTCTTCGAGCGCAACCGGGCCAGCTATTACGACGCGCTGATGCGTGTGCGGGTGAGCAACGATCTGATCCACTGGGTGCGCTTCTTTCTCAACGGTGTAGCCCAGACGGCTACCAAGGGGCGGGACGTGTTTCGCCAGATACTGTCCCTGCGCACTCAGGCCGAGCAGACGGCGGCATCGTTGGGCAAGCGGGCGGGCAGTGCGCGCTTGGCGCTGAATCTGCTCTATCGCAAGCCGGTCATCGAGGCCGCAGACCTGGAACGGGCCTTGGGGGTCTCGACTCCAACTGCCAATTCCTTGATCAAGTCACTGATTGAAAAAGGCATATTGACGGAGATCACCGGCCAGCAACGGGGCAGGATATACTCGTTCGAACCTTACCTAAGGCTCTTTTTAAGTTAAATAAAAGCGGCTAACCTTAACTAAAATAACTACTAAGTAAAGGATGACGCCATGAAGTCCACATCCGAAGCCGCCTTCGAAACCGCCATCGAAACGATCTTGCTGGGTGACGGATACACGCGGGTCGATGCCAAAGGCTTCGACCGCGAGCGCGCGATCTTCCCCGACGAGGCACTGGTCTTCATCCGCGCCACCCGGGGCAAGGTCTGGGAGAAGCTGGAAGCGCTGCACGGCGAGCAGACCAGGGCGCGCGTGCTGGAATCGCTGTGCAAGTGGCTGGACACCCATGGCGCACTGGCGACGCTGCGCCACGGGTTCAAGTCGTCAACCGTCAAAGCCTGCTGGAGGAGATGACTGGGTGACCCCGACCTGCTGGATCATCGCCGGCCCGAACGGCGCGGGCAAGACCACCTTCGCGCTGGAATACCTGCCCACGGTTGCGGGCTGTTCCCGGTTCATCAACGCCGACCTGATCGCCGCCGGGCTTGCGCCGCTCGCCCCCGAGCGCGAACTGTTGGCAGCCAGCCGGATTTTCCTGCGCGAGATCGAGGTGCGGGTCAGGGCGCGCGAGGATTTCGCTTTCGAGACCACCCTGGCGGGGCGAACCTATATGCGACTGGTAGATCTTATGCGCCGAGACGGCTGGCGTGTCGAGCTGATCTACCTGGCGCTGCCCAGCGCCGAAATGTCGAAGCTGCGGGTCGCCGAGCGCGTGGCCCATGGCGGGCATGCCATCCCGCTGTCGGATATCGAGCGGCGCTTTCCCCGCAGCCTCCGCCACCTGCTCGATGATTTCAGCCATCAGGTCGATCGCTGCACCTGTTTCATGAACGATGGGGAAAATCCGGTGCTGGTTTTCGAGCAACGCGGGGAAAACCGCGATACCTTGCACCAGGTCTATTATCAGCTTCTGATTGAAGAGGCCGAACGATGAACGCCTCACGAAGGACGATTCCATCCGCTGAAGGGCAAAGGCAACTGGATGCGCTTCACCGAGCCGTCACCAAGGCGCTGGAGAAAAAGCGGCGTCTGGGTCAGTACGCTGTGACCTGGCAAAACGGCAAGCCACTGGTGACCGGGGAGGATGCGCCCGATGTCGAGTTGCGGGGCGCAAGGCACTCATGAACCCCGCTCCCATCAACCCCCTCGACATCCTCCTCCAGCTCGACTGGGCCGAGGGTGACGATCTGGAGTTCAAATCCGCGCAGGGCGGGTTGCCGAAGAGTCTGTGGGAGACCTACAGCGCCATGGCCAACAGCCATGGCGGGGTGATCCTGCTGGGGGTGGAGGACGATGGTCGGGTCAGCGGTGTGCGGGAGGCGCGCAAGCTGAAAAAGGCCTTTTGGGACACGGTCAACAACCGGGGCAAGGTCAGCATCAATCTCTGCGGTGACGGCGATCTGGCGGAGGTGAAGCACCCGAACGGGCCGATCCTCGCCATCCGCGTTCCTCAGGCATCACGCTATCAACGCCCGGTCTTTCTCGGGCAAAACCCGCTGACCGGCACCTACCGACGCAATTTCGAGGGCGATTACCGCTGCACGGAACAGGAAGTCGGCCGCATGCTCTCCGACCGGGCCGAGGAGCCGGCGGACAGCCGGATACTGGACGGGTTCGGGCTAGAGGATCTGGACCTACCCAGCCTGCACCAGTATCGGCAACGTCTGGCCTCGCACAAGCCGACGCATCCCTGGCTGAGCGAAGACGATCTGGCGCTGCTGGCCAAGCTCGGTGGCTGGCGGCGCGACCGCAAGACCGGCGCCGAAGGTCTGACGCTCGCCGGTTTGTTGATGTTTGGTCGCGATGAGTCGTTACGCGAGGCCGTGCCCGGCTATCACGTCGACTATCGGGAACGGCTATCCCATGATCCTGCCGAGCGCTGGAGCGACCGGCTCACCGCAGACGGCACCTGGCACCCCAATCTGTTCCAGTTCTACCTGCGCGCAGCACAACGCCTGCTCGCCGATCTGAAGCTGCCTTTCCAGCTCGACGCCGACCTGTTCCGCAAGGGTGAAACCGAGGTGCACGAGGCGATCCGCGAAGCGCTGGTCAATGCCCTGATCCACGCCGACTATCGCGGGCAGGGTGGCATTGTGGTGGAAAAATTCCGTGATGCCTTCGAGTTCTCCAATCCCGGCACCCTGCTGATCTCCTTCGACCAGTTGTTGCGTGGCAATGTCAGCGAGTGCCGCAACAAGGCGCTGCAAACCATGTTCATGCTGATCGGGGGCGCAGAGAAGGCCGGTTCCGGGGTGGACAAGATACGCCGGGGGTGGGCCTCGCAGCACTGGCGTTCGCCGATGGTCCAGGAGCAGGTACAGCCGGATCGGGTCAGTTGGCGTCTGCCGATGGTCAGCCTGATTCCCGACGAGTCGCTGGCGCGGCTGAAGTTGCTTTTCGGCAGCCAGTTCGAGCAGTTCAGCAAGAGCGAGGTGCAGGCACTGGTCACTGCCGATACCGAGGGAACGGTGGACAACGCCCGCATGCGGCAAATCTGTACATTGCACGCTGCGGACTTGACCCGGCTGCTACAGGGGCTGGTGGCCAAGGGCGCGTTGATCCAGGAAGGGCAGGCGCGCTGGAGTCGCTACAGGCTACCCGCCCAGGGGCACTCCGAACATGTGGGGGGGGACTCCGAACATGTAGGGGGGCACTCCGAACATGTGGGGGGGACTCCGAACATGTGGGGGGGGGGACTCCCTACATAAGGCGGCCGACCCGACAGGCGATCCGGAATTGATAGCCATCGCGGCCCCCGCGCGACGGAAGAGAAACCTGCCCCCACCCAAAATGGAAAAGATCCTGCTCAACCTCTGTGAAAACCGCTGGTTGACGCGCAATCAATTGGCTGAGCTCTTGACCCGTCACCCGGACGGGCTGCGCCAGCGTTTCCTGACCCCGATGGTGGAGCATGGCCTTCTTCGATTGCGCTATCCCGACAAGCCAAATCGGACCGATCAGGCCTATACCACCAACGACTTGATCAAAGAAAGCGCCGTTTCTTAAACGAACGGAACGAACAAGTAACGGATGACGCCATGAAGTCCACATCCGAAGCCGCCTTCGAAACCGCCATCGAAACGATCTTGCTGGGTGACGGATACACGCGGGTCGATGCCAAAGGCTTCGACCGCGAGCGCGCGATCTTCCCCGACGAGGCGCTGGCCTTCATCCGCGCCACTCAGGGCAAGGTATGGGAGAAGCTGGAAGCGCTGCACGGCGAGCAGACCGGCGCGCGTGTGCTGGAGGCGCTGTGCAAGTGGCTGGATACCCATGGCGCGCTGGCGACCCTGCGCCACGGCTTCAAATGCTTCGGGCGCACGCTGCGGATCGCCTTCTTTCGCCCCGCCCACGGTTTGAACCCGGAACTGGAGGCCCGCTACCAGGCCAATCGGCTGGGGCTGACCCGGCAGTTGCGCTTCAGCCCGAAGTCGGAAAAGTCGCTCGATGTCGTGCTGTCAGTCAACGGCATGCCGGTGGTGACACTGGAGCTGAAGAATCCCCTGAGCGGCCAGACGGCGGCGAACGCGATCCACCAGTACCGCCACGACCGCGACCCGCGCGAACCCATCTTCGTGTTCGCCAAGCGCAGCCTGGTGCACTTTGCGGTCGACACCGAAGAGGCCCACATGGCCACGCGGCTGGCGGGTTCATCCACCTATTTCCTGCCCTTCAACCGGGGCCTGGACGGCGGCGCCGGCAACCCTCCCGACCGGGAGGGGCGCAACTACAAGACGGCGTACGTCTGGGAAGAGGTCCTGCAACGCGACAGTCTGCTCGACCTGCTCGCCCGCTTCCTGCATCTGGATGTGGAGGAAAAAACCACGGACGAGGGCAAGAAGGTACGCAAGGAGAGCCTGATCTTCCCGCGCTATCACCAGTTGCAAGCCGTGCGCCAAATGGTGACGGCCGCTGCCACCGAGGGCTTGGGTCATAATTACCTGATCGAGCACTCGGCTGGCAGCGGCAAGAGCAACACCATCGCCTGGCTGGCGCACCGGCTGTCCAGCCTGCACAACGAGCGCGATGAGCGGCTGTTCGACAGCGTGGTCGTCATCACCGACCGCGTGGTGCTCGACCGCCAGTTGCAGAACACCATCTACCAGTTCGACCACCGCCAGGGCGTGGTCCAGAAGATCGACGAGGATTCGCGCCAGCTGGCCGAAGCGCTGGAAGCCGGCGTGCCGATCATCATCGCCACGCTGCAAAAGTTTCCCTTCGTGTCCGGGCAGCTGGCCAAGCTCAACGAGGAACGTGGGGAAGGAGGCAAGGGCCATCTGCCCACGCGCAAGTACGCGGTGATCGTCGATGAAGCGCACAGCTCGCAGTCGGGCGAGACGGCTACGGAATTGAAGGCCGTTCTAGGTGGTCTCGGACTCGTTGAAAGAGCGCAAGAGTTGGCCGAGGAGGAAAGCCAATTGCTGGGTTACGCCGCGCTAACCCAACCGACGCGCCTGTTCCGGTCCATGGCCAAGCGGGGTCGGCAGCCGAACATGAGCTTCTTCGCCTTCACCGCCACGCCCAAGCACAAGACGCTGGCAATCTTCGGCCGCAACGGCGAACCCTTCCACCGCTACACGATGCGCCAGGCCATCGAGGAAGGTTTCATCGAGGATGTTCTGAAGAACTACGTCACCTACAAGACCTACTACAAGCTGATCAAGAAGGCCGAGGACGACCCCAACGTCGAGCGCAAGAAGGCGGCCAAGGCGCTGGCCCGCTTCATGCGCCTGCATCCGCACAACATCGGTCAGAAGACCGAGGTCATGATCGAGCATTTTCAGCGCTTCACCCGCCACAAGATCGGCGGTCATGCCAAGGCGATGGTGGTGACCGGCTCGCGGCTGGAGGCGGTACGCTACAAGCAGGAGTTCGACCGCTACATCCAGGAGAAGGGCTACCCGATCAGGAGCCTGGTGGCGTTCTCGGGCACGGTGGAGGACGACAAGATCCCGGAGAAGTCATACACCGAGGTCGAGATGAATGGCGGCATCAAGGAGAAGAAACTGCCCGACACCTTCGCCAAACCGGAGTATCGCGTACTGTTGGTGGCCGAGAAATACCAGACCGGTTTCGATCAACCGCTGCTGCACACCATGTACGTGGACAAGCGCCTGGCGGGCATTCAGGCCGTGCAGACGCTCTCGCGCCTGAACCGTACCCACCCGCTCAAGGACGACACCTTCGTACTGGACTTCGTCAATGATCCGGCTGAGATCCAGGAGGCCTTCCGCCAGTACTACGAAGGCTCGGTCATGGGCGAGCAGGTCGATCCCGACAAGCTCTATGAGGTCAAGGCCGAGCTCGATGCCTCGGGCATCTACCTGCAAACCGAGGTCGCCGAGTTCGCGCGCGTGTTCTTTGCGCCGAAGCGTCGCCAGAGCCCCGGCGATCATAAGAGGATGAACGCGATTCTCGATCAGGCGGTCGCGCGCTTCGTGCAGTTGCAAAACACGGAAGAAGAGGAAGCCGAGCTATGGCGCGGCAAGGTGCAGGCCTTCCACAATCTCTACGGCTTCCTGAGCCAGGTGATCCCCTACCAGGACAGTGATCTGGAGAAGCTGTTCACCTACCTGCGCCACCTCGCGCTGAAGCTGCCCAGACGCAAGAGCGGACCGGGCTACCAGTTCGACGAGGAGGTCGAGCTCGACTACTACCGCTTGCAGAAGATCAGTGAAGGCTCGATCAGCCTGAACGAGGGTTACGCCAAGCCGCTGGACGGCCCACGCGAGGTCGGCACCGGCCTGGTGCGGGAAGAGCACGTATCACTTTCGCGCCTGATCGACATCATCAACGAGCGTTTCGGCAGCGAACTCAACGAAGCCGATCAGCTGTTCTTCGACCAGATCGCCGAGGTGGCCAGCCAGAACGAAGCGCTGCAGAAGGCCGCCGAGGTCAACTCGCTGGACAAATTCCAGCTGGTGTTCCGGCAGGTGCTGGAATCACTGTTCATCGAGCGCATGGAGCTGAACGAGGAACTGTTCACCGACTACATGGGCAAGCCGGACATGCAGGAACTGGTGTCGAAATGGCTCGGTAACCAAGTCTATGAACGGCTATCATCCCGAGGCCCGAAGTCACAGGGCCATACGGCCCCGCAAGGACGATACGAATAGAACCAGCCGCGTACGAGCGTTGCCTTCTTTGTCCCGCCCACGGCCCCGTCATAGCGCGCGAACCTCCTTGGCGATGTCTCGGGGCGCATCGCTGCGGTCATCGCCGGGGATATCCTGCTTGGTCTCGACCACCATGGCTCCTGCTCGGGATTCACGGACACTCGTCGCGGTTCGTAGGGCAGCGGCCGGCGTCAGGCGAACCAGACCAGGTAGCCGCTGTAGAGCGTGATGACGAAGGCGAAGCCGTAACAAAGCGCGGACGTCAGCCGGGGGGCACCGACCTGCAGATCGCGCAGGCCGTGGGAGAGGCGATGGGCGGCGTGCCACAGTGGCAACGCGATCAGCGCCCACAGGATCAGTCCTCCGAGCGGATGGTCGAGAAAGGCGCGGACCCGGTCGAACGACAGGCCATCCTCGAGGACGCCGAGCGGCGCAAGCAACGCGGTCGCGAGCAGCAGCGCCGGCGTGACGAAGGCGGCAAGCAGGCCGCCGGCGGCGAAGAGGGACCAGGTCAGGGGCTCATTGGATCGGCGATCGCTTTTCATCTTCTGTCGTCCGGTCTTATCCGTTGGCGAACGGCCGATGCGCGGGCGGCACGGCAAGTCGTTCCGCCGTTCAGGGCCATCCGGCTGCGAGCAGCAGGATCACGAGGCTGCACAGGGCGAAGAGACCATAGTGCGCGGCCTTGACCCAACGGGCCGGAATCGGGCGGTTGCCGATCCGCGAAGGCATCAGCTTGGGCGTCAGCGCGAACCAGGTGGCCGTGTGGTACAGGGCCATCGCCAGCGCGAGCGTGTGGAAGGCGAGCGCCAGGGGATGCGACAGCGCGTCCAGATAGGCCAGCCAGGCGCCCTCCCCTCGTCTGAGCGCGGAGAGTCCCCACAGCAGCACGAGGCCGTAACCGCCGATGAAGAGGGCCGTCGCCTCGCGCAGCATATAGCGGCGGAAAACGCGGTTGCGTAGCCACCAGGTCCTCGGCATCGGCCGGATGTAGGGCCGGCGCGCGCTCATCCTTCAGCCTCCCGGGTCGCGTCTGGTCCGGACCTGGCCGGGCTCAGGCCGACCAGGTGCCGAACATAGTCGATCAGGCTCGTGATCTTGCCCTGGTTGATCGCCGCGGCCGGGTCGACGCCCTTCGGGCAGACCTGCGAACAGTAGCCGACGAAGGTGCAGCCCCAAACCCCATCCTCGCTGTTCATCACCGGCAGCCGCTCGGCGCGGCCCTGATCGCGGCTGTCGCGGTTGTAGCGGTGCAGCAGGGCCAGCGCGGCCGGGCCGAAGAAGCGGTTGTCCAGCCCGTACTCGGGGCACGCGGCGTAGCAGAGGCCGCAGCTGATGCACTGCGCAAACGGCAGGAAACGGGCCAACTGCGTCGGGGTCTGGCGCCGTGGCTCGCTCGGCTGTTCGTCTTGCGCGGCGCGAATCAGATAGGGTTTGACCGCGGCGAGCTTGTCGACGAAGTCGCGCAGATCGACGATCAGGTCGCGCTCGATCGGAAAATGGGCGAGCGGCCCGAGCCGGATGCTGTTCGGGTAGTAGTCGCGCAGGAAGGTCTTGCAGCCGAGCCGCGGCACGCCGTCGACCATCAGGCCGCAACTGCCGCAGATCGCCATGCGGCAGCTCCAGCGATAGGCGAGTCCGCTGTCGTGACGATCCTTGATCCGGTGCAGCGCGTCGAGTACCGACATCTCGGGCAGGTAGTCCAGCTCGAATGACTGCCACCAGGGGTGCGGGTCCTGTTCGGGCCGATAGCGCTGGACCTCGATGACGATGGTCTGGTTCACGGCTCGCTGGATCCTTGTCCGTCGTCGCCGTAGGACCGCCGTGCCGGTGGGCTCGTCGTGATCGTGACCGGCGTGTGCTGGATCTCCGGCGGTCCATCGGCACGGAAGCGGGCCAGCGTGTGTTTGAGGAACTGCTCGTCGTCACGGGTCCGGTAGGCATCGAGCCGATGGTGGGCGCCGCGCGATTCGCGTCGCGCCAGCGCCGAGTGGGCCATCGCCTCGGCGACATCGAGCAGGAAGCCGAGCTCGAGCGCCTGGAGCCACTCGGTGTTGAAGACGCTCGATGGATCGGTCACGCGGGCCGCCCGGTAACGGTGCTTCAGGCTCGCGATCTGGTCCGTGGTCTGTTGCATGCCCTCTTCGGTGCGGAAGATCCCGAGACCGGCCTCCATGGCCTCGCCGAGCTCGTCCCGAAGCGCCGGGATGGATTCCTGCCCATCCGGGTTGATGATGGAACGCGCCCGCGCCGCGATCGCGTCGGCCTCGCGCAGCAGTGCTGGGCTCTTGTCGAGGGTTGTCGTCGCGGCGACCTGGGCGGCCTCCTCGCCGGCCAGGCGGCCGAAGACCAGCAGTTCGGTCAGCGAATTGGAGCCGAGCCGATTCGCGCCATGCAGGCCGGTGCTCGCGCATTCGCCGACCGCGAAGAGCCCCGGCAACCGGGTCGCGGCGCGGCGGTCCGTCTCGATACCGCCCATCGTGTAGTGGACCGCCGGGCGCACCGGGATCGGCTCGTGAACCGGGTCGACATTCGCATAGGCGCGGGCCAGTTCGCGGACGAACGGCAACCGCTCGTCGATCCGCGCCGCGCCCAGGTGGCGCAGGTCCAGCTGCACGACATCGCCCCAAACCGGGTGCGTCAGGGTCCGGCCCTTCTGTTGCTCGAACCAGAAGGCCTGCGACAGGCGGTCGCGCGGCCCCAGTTCCATCGTCCGGTTGCGCGGTTGGCCGACCGGCGTCTCGGGGCCGAGGCCGTAATCCTGGAGGTAACGGTAACCGTCGCGATTGAGCAGGATGCCGCCCTCGCCGCGGCAGCCCTCGGTGACCAGCACACCGGTGCCAGGCAGCCCGGTCGGGTGATACTGGACGAATTCCATGTCGCGCAGCGGGACGCCGTGGCGATAGGCCAGGGCCAGGCCGTCGCCGGTGACGATGCCGCCGTTGGTGTTGAACCGGTAGACGCGACCGGCACCGCCGGTAGCCAGGATCACGGCCTTGGCCTGGATCAGGCGCATCGTGCCGGCTGCGAGATCGAGCGCGACGACGCCCTGGACTCGCCCGTCGGCGACCAGCAGATCGAGGCAGAAGTGTTCGTCGAAGCGCCGGATGCCGGGGTGGCGCAGCGCGGTCTGGAACAGGGTCGTGAGCATGTGGAAGCCGGTCTTGTCGGCCGCGTACCAGGTCCGCTCGATCCGCATCGCGCCGAAGGCCCGCACCGCGACACGGCCGTCGGCCTGGCGCGACCAGGGGCAGCCCCAATGTTCCAGCCGGGTCAATTCGGCGGCCGCGTGGCGCACGAAGAAGTCGACGACATCCTGCTCGCACAGCCAGTCGCCGCCAGCGACCGTGTCCTCGAAATGGTCTTCGAACCGGTCATGGTCCTGCGCGACTCCGGCCGCGCCGCCCTCGGCAGCGACCGTGTGGCTGCGCATCGGGTAGACCTTCGAGATCAACGCGATCTCGAGATCCGGGCGCGCCTCGGCCGCGGCGATTGCGGCACGCAGGCCGGCCCCGCCAGCGCCGACGATCGCGATGTCGGTTGTGATTCTATCCACGATGGCAACAGAGTCCGAACGGGGTCGATCAGTTCCCGACGTGGCGGCATCCCAGGGCAACGGCGACCAGCGACGGTCCATTGCTGCCGCCAGCTGATCGGGCCGGAAAGCAGAGGCTCCCAGGAGGCCATTGACCACGATGGGCGAGGCGGCAACTGCTGGCGCACCCGAGTGCCACGCGCTAAGCGCACGGTAAGCGAAGGATACACGCGATCGCGTCGAAGGGGTACCCGAACCGTCACCGGCCGCGCCACTGGCCTCTCGTTCGCCAAAACCCTGCGGACTTTGCGAAAGAGGGCTCGAGCGGCCACCGAACCAATGTCGGGATCGCGACAGACGTCGCCATGGAGCTCGCGTTTCCCGCGCAAGGCAAGACGTGGCACCCCAATTGCATCACGAGCTCGACGATTGGGACACGACGAGGTCTGTACGAGAGGAAAACGGGGAGGCAAACGGGGACAGTGCGGCCTGGCAAGGCCGCACTGTCCCCGTTTGCCTCCGTTTGCCCTCGTCCCCGTTTGCCATCTGAATCGAGCCGGCATATCCCGGCCGGCCCGTCGAGAAAGAATGTTCACAGCGGGGGACGGCGGCCTGTCAGGAAAAAGATCAAAGCCAAGATCAGGCCCACTACGAACAGTATCCATGCGATGTTGGTCGCTACGCCGGCAATCCCCGTCAGACCGAGAACGCCAGCGATAATCGCGACAATCAAGAATGCTAGAGCTAATGAAATCATCTCGAATACCTCTTTTATCAAGGGCTCTGCGTCATCTGCATGATGATGCAGACTCTGCTCAGGGGCCGTGCACCGGACAGTGTCGAATCGGCAGCCTCCCGCCGGCCCAAAGCGTGCAACCGCACGATGACGGCTCGCGCGCAAAATGGCCCTACTTGAACCGGTCCTTGGCCGACTTCATTGCGTCGCTGAGCGAAGCCCACGCCTTGGTGATGCCGTCTTCCAAATCTTTCCAGGCATCGTCGCTCGTCGCCTTGAGTTCCGCCAGCTTCTCGTTCGCAGCATCGCGTCCCGAGAGCCAGGCGTGGCGATGAATCATGGCCGGTTCTATGGCGAGGAGCCGCAACACCTCTATCGGGTGCGAGAGTCGTGCATCGCGGCGGAAAATCCCTGTGCGACGGGTACATGGTGCCACGGCCCCGGATCTCCGCGCCCGGGGCCGGGGCCGTGGACTGTTCTGGTTGAGGGAATCGGTTAGCCTTCTTCTTTGACAACCAGTTTGTCGTCGTTCACTTCTTTGACGTTATCCACCGCTTCCGCGATGGAGATGATCCGATCACGCAGTTCCTCGCTTTCGACCTCTCCGGCCAAATGGACGACGCCGCGCTTCGTGCTGACCTGGACTTCTAGGCCCTTGATCTCATCGTCGAGCAGCAAACGAGTCTTGACGTTGCCGGCAATGGCTGCGTCCTCGAGGTATTCGCCGGGTGTGCGGCGCTCCTCGTCAATGGCCTCCCGGTATCGCTCCTGCGCACCTGGCGACGCGGCCTCGCGGTCGCCTTGTAACCCCTGCATCGATTCGTCGGCGTGGGCCGATGCGACAAGCAGCGCGATGCTGAAAAGGCCAGCACCGGCGGCCGGAAAAAGACGAACATACAAAGGATGCTGGTTGGTCATGATGTGCTCCTTAGGGTGATTTGTCGTGAAGCGATGTGGAGCGCGGGTCTTGCCCGCGATAGAGAACTAGCACATGTCGTGCCATCTCTTGAATTTCACTTTAAAACAAACAATTAGGAGCGGTTTGCCGGAGGCCGGCTTAGAACCTCGCCGTCGAAGGCGGCGAAAACGTCTCCTCATCACGACGCTTCGATCCGCTGAGGCTTCAAGATATTGATGTGTAATGGTCTTGCTTAGTCGTCTGGTGACGACAGGGCGGCGGTTCAAGCCAGGTGCGACGCGCGTTCACTCACTCGGAGCCAGAATCGGTGTTCGCTCGGGTAACGGACAGGGTTGCCGCGAGTCATCGTCGCCCGAGTTGGCCCGCTACCGAGATGGTGCCGAGGCCGCGTGGATCGGCGGCGGCCGTGAAACGGCCATCGGGTTCGACCACGACGGCCTGGCTGTTGCCCCATGGCCGGTCGGCGACCTGCAGTACTAAACCGGGACGGACCGTTTTCCGCCAGACCTCATGTATTCCTCGTTGGCGGCTTGATCCCGTTCTCATGCCCAGACGCGCCCGGATCGTCGCCGCTGGTTACCCAATGCACGTGAACCTGCGCGGGATCGATCGGTCCGCGGTGTTCTTCGACGAGGCGGATCGGCAGCGCTTCTTGGCGTGGCTGGGCGCGGCGGCGGCTCAGGAGTCGGTGGCGGGGCATGCGTACGCTACTGTCACCCCGGAAAAGCCGGGGGATTACCTTTTTTATTTATGCCGCGCTGCCGGGAAGGTTATGGGAATGGCATCCAGTTGAACGGCATCATCCGGTGCATGTCGCGCGTCATGCTGCCCGTATCGGCGGACATCTTGTGCACCGCTGGGGTCATCGTGGACAAGATGCCGACGGATCGGGACATCGCGTCCACGTTCACCGACATCTGTTCCACCGAGGCGGTCATGCGCCGCACGTCCGGCCCCATCGTGTCCATCGTCTGCATGACCTGCGACATGGTCGCAACGTCGGTACGCATACCGCCCATGTGCTCGGACATAGCCCCGATGTCCGTGTGCATCGAAGCCATGTAGAGCTTCATCAGCGCCATGTCCCTGGACATCGACTCCATATCGTCGTTCATCGCCTCGACCAGGCGCCAGACGTTGCCGCCGGCCGCAACGAGACCGATACCGGCCACGACGAGGATGAGGTAGATGCGCAACCGATCGCGCCGGCTGTCCTCGGCAAACGCCTTGGTCAGCGAACGGACCTCCTTCGCGATGTCTCGAAGCGCATCGTTGCGGTCGCCGCCGGGGCTATCCATCTTGGTTTCGGCCATCATTGTTCTCCTACTCGGGATGCACGGTTACTCGTCGCGGTCTATGCGTATGTGGCCGGCCTGACTCCCAGGTGAGGCTCGCCCGGCTGGCGCCTCGAAATCATCATTTTATTACCTTCTTAGCCGTCCGCACATGCACTGCGTGACGGCACGGCTTGAAGAGCCCATAGCACCCAGTTTTGACCCGCCAGGCAGGGATCTAGCCCTCGCCCCTCCAAAGCCTGTGGGCTTTGCGACAAAGGGACGGAACGGCCACCGAGGCATTGTCGGGATCGTGACAGGCACCGCGGCAGCGCCTGCGGCGGCGGCGCAAGAACAGGCATGGCGCGCTACTTGCTTGACCCCATCGACGATTGGGACACGACGAGGTCTGTACGGGTCGCATCCATGGCCGATTATCTGATGCTCATCCTCGGCACCGCACTGGTCAACAACGTAGTGCTGGTCAAGTTTCTCGGGCTCTGCCCCTTCATGGGCGTGTCCGGCAAGCTCGATTCCGCGATCGGCATGGGCCTGGCGACGACCTTCGTGTTGACGCTGGCCGCGGTCGCGAGCTGGCTGCTCGAACACTATGTGCTGCAACCGCTCGGGATCGGCTTCCTGCGGATCCTGACCTTCATCCTGGTCATCGCCGCCGTGGTTCAGTTCACCGAGATGGCGGTGCGCCGGATCTCGCCGGTGCTCTATCAGGTGCTCGGCATCTTCTTGCCGCTGATCACGACCAATTGCGCCGTGCTCGGCGTCGCGCTGCTCAACATCCAGGGCGAGCACGGATTCATCGAGAGCCTGCTGTTCGGCTTCGGCTCGGCACTGGGTTTCACGCTGGTCATGGTCCTGTTCGCCGGGATGCGCGAACGCCTCGCGCTGGCCCAGGTCCCGGCGGCCTTCGCCGGCGCGCCGATCGCCTTCATCGCCGCGGGCTTGCTCTCGTTGGCCTTCATGGGCTTCGCTGGCCTGACCAGCTACTGACCCCGACCGATGACACCAAGACCCGAACGGAGCCGTTGACGATGATCACCGCCATCCTCAGTCTGAGCCTGCTGGGAACGACCCTCGGGGCCTTGCTCGGGCTCGCTGCGCGCTATCTGAAGGTCGACCAGAACCCGCTCCAGGCCGAGATCGAGGGCCTGCTGCCGGGTTCGCAATGCGGT
>NZ_JBDKXB010000023.1:0-55094 GCF_041197575.1 Thioalkalicoccus limnaeus | reverse complement strand
CCCGTCGATCCTGGTCACGGCGCCGACCCGCCGGGCCGCCGAGACCCTGTTTCGGCACGCCCGGGCGCGGCTTCCCGAGGTACGCACGAGCGGATCGCAGATCCGCTATCAGCGGCGTACTCTGGCCTTCGTCGCGCCGGAAGACCTCGATCCGGCCAGCCACCCGGCCGCGCTCCTGCTGGTCGACGAGGCCGCCGCGATCCCGGTGCCCTTGCTCGAGCGGGCCCTGACCGGGTACCCGCGGGTGGTCTTCGCGACGACCGTGCATGGCTACGAAGGCACCGGACGCGGTTTCGAGGTGCGCTTTCGCGCGACGCTCGACCGATCGACCCCGAACTGGCGGGCCTTGACGCTGACGGCCCCGATCCGCTGGGCCGAGCGGGATCCGCTCGAGTCGCTCGCGGCCCGCGCGCTGCTGCTCGACGCCGAGCCGGCGTCAAGCGACACGGTCGCCGACGCCGAGGTGGCGAATTGCCGTTGGGAGTGCCTGGACCGTCAGCGACTGCTCGAGGACGAAACCAGCCTCCGCGAGCTGTTCGGTCTGCTGATCCTGGCCCACTACCAGACACGGCCATTCGATCTGCGCCATCTGCTCGATGGCCCGAACGTCCGGGTTTACGTATTGCGTCATCGCGAGGCCATCGTCGCGACCCTGTTGACCGCCGACGAGGGCGCGTTCGACGAGGCGCTCAGCCGCGCGATCTTCGCCGGCGAACGCCGTCCGCGCGGCCATCTTCTGCCGCAGACGCTCGCGGCCCATGCCGGGCTGATCAGCGCCCCGCGCTGGCGTTATCGGCGGGTCCTGCGCCTCGCGGTGCATCCGGCCGTCCAACGCCGCGGCCTCGGCGCCCTTGCGCTGCGCCGTCTCATCGACGACACCAGGGCCGATGAGGCCGACCTGATCGGTGCCAGTTTCGGCGCAACGCCGGAGCTGTTAGGCTTCTGGACCCGGTGCGGCTTCGCGCCGGTCCACGTCGGCACCCGGCGCAACGCGGCCAGCGGCGAGCATGCCCTGGTGGTCCTGAAGCCCGTGACGCCGGCGGGAAAAGCCCTGGTCGCCGAGGGTCGACAGCGTTTGGCGCGGCGCCTGCCACAGTGGCTCGCGGGGCCGCTGCGCATGGCTCCGGCGCGCCTGATCGCGCGGCTGTTGGCCGAGCTGCCGGATCGACGGCCGCACCTCGATCCCGCCGAATGGATCGAACTGGCCGGGTTCGCCTACGAGTATCGCAGTCTGGAGGCTTCGTTGCCCGTGCTGGCCGAACTGGTGGGCGCACGACTCGGCGAGCAGATCCGAATAGGCCGCGTCGATCTGGCCTCGGCCGAGGCCCTGATCGCCACGGTGCTACAGATGCACGAGCCGAGCACGGCTGCCGCCCGCCTGGGTCTGCCGGGCCGGGCCGCGCTGCTGACGCGGCTGCGCGCCGCGATCAGTGCGATCATGCGCCCCTGAGGAGACGCTGATCGGTCGCCCGTCCTGGCCGAGGATCACCACGGCCGTCGTGCACGCGGCTTCCGAACCACGTATCGTTCATCGCTTGTCGCGACGGAACAGGGCGGGGTTCCTAGCCCGCATGGGAAGCGCCGAATCGTTCACCGCTTCCCTGACGAGAAACCGGGCCCGTCGGCTTCGTCGTGCCAACACCACCCCACAGAAAGTTGAAGATGCCGCGCTGGATCAATGACGAGAAAGGTCGCTACTATCAAGCCGAATTGGTCCAAGATCTGTTCGGCGCCTGGACGCTGATCACCTGGTGGGGGGGGCTCGGATCACGCCGCGGTGCCATGCGTTCGACCGCCGTGGCATCGCTCGAGGCCGGGCTCGAACGCCTGCGTCGAATCGACAAAACCCGCCTCGGGAACGGTTACCGACGTGCCGATGATCGGCCGACTTCGAGCGCGCCATCCTGACGTTGGGGCTCTTCGAATTATCATCGACGCTATAATCGCGACCTTTTTCGTTCAGGAGACGTGACCAATGGACATCTCGCAGATCCTGCTCCTTGCATTCGTTCAGGGGCTGACCGAATTCCTGCCGATTTCGAGCTCGGCGCACCTGGTCCTGGCCCCGCTGCTGTTCGGCTATGCCTTGCAGGATCTCGCGTTCGACGTAGCAGTCCATCTCGGAACCTTGGTCGCCGTGATCCTCTATTTTCGGCGCGAGATCGCGGCCATGGTCGTGGCGATGTCGGACTCGCTCGCGACGCGCCAGCTGACCTCCCCCGAGGCGCGGCTCGGCTGGATGATCGTCGTCGCGACCTTGCCGGTCGTCATCCTTGGCTTGCCTTTCAAGATGTTGCTCGAGATGTTGCGGGCCGACGAGCGGATGATCGCGCTGATCATCGCCAGCACGACGATCGGTTTCGGTCTACTCCTCTGGTGGGCCGATGCCCGCGGCCGACGGGTCCGCGACGAGTATCAGGTCGGCTGGCGCGACGCCCTATTCATCGGCCTGTTGCAGGCGGTCGCGATCATTCCCGGCACCTCGCGCTCGGGGATCACGATCATGGCCGGCCTGCTGCTCGGTCTGACCCGGCGCGCCGCGGCACGGTTCTCTTTCCTGCTCGCGATCCCGACCATCCTGATGGCCGGGGCACTGGAGACCCTGCATCTGGTCGGGAGCAGCGAACCGGTGGACTGGTTCGCCTTGGCGCTCGGAGCTACGCTCTCCTTCATCGTCGCCTATCTGACGATCCACTATTTCCTGCAATTCGTCGAACGAGTCGGGATGCTGCCGTTCGTCATCTATCGTGTGCTGCTCGGCGGCCTGATCCTGGTGCTGCTGTACCTCTGACCGACAAACGCCGGGCCGCAGGCACGGGCGGGACCGGCACGTCGTCTCTCACCGGACACTGACGAAGCTCAGCTGGCTGAGCGCTGCGCGGCAATCCGTTCCAGCCCGCGCGCCAGATCGGCCTGGATGTCGGCGAGGTCTTCGAGCCCGACCGCGATCCGGATCAGGCCATCGGTGATCCCGGCCTCGGCCCGCTCGGGCGGCGACAGCCGTCCATGCGTCGTCGTCGCCGGGTGCGTGATCGTCGTCTTCACGTCGCCGAGATTCGCGGTGATCGAGATCAGCTCGGTGGCATCGATCAGGCACCAGGCCGCGGCCTGTCCACCGGCCACCTCGAACGAGACGATCCCACCGCCGCCGCGCATTTGCGCTCCGACCAGGTGATGCTGCGGATGGTCGGGGCGACCGGGGTAATGGACCCGCGTGACCCCGGGGTGCGTGGCCAGCCAATCGGCCAGCGCGGCCGCCGCCCGGGAGTGCGCGTCCATGCGCAGCGACAGGGTCTCCAGCCCCTTCAGGAACACCCAGGCATTGAACGGGCTGAGGCTGGGTCCCGCCGTGCGCAAGACGCCAAAGACCTCCTCGCCGACCCGCTGCCGATCGCCGACCACCGCACCGCCGACGCAACGCCCCTGCCCGTCCAGGTATTTCGTCGCCGAATGGATGACCAGATCCGCGCCAAGCGCTAGCGGCCGCTGCAACGCCGGCGTGCAGAAACAATTGTCGACGACCAGCAAACACGCCTGCGCGTGGGCCAGATCGGCCAGCGCCCGGATGTCGACCATCTCGGTCAAGGGATTGGACGGGGTCTCGCAATACAGCAGCCGCGTCCGCGGCCCGATCGCAGCCGCCCAGGCAGCGAGATCCGACAGCGGCACATAGTCGGTCGCGATACCGAAGCGGGCCAGATACTTGTTGAACAGCATCGTCGTGCTGCCGAACAGGCTGCGCGATGAGAGGATCCGGTCCCCAGCCTGGAGTAACCCGAGACAGACCGCCAGGATCGCCGACATGCCCGACGCCGTCGCCACGCACGACTCGCCGCCCTCGAGCACGGCGAGCCGCTCCTCGAACGCACGGACCGTCGGATTGCTGAAGCGCGAGTAGATGTTGCCGGGGTCATCCCCGGCGAAGCGCGCCGCCGCTTGCGCCGCGCTCGCAAAGACATAACTCGAGGTCGCGAAGATCGGCTCGCTGTGCTCGGCCTCGGCGGTACGGTGATGTCCGGTGCGGATCGCGCGGGTCGCAAAGCCGAGCGGCGCTCGATCGCCCGCCTCGCCCACGATCCCGTCCTGCGGCCCGTCTCTGCGCGACGCCTCCATCAGACGGTGTTGTGGAGGCCGATCACGCCATCGCCACGAAACGACTTGGCCTCCTTCGCTCCATCGTTACGGTGCAGGGCGAGGTGCTGCAGGTATTCGTGGGTCACGTCGCCGGTCACATAATCGCCATCGAAGACGGCCGCATCGAAGCGGTCGACACGGCTCTTGTCGCGCTTCTGTACCGCCTGGACCAGGTCCGACAGGTCCTGGTAGATCAATCGATCGGTACCCAGTTCGCGGGCCACCTCGTCCTCGGTGCGACCGTGGGCCACCAATTCGTTGGCCGACGGCATGTCGATGCCATAGACGTTCGGGTAACGCACCGGCGGTGCCGCCGACGCGAAGTAGACCTTGTGCGCGCCCGCTTCGCGGGCCATCTGGATGATCTGCTGCGACGTGGTGCCGCGCACGATCGAATCGTCGACGAGCAGCACGTTCTTCTTCTTGAACTCAAGGTCGATCGCGTTGAGCTTCTGACGAACCGACTTCTTGCGCACCTTCTGCCCGGGCATGATGAAGGTCCGCCCGATATAGCGGTTCTTGATGAAGCCTTCGGCATAGGGGATACCGAGCGAATTGGCCAGCTGCAGGGCCGCGGTGCGGCTCGTATCCGGCACTGGGATCACGACATCGATGTCATGGTTCGACCATTCGCGCTTGATCTTCGCCGCGAGCTTACGGCCCATCCGGGAACGGGCCTTGTGTACCGAAATGTTGTCGATGATCGAATCCGGTCGGGCAAAGTAGACGAACTCGAAGATGCACGGCGACAGGATCGGGTCGGGCGCGCACTGGCGCGAATAAAAATGACCATCGATATCGATGAACACGGCCTCGCCGGGGGCCACGTCGCCGATCAGGCGAAAACCCAGCGTATCGAGCGCGACGCTCTCGGACGCGATCATGTACTCGGTCCCCTCGTCGGTCTCGCGGATCCCGTAAACGATGGGCCGGATCCCGAACGGGTCGCGAAAGCCGCAGATCCCGAAGCCGGGGATCATCGCGACCGCCGCGTAGCCACCGCGACAGCGCCGGTGGACACCGGCCACGGCGCGAAAGACATCCTGTTCGTCGATCCGCAGCTTGCCCTGGATCTGCAACTCGTGGGCGAAGACGTTGAGCAGGATCTCGGAATCCGAGTCGGTATTGATGTGGCGCAAATCCTCGACGAAGAGGTCGCGCTTCAGATCCTCGGCATTCGTCAGGTTGCCGTTATGCGCCAGCGTGATGCCATAAGGCGAGTTCACATAAAAGGGCTGGGCCTCGGCCGAGTTGCAGGCACCGGCGGTTGGATAGCGGACGTGGCCGAGCCCCATCCTGCCCCGTAATTGAATCATGTGGCGGGTGCGGAAGACATCGCGAGCCAAGCCGTTGTCCTTGCGCAGGTGCAGTTTCTCACCTTCGCAGGTCACGATCCCGGCCGCATCCTGGCCGCGGTGCTGGAGGACCAGCAACGCATCATAGAGGGACTGATTGACCGGTCCCTGGGAAACGATTCCGACGATACCGCACATAGCTAACCTCGTGATGACGGGGCGGCGACCGGTGCCGGTCAGAGAACCTTGATTCGATCCTCGATATCAGGAGGGACCAGCGCCAGCAGGTAGTCCGCCAGCCGCTCGAACGGCGCGATCAATTGTGATTCGTTCCACCAGGGATCCTCGGTCATCGGCGTCAGCGCGACGATGAAGACCAGCAGGGCGACCAGGACACCGCCACGCGCGACACCGAAGATCAGGCCCATCAGCCGATCGAAGCCGCTCAGACCGGTCTTGTCGATCAGTGTCGTCAACACGAATCCGAGCAGCGCCCCGATCAAGAGCATACCGAACACGATCAGCACGAAGGCCGTGACCTGGCGCACCGATGGGGTCGAGATCCAGGGCTCCAACTCGGCCGCGAGATCGCGGAAGAAGAGCCAGGCGACGAAGATCGCGGCGATCCAGATCCCGAGCGACAGGACCTCGCGGATCAGACCTCGGGCAAACCCGATCACCGCCGACAGGCCGATGATGACCAGGATCAGATAATCGACCCAATTCAAGTTTTCCAACGCGCTCAGCCCCTTTCTGACAGGTACCGGGAATCCGGTCCAAAACGTGACGTGACGCGGCGCCGATCAGGGTTGCCGCAAGATCTGACCCTGATAGCCGGTCGCCTGCTTGACCGACTCCATCAGCCGCGCGGCCTGTGACCGGTCATTCTCGGGACCGACACGGACCCGGTACCAAGTGCGGCCCTCGACGACAGCACGCTCGATGAACGGGCGAAACCCTTTCTGGCGCAACTCCTGCTCGAGCACCGAGGCGCGCTCCGCGGTCGAGACCGCGGCCACCTGAACCACGTAGGTACCGGACCTCGGCGCCGCCGGGGGCGCCGAGGTCGTCGTAGCCGGCGGCGCGGGTTGAGCCGTTGTCCGCGGCGGCGATGGCTGCGTCGCCGGGGACGGCTGCGCCACCGCAGGCGGTGCAGCGGGTTGGGTCACGCTCGGCGTCGGCGACCGCGGTTCGGTGGGCGAGATCGGTACCAACGGTGGTGCCTCATCGGCCGGCTCGCCCATCTCGAACGGGATCATCTCGTCCTCGCTCAGGGCCAACTCGCCCTCGTCGATCGGGGTGCCGAGCGGCGGGAAGGTCTCGACCGGCGGGGCGGAATCAACCGGGCGCCGCTCGGCCCCGTCGAGACCGAAAGCCGGATCGCGCTCGGCCGGGTGATCGGCGTCCTCGAACAGCATGGGCACGAAGATCACCATCAGTACCACCAGGGCCACGGCCCCGATCAGACGCTTTTTCGCCGCCTCAGTCATCCTGCCTCCGCCCAAGGTTCGTTCGGTGAGTCCGCCACGAAGGACGAATTATATACCAGCGGCGAGCGCGCGAAGAGGCGCGGTCACCACTGCGCACTCGCGGACGGACGAGGCCGGCCCACCCGGACTCATCATGCTCCGGGGGTAGACGCCTGTTGGACAGGCTCTTGAGGTCCATGTCGGACGGATGGGCGGCCAGTTGCTCTCGCCATCGCGAGTCGATCTGCTCGACAGGACACGGCACCGTCAAACCGCGCGACGGCTCCATCGGTCTCCTTCAGGCGGCATCGCTGATCGATGCAATGGGTGATCAGCTGCTCTCAGTCACCAGTCGATCCACAACGAAGGCAGCCTTATAGTGCCTGCGAGCGGAAAAGCGCTCCCACAGGTCATGAAGATAAAGAGTCATCCACGGTTTTTCTGCTCTCGTTCCGGGCGCATCCGGCCGGCGACGCCCAGGGTCCGCCGGGATCCATGGGCCGCCTCTCATTCCTCGCCCTGGTGGAACTTGGCGAGGTCCGTTTCGCTGACGCGCGTCAGGGTGTCGCGCGGGAACATCGACATCAGGTCCCAGGCCAGGTTCAGCGTCGCCTCGATGCTGCGGTCCTCGGTCTCGCCCTGGCCGACGAAGCGGCTGTCGAAGGCATCGGCGAACTTCAGGTAGCGGCGGTCGCGCTCGGACAGTTCGTCGGCGCCGATGATCGAGGCCAGGTTGCGGGTCTCGAGCGCCCGGGCGTAGAGCGCGTAGAGCTGGGCCGCGACGCGCGGGTGATCCTCGCGGGTGTCGTCCTTGCCGATGCCGTCCTTCATCAACCGCGACAGCGACGGCGAGATGTGTACCGGCGGGTAGATGCCCTGGTTGTGGAGGTCGCGCGACAGCACGATCTGGCCTTCGGTGATGTAGCCGGTCAGGTCCGGGATCGGGTGCGTGATGTCGTCCGACGGCATGCTGACGACCGGCATCATCGTGATCGAGCCGTGCCGCTGATGGATGCGCCCGCAGCGCTCGTAGATCTCGGCGAGGTCCGAGTACAGATATCCCGGATAGCCCTTGCGCGCGGGCACATCGCCCTTGGCCGTCGCGACCTCGCGCAGCGCCTCGGCGTAGTAGGTCATGTCGGTCATGACGACCAGGACGTGGCGATCCAGATCGTAGGCGAGGTATTCGGCCACGGTCAGGGCCGTGCGCGGTAGAGTCAAGCGTTCGACGGGCGGATCGTCGGCCAGGTTGACGAACATCACGACATTGCGCAGCACGCCCGAGGAGGCGAACTCGTCGCGGAAGAACTTGGCGTCGGCGTAGGAGACGCCCATCGCGGCGAAGACGACCGAAAAGCTGGTGTCCTCGTCCTTGAGCCGCGCTTGGCGCACGATCTGCGCGGCAAGCCGATTATGCGGCAGGCCGGAGCCCGAGAAGATCGGCAGCTTCTGGCCGCGCACCAGCGAGTTGAGCCCGTCGATCGTCGAGATCCCGGTCTGGATGAATTCGCGCGGGTAGGTCCGGGCGGCCGGATTGATCGCCGAGCCGGCGACGGCACGGCGGATGCTGGCGAGGATCGGCGGACGGCCGTCGCGCGGCTCGCCGAGGCCGTTGAACTCGCGTCCGAGCAGCTCCGGCGACAAGGCGATCTCGATCGGTTCATCGAGGAAACGGACCCAGGTCTCGGCGAGGTCGAGATCCTCAGTGCCTTCGAACACCAGGATCAAGACCTCGTCGTTCGAGGTCCGGATGACCTGACCATTGCGCAGTCCACCGGCATGGTCCTCGATCTCGACGCGGTCACCGAAGGCCACCCCCGGGACATGCCGCGTCACGAGCAGACCGCCGCGGGCCTCGTGCGCCGTCCGATACGCCTTGATGCTCATCAGGCCTCCTCCCCTTTCGCATACTCGAGCCGCAGCCCCTCGATCGCCTGCTCGACCTCGGCACGAAAGGCCTGGATCTGCTCGAGCTGCTCGCTGCTGTACAGGGTCTTGATGCGCCGCGCCCGCGACAGGAAGGGCAAGGCCTGCAACTGTTGAACCGGCACGCCAAGGGTCACGAGCTCGGCACCCTGGTCGTAGATCGCCAGGGCCAGATCGAGCAGCGCAAACTGCTTGTGCGGCGAACAGAAGGTGTCGACCGGGTCGAGCGCGCTCTGCTGCAAGACCCCTTCCTTGATCAGCGCCGCGCCTTCGAGATCCCAGCGCTGCGCATCGGACAGGGCCTCGGGACCGACCAGGTTGACGATCCGCGAGAGCTCGGCATCGCGCGCCAGCAGCGCGAGCGCCCGCATGCGATCCCGTTCCCAGTCGCGATCGATCTCCGCGGCCCACCATTGGGCAGCGGTCTGGACATGACCCGAGAAACTGGTCACCCAATCGATCGACGGATAATGACGGGCATCGGCAAGCTCCTTGGACAGGGCCCAGAAGGTCTCGATGATGTCCTTGGTATGGCTCGTGACCGGCTCCGAGAAGTCGCCGCCGGGCGGCGAGACGGCGCCGATCAGCGTCACCGAGCCCGAACCGGTCGCGAAGGTCTCGACCCGCCCGGCCCGTTCGTAGACGGCCGCCAGCCGCGACGCCAGATAGGCCGGATAGCCCTCCTCGACCGGCATCTGGCCGAGCCGGCCGGAGACCTCGCGCAGTGCCTCGGCCCAGCGGCTCGTCGAGTCGGCGAGCATGACCACGTCGTAGCCCATGTCACGATAGTACTCGGCCATCGTGATGCCGACATAGATCGAGGCCTCGCGGGCCACGACCGGCATGTTCGAGGTGTTCGCGACGAGCAGCGTCCGTTCCATCAGCTTGCGCCCGGTATAGGGGTCATCGAGCTGCGGGAAACTCTCCAGCACGTCGACGAGCTCGTTGCCCCGTTCGCCACAGCCGACGTAGATCACGATGTCGGCGTTCGACCAGCGCGCGATCTGTTGCTGGACCATCGTCTTCCCGGCACCGAACGGACCCGGGACCGCCCCCTTGCCGCCCTTGAGCAGCGGGAAGAAGGTGTCGATGATCCGCTGGCCGGTGATCAGCGGCACGATGCTGTCGTCGCGTTGCGCGTAAGGGCGGGGTTTGCGGACCGGCCAGCGATGGAACATGGCCAGGCGCTGACTTTGTCCGCGCCCGTCGCGGACCCGCGCGATCGTCGCCTCGACGTCATAGTCTCCAGCCGGCGCGACCTCGTCGATCTCGCCCTCGATGCCCGGTGGCACCAGGATCCGATGCTCGACCGTCTCGGTCTCCTGCACGGTTCCCAGGACCTGCCCGGTGGTGACCCGGGTGCCCGGCTCGAGCGCGGGGTTGGGCGTGAACGACCAAAGGCGCGACCGATCGAGCGCGGCGACGCTGATCCCGCGGCGGATATAGTCGCCGGAGATCAGCGCGATCTTGTCGAGCGGCCGCTGCACGCCGTCGAAGATGCTGCCCATCAGGCCAGGACCCAATTCGACCGACAGCGGCCACCCGAGACCGACTGCCGGCTCACCGGGCCGCACGCCGTCGGTCGATTCGTAGGTCTGCACGATGGCCTGTCGGTCACGCAGCGAGATGACCTCGCCAAACAGACCCAGCTCCCCGATCTTGACCTGCTCACCGCTGCGAATGCCCGGCAGATCGATGGTCACGATGGGGCCGTTGATGTCGAGAATCACACCGGTTCTTTTGCTATCGCTCATGGTCCTTCCGTGCGCCGGGCTACGCGCGTGCGGCCGGTCGCTGTCGCTGGTTGCATCGGTCCTCGCATGATCTCGTCGCGACAGACCCTGAATCAGCCCTGGTCAGCCCGACGGCGAGGCCCCTGTCGCCGAGGGTCGCGCCGGCGCGATACGACGACGTCGGAGACGAGCATCGTTCAGCCGGTGAAGAGGCTGCCCGTATCGAGGCCGCTCGGCAGCAGGCGCTCGAGAATCGTTTGCGCGATCCGCGGCCGCAGCCTCGCCAAGCGCCCTTCGAAGGTGTTGTCGACGCGGATCGAGCGATCCTCGCTGACGATCAGGACACCACCCAGGGTCTCGATCGGCTCCTCGCTCAGTACCACCCGGCGACCGGGCAGCGCGGCGACGACCGGCTCCCAGTCAAGCCGCAGACGCTTGATGTCGTGCAGGTTGGCCTGGACTAGCAAGCTGTCGCGCTCGATCTGGCCGGCGGCCACGCGGATCAGTTCACGCAGCAACGCCAGATAGGCGGTCTCGTCCTCGGCGAAGCGGTGCCACCGGTCGGCGAGCCGGCGCTCGACGGACTGCACCAGATTCCAGCGCACCCGGTCGAGCTGGCTTTGCATCTTGAGTTCGCTTGCCTGCACCTGCTGCCGGAAGGTGCGCTCGCCGATCGCCTTGGCCTGGGCTTCCTCGCGCTGTTCGCGTAACCGGCGCTTGTCGGCGGCCTCGCGCAGGATGCTGTCACGACCACGCTTGGCGCGATCCCGGTACTCTGTCGCCAAGCGCTCGGCGCGGGCGAGGATGGCTTGCTCGAGTGCGTCTACCTGGTTCACGAGGACTCCCGTGCCTTCATCGATGAGGCGCCGAACATGGCTCGCAGCCGATCGGCGACCTCGCTGGCGAGCCGCGGCGGTTCCCGCAGCGGCGGGATCGCCATCAAGACGATGCGGCCGCCTTCGCGGCGGATCTGGCGCAGGATCGGGATATCGGCTTGCATCAGGCGATCCTCGATCACCACGAAGGCGTTCTCGCGTGCGCGCAGCAGATCCCGGAAGACCCGCTCCAGATCGGCCGGGATCGGGTCTGGATAGGTCTCGAAGCCGATCAGCCGAAACCCATCGGCGAGACTGTCCTCGCCGAAAAAGAGCAATCGGGTCCCGCGGCCGGGCTCGTTGTCAGCCGTCATCGTTCGTGTCCGACGTCAGATCCGGTTCAACAGCAGGATGCTGATGACCAAGCCGTAGATCGCGATCCCCTCGGCCAGGCCCAGGTAGATCAGAGTTCGGCCGAGGATCTCGGGCTTCTCGGTGATCGCCGCCAACGAGGCCGCACCGATCGGGCCGACCGCGATGCCGGCGCCGATCGTCGACAGCCCGGTCGGGATGCCAGCACCGATGATCGCGAGCCCCAGCCCGACCGAGATCTCCGAACCGACCGCGGTAACAGCCTCGGTTTGCGCCATGACCTGATCGATGCCGAACCAGAGCAGCCCGAGTAGCGCACCCACGAAGACCACCAGTTGCCCCCCCATCGCCGGCTTGAACCAGCCTTGCAGATGTCGCGCGTACGCCGGGCGCAGCTCCAACAGCAGACCGGTGACGATCAGGCCGATGAGGGCCAAGGACATCAGACCAACGAGCCAATACATGTCGCACTCCTTGAGAAGGATGGGAGGTGAGCCGAACCAAATCGGCGCGCCGGCTAGCGGCCAGGCGCCGCGCGCCGCAACCGCAACGGCGCGAATTCATGGCCATTGCCCGAAAAATACCGCGAAAAGCCCTCGTAATACTGTAAACGCATCACCTGGATCATCACGATGCCCCCCTCGAGCACGATGACGAAGATGTTGCCCAGGATCAAGGTCACGAGATGTCCGAAGGTACCCATCATCCCGGCGAGGGTGAAGATCGCGATCGATAACGCCACGTGATTCAGGCTGAAGGCCGCGACCCGCAGAAACGACAGGGTATTGGACGCGTACCCGATCACGGTCTCGAGGGTCTCGATGAAGACGACCAAGACCCGTTCGGCAACGGGCGCGTCCAGATGGCGCCAGTTGTACCAAGCCAGGCCACCGAGGGCCATCAGACCGAGTGTCGCGGGCCACCAGCCGAACGCGCCGGCGGTCGCGAGATTGACGGCGCCCCAGATCAGCGCGAGGTAGAAGACGAGATTGACCAGGCCATGGTGTCCGAACAAGGCCCCGGCGAGGTTCTTGACGACGAGCCGGTTATAGATCGCCAACAGACAGGCCAGCACGATGAACAGGATGCCCCAGCCCAGTGCCAGCTGTAGCATCAGGATCGGATCCTTCAGCGGCGACATCCACAACGCCGGCAGCAACTCTTTTGACCCGAAGACGCTGCCGAACAGGAAGCCGAAAGCCATCGACGACAGACCGGCCAGGACACCGAACAGGTAGAGACGTCCGAGTGGCTTGCGGAAGATCCACGCGAGGATGGCGATGACGGCGCCTTGTCCGACATCGCCGAACATGGTGCCGAACATCAACAGGAAGGTAACCGCGAACAAGGGGACCGGGTCGACCTCGCCGTACTGCGGGATGCCGTATTGCTTGACCAGCAGCGCGAAGGGTTGCAGCAAGCGACTGCGCACCGGCACGGACGGGACCAGCGGCCGTTCGTCCGCGAGCGGGTCGCGGCTATCGAGCTGAAAGGGTTGGGTCAAGCTATCGTCGAGCCGGCGTCGGAGATCGGCGACTGCGCGGGCTGGCACCCAGCCGGCCAAACACGCGAGATGCCCGGCATTGCGCACCGAAGGATCGAGGGTCACGAAGGGCTCGGCCAGCCGCAAGGTCCGCTCGGCCTCGGTCAGTCGCTCGGCGAAACTGGCGGCCCATTCTTGCAGCCGATGTCCCAAGGTTTGGCGCTCGATCTCGATCTCGGCGCGGCGGCGCGCCAAGGATTCGGCGATCTCGTCCGGCGATCGGTCGAGCTCCTGCGGGATCGGCAGGCTCTGAAAACCGGCCGAGCTGAGAACCGAGGCCAACTCGGTCTCGCCGTGACCGCGCGGGCCGACGATCACGACGTGGGCCTGTTCACCGCGCGTCGTATAGTTGAACAGCATGTGATCAGCCAGCCCGACCGCACCCTGGAGCTGACGCAGATTCTCGCGCGGGACCAGACCGACGTGGATCTCCAGGAATCGTGTATGGCTGCGCAAAAGGCGCAGATCGACCCGCAGCTCGGCGAAGTTGGCGACCGCGGCCTGCTGTTCGGCAACGAACCCCTCCTCGTCCTCGAGGCGCCGGTACTCTTCCTCGTAGCGGGACGTCTCGCGCCAGATCCGCCCCAGCCAATCGTTGACCTGGGCCAGCTCCGCGGCATCGACGACACGGATCTCGGTCAGATCCACCTCCTCCACCAGGGGGATCAGATTGCCGATCTTGGCCAGGCGCGTCCGTGCCTGCTGGAAGGTCTCGCGATACTCGTGGCCCGGCGTCCCGGACAGTCGCGGATCGCCCGGTTCGCGCGTGTCCGGGTGAAAGCTCTCGGTCTCGGCCAGGGTCAGGGCCGCCCGCGGCAGATCCTCGGTCAGGACCAACAGCCGGACATGCTTCATCGCCAGCGGTGTCAACATCCTCGATCCGGCTCCTTCGTCGGTAAGCGTCGTCAGGCCGCCGCGGCCCGACCGGCAGGGTTGGAAGCGGGCTCGGACAGCTCGACCGCGGCGACGACCAGATCCGGTTGCAACCCGAGGAGACGGCCTTGGATCAACGCGAACAGTGTCATCAGATCCATCTCCCGCAACATCAGGTAGGCCAGTGCGCGGGCGACCCCCGAGCGGCTCCGGCGCAGGATGTGTCGCGCGCGCCGCGCGAAGTGAGCGCCCAGGTGGCGTTGAAGCTCGATCAGGGTGTCAGCACCGTCGAGCGAGTCGGCCAAGGCCGTTGGCAAGGCCTCGCGCACCCGCTCGATCGATTCCAGGTCCACCAATTCGAGCAGCCGCTCGCGATGCATCAACCGAAACGAGGGGACCAGCCAGAAGAAGGTCTCCGACGGCGACAAGCGGTAGGTGAATCGGAACCGCAACAACCACATCAGATCGACGCGATCGAGTAGCGCCCCGACCAGGTCACGCAGAGGCTCCACATGGTCATCCTGCAACCGCATGACATGGCGCGCGAGGCCCGCATAATAGCGTTGATCGATGGCCGCCTCGAGCGCGAAGGGCTCCCGCCGCTGCTCGTAGACCTCGCGCGCCTGGCGCGCGATCGGCGCGTGGGGCCCGTCTTCGAGCGCACGGAGCAGTTCCAGGACGTTCTCGGTGCGCAGCAAGGCCTGATCGGCGAGGCCGAGGCGAGGCGGCAGTTCGTAAAGCTGATCCTCGATCTCGCGCGCCGTCAGATTATGGAGCTTGCCGCGGATCAGCGTCTTGAGGTTGAACAGCGCGTAACGTCGACCCCAGGCCAAGACCAACGCACGCTCGGGCGCCAGCATGGGCCGGGTCAGGATCGTCAGTTCCGTCAACAGGGTTTGGATCAGCGTCTGCTCGACCGCGCGGCTCTTGCCCCGCGTGGACAATTGCTCGTCGAGCAAGGCGCGAAAGCCGAGCCGCTCGGCCATTCCCGCCAAATCCAAGCGCATCAGCGCATCGAACTCACCGGGGTTGAACAGGCGGGTCGACATCACCGAGACCCGGGTGTGGAGGTAGGCCTGACGCGAGGTATCGGACATACTGAAACGGCCCCAGCGATCCGGCGTTCAACCGATGCCGGCCCGCCGCTCAGAGCTCCGCATTGGTCAGAATCAGAAAGGCCGCGTCCAGCGCCTCGTCCTCGCGCTCTTCGGCCATATCACGCAGTTGGACGTGGCGCTCGTCGTAACGCCGCTTGAGCTCGGCGACCGTTTGTTCGGCCCGCTCCTGCGCCTTCTTGATGTAGGTTCGATGCAAGTCCGGGATGCGGGCGATCAACCGCTCCTCCTCGGTGCGGGCCTCGCGGATCGCGGCCTGGATCGCCTGCTCCTGCTCGACCTCGGCCTGTTGCGCTATGCGTTCGGCGCGCATCTCGGCATCGAGCAAACGCTGTAACGTATTGTCCACCAAAAACTCCTCGGCGTCTCCTCGAAGCGGATCGCAACCGGATCAGGGCGCAGCGGCAGCAGGCTGCGGCCTGCCTAGCGGCGGTCGCCCACCGCAAAACCCGACCCCTCGTGTCCCAATAAGGTACGCGATGCGTACCCTGCCTGGCTAGCCAACGCGCGCTGGAGCCCGCAGGTGAACGGGCGATAAAGGCCGCGAACCGAACCTGGACTCCCGGAGATGGACTGTATATGGCAAAGCGAATATTATGGCGCCCCCACCCCCTGTCGCAAGGAGCTCGAGATGACCGATCCAGTCAAGACCGTCCTGGTGCTCTGCACCGGCAATTCGTGCCGCTCGCAGATGGCGGAGGCGATCCTCAACCACGACCTGGCCGGCTGCGTCCGTGCGCTGTCCGCCGGCACCCGACCGCAGCCCAAGGTCGCGGACGGCGCGATCGACGCGCTGAGGCAGGCCGGGCTGCCGGCCGATGGACTCTTGCCGAAGGATATCGACGCGGTGCTCGACGAACCCTTCGATCTGGTCGTGACCGTCTGTGACAACGCCAAAGAAAACTGCCCGATCTTCCCGCGCCCCGTCCCGAGGATCCATCTACCCTTCCGCGACCCGCACGGTGAACCGCTCGAGTCCTTCATCGCGGTCCGCGACGAGATTCGTGCCCGACTGGTCCCGGCCGTCCGCGATGCCTTGGGCCTGCCTCTCCGGACGGGGTGACGCGGATCGCGACGACAGCAAGGCGCTGATGCCGACAGCCCGCGCGGGGGGCTGACTTTCGCTGGGCAGGCGTCTATGCTAAACGCCTTGAGTCATTGGGTCATCGAGGAGACACCATGAGCACCGAGACTGCATTGATCCTGATCGCCGTCCTAGCGGTTCTCTCGCTAGCCTTCTTCGTCCGAGGGGCATGGAAATGGAGCAAGGCGACCCATCTGAAAGGCCCCGGGGGCATCAACGGCAGCGCCCACCTGCAAGACAATGTGCTGGCGGCCGAACCCGGCGCGGCGACCGCAACCGGCGAATCCTTCAAGAAACCGTAAAATTCAGTGTCTATCATCGGCGATCCCAGTCCATTTTGAATGCTCGAGGTCGCCCCGATGACATTCGCTGCAGCGCGCTACCAGCTTCTCGGCATGGCCGCTTGGCTCGCCATGCTGGTCACTGGACCCCTCTTGGCCATGGATCCACGCTATACCGACGCCGACGGGGATCTGGTGGCCGATGCCCCGACCGATCCGAAGGATTGGGTCGATCCGCCGGTGCTGGTCTTCGCCTATACGCCGGTCGAGGACCCGTCCGTCTACGCCAAGGTCTGGGACGGCTTTCTCGCCCACATGGAGCAGACGACCGGCAAACGGGTCCAGTTCTTCCCAGTGCAATCGAATGCAGCGCAACTCGAGGCGATGCGCGCCGGACGCCTGCATGTGGCTGGCTTCAACACCGGCTCGAATCCGCTTGCAGTCAATTGCGCCGGCTTCGTCCCCTTCGCGATGATGGCCGCGGCCGACGGCAGCTACGGCTACGAGATGGAGATCATCACCTATCCCGGGAGCGGGATCGACGAGATCGCCGACATTGCTGGCCAGCGACTGGCCTTCACGGCGCCGACCTCGAACAGCGGCTACAAGGCCCCGTCGGCGCTGTTGGCCGCCGAGTACGGGTTGGAGGCCGAGCGCGATTACGCGCCGGTCTTCTCCGGCAAGCATGACAACTCGATCATCGGCGTCGCGAACCGCGACTACCCGGCCGCGGCGATCGCCAACTCGGTCATGCGGCGCATGATGGCCCGCGGCGTCGTGCAACCGGAGCAGATCGTCAGCCTCTATCGCTCCCAGACCTTCCCGACCACCGGTTACGGCCATGTCTACAACCTGAAGCCGGAACTGGCCGACAAGGTCAAGGAAGCCTTCTTCACGTTCGACTGGGAAGGCTCCGAGCTCGCGCGCGAATTCGCCGAGTCCGGCGAGGCCCAGTTCATCCCGATTACCTACAAGGAGCACTGGGAGGTCGTCCGACAGATCGATGCCGCGATGGGCGTCTCCTACGACTGCCGCTGAACCGCAGCAGGTCCCGAGCACGACGGGAAGATCGCGCGATGCTGTTGCGTCTGGAGACGCTGACGAAGCGCTATCGCACCGGCGATCTGGCCCTGACCGAGGTCTCGCTCGAGATCCCGGCCGGGCAGATCGTCGGGCTGATCGGACCCTCCGGCGCCGGCAAATCGACGCTGATCCGCTGCGTCAACCGGCTCGTCGAGCCGACCTCCGGCCGGGTCTTTCTCGGCAAGCGCGAGATCACCGCGATGCGCGGTCGCGCGCTGCGTCGCGCGCGGCGGTGCATGGGCATGATCTTCCAGGAATTCGCGCTGGTCGAACGGCTGTCGGTGATGGAAAACGTGCTGACTGGCCGGCTCGGCTATGTCCCCTTCTGGCGCAGCTTTCTGCGGCGTTTCCCGCAGACCGACATCGACGCGGCCTTCGCACTGCTCGACCGGGTCGGCCTGATCGAGCACGCCGATAAACGCGCCGACGCCTTGTCCGGCGGCCAGCGCCAACGGGTCGGGATCGCCCGCGCGCTGGCCCAGAATCCGGATCTCCTGCTGGTCGACGAACCGACCGCGAGCCTGGATCCGAAGACCTCGCGCCAGATCATGCGGCTGTTGCGCGAGGTCTGCACCGAGCGCGGTCTGGCGGCGATCGTCAACATCCATGATGTGGCGCTAGCACGGCAGTTCGTGGGCCGGATCATCGGCCTGAAGGCCGGCCGCATCGTCTACGATGGCGCACCCGACGGGCTGACGCCGGCGATCCTGACCCGCATCTACGGCGAAGAGGATTGGGGGGGCGAGGCCCACCCGAGCGGACCGCGCGAGGCCACCGCGGCGGCGTTGACGCGCGACGAGCTCGTGCGGGCCCTGTGATGGCCGCCGTGCCCGAAACCCCGGCCGCGCGCCGCTGGCGCCCCGCGCCCTTGATCCGCGACCCGCGGCTGCGCTGGGTCCTGTACCTCGGCGCGCTGGCCTACCTGGTCGTCGGGCTGGGCGCCGTCGAGGTCAACTGGGCACGGGTCGCCGACGGTTGGGAACGCGGGCTCAGGTTCGTCGCCGCCTTCGCCCAACCGGACTTCACTAGCCGCTGGGACGACATCGCCGCCGGGCTGCTCGAAAGCCTGACGATGACCTTGACCGCGACGGTCGTCGGCATCCTGATCTCGGTGCCGATCGGACTGGGCGCCGCGCGCAACATCGCGCCCGCCCCGATCTACCTGGCCTGCCGCGCGATCATCGCGGTCTCGCGGGCCTTGCAAGAGATCATCGTCGCGATCCTGTTCGTCGCGATGGTCGGGTTCGGCCCACTGGCCGGCTTCCTGACGCTGGCCTTTGCGACGATCGGCTTTCTCGGCAAGCTGTTGGCCGAGGACATCGAGGACATCATCGAGGCGCAGGCCGAGGCGGTGCGCGCCACCGGCGCCTCCTGGTGGCAGGTGCTGAACTACGGCATCCAGCCGCAGGTGATGCCGCGATTGGTCGGCCTGTCGCTGTATCGCCTCGATATCAACTTCCGCGAATCCGCGGTGATCGGCATCGTTGGCGCAGGCGGCATCGGCGCGACGCTGAACACCGCGATGGACCGCTACGAATACGACTCGGCCGCGGCCATCTTGATCCTGATCATCGCCGTGGTCCTGGTCGCCGAGTACTCCTCGAGCTGGATCCGCCGCCAGGTGCAATGATGGCGATCCGACCCGGCCCGCACGGCCCGATCTGGACGCGACGCACCCCGGTGCAAACCCTCGTCGTCTGGGTCGGCTGGCTCCTGTTGGTGCTCGTGTTCGTCATCAGTTGGGAGGCGATGACCCGCAACCAGATCTGGGCCTTCGTCTGGGACGCCCCGCGTCAGGCCGAGGACCTGTTCTCTCGGATGGTGCCGCCGCGCTGGTCCTACATGGATCAGCTCTGGAAACCGCTTTGGGATACCATCAACATCGCGACGCTCGGCACGCTGCTGGGGATCCTGATCGCGGTGCCGATTGCGTTCCTCGCGGCGACTAACACGACGCCGAGCCGCTATCTGGTGCGGCCGGTCGCGTTGCTGGTCATCGTCGCGTCGCGCTCGGTCAATTCGCTGATCTGGGCCCTGCTGTTGGTTGCGATCCTGGGACCCGGACTGCTCGCCGGGATCCTGGCCATCGCGCTGCGCTCGATCGGCTTCATCGGCAAGTTGCTCTATGAGGCGATCGAGGAGATCGATACCCGGCAGGTCGAAGCCGTGCGCGCCTCGGGCGCCGGCGGCGCGCAGGTGCTCGACTACGGCATCGTGCCTCAGATCCTGCCGGCCTTCGTCGGCATCAGCGTCTTTCGCTGGGACATCAATATCCGCGAATCCACGGTGCTCGGACTCGTCGGCGCCGGCGGCATCGGCCTGCAACTGAAGTCCTCGGTCGACAGCCTCGCCTGGCCGCAGGTGACGCTGATCTTCCTGTTGATCCTCGCCACAGTGATCGTCAGCGAATGGGTCTCCGCACGGGTCCGGCAGGCCGTGATCTAGCCCGCCTGGCGGCTCGACTCACTCGGCCGCTACAAGGCGCAGGACGATCCGGGAGGGTGGACAGCGCGTCATCGTGTTCCGGGCCGTACTGGGGTCACTCGGGACTGGTGGCCCACCCCCGCGCTTCGCATGTGTTCTCGAGCAGGCTCGCAATGGTCATCGGGCCGACGCCACCGGGCACCGGCGTGATCCAGGCCGCGCGCGCGGCGCAGGCGGCAAAGTCGACGTCTCCGACCAGGCCGCCATCCGCGGTGCGATTGATGCCGACGTCGATGACCAAGGCCCCTTCCTTGATCCAATCGCCCGGGACGAATGCCGGGCGACCGATCGCAGCGACCAGGATGTCGGCACCGCGCGCCTTGTCGGCGAGATCCCGGGTGCGGCTATGGCAAACCGTGATGGTGCAGCGCGCGGCCAGCAGTTCGAGCGCCATCGGGCGCCCGACGATATTCGACTGACCGATGATCACGGCATCCAGTCCCTCGAGCGGAACGCCGGTGCGCGCGAGCATCGTCATGATGCCCTTCGGCGTGCATGGCCGCAGGCGTGGTAAACGCAACGCCAGGCGCCCGACGTTATACGGGTGAAAACCGTCGACATCCTTCGATGGCAGGATCCGTTCGATCACGGCCTCGGCATCGATCTGCGGGGGCAATGGAAGCTGCACCAGGATCCCGTCGATGCGCGGATCGGCATTGAGGCGATCGACCAACGCGAGCAGGTCCGGTTGTGCCGTCTCCCGTGCCAACCGATGGACCTCGGAATAGAATCCGACCTCCTGGCAGGCTCGCGCCTTGTTGCGGACGTAGACCTGCGAGGCGGGATCCTCGCCGACCAGGACCACGGCCAGCCCAGGCGGCCTTTCGCCGTTGGCGACCATCGAACTGATGCGAGCCTGGAGCGATTGGCGAATATCCGCCGCGATCGCCTTTCCGTCGAGTACCTGAGCCGTCATCGGTTGCCTCGTAAAACGACACCAAACCGGCATGATAACGGCGTGGCGACGGGTTGCAAGGACCGAACCGTTCGGCCTCGCCACCCATCGGCAGCTTGCTACCCGAGATCAGGCGGGCGCGACGGTCAATGGCCCGGATGGGATCCCCGATCCGTCGTATCGGTCCATCACGCGGCTGTCGGCTTGCGCCGATACGCGAGGCCCAACATAACCAAACCGGCAAGGATCATCGGCAGCGTCAAGAGTTGGCCCATCGTCAGCCAATCGAAGGCGAGATATCCGATGTGCGCATCGGGCAGGCGGACGAACTCGACCGTGAATCGGAAGACGCCATAGCCGACCAGGAAGAGACCGGAGACCGCCATCATCGGCCGCGGGCGGCGCGAGAAGAACCAGAGGATCAGGAACAGGGCCAACCCCTCGAGGGCTGCCTGGTACAGTTGCGAGGCATGTACCGGAAGACTCCATTCCGTGCCCAAAGGCAGATCCCGGCACTGCGCCGCGAAGCGCTCGCATGGCAAGGCCATCCCCCACGGCAGGTCGGTGCGATGACCCCAGAGCTCGCCATTGATGAAGTTGCCGATCCGGCCAGCCATCAGGCCAAGGGGCACCAGCGGTGCCGCGAAATCGGCGACCCGGAAGAACTCGATACCATACCGCCGGCCGAAAAGCCAGATCGCGAGCAGGACCCCCAGCAGGCCACCGTGGAAGGACATGCCGCCTTCCCAGACGCGCAGCAGCGCCAGCGGGTCCTCGAGGATCGCATCCCAGCCGTAGAAGAGCATGTAGCCGAGTCGCCCGCCGACGATGGTACCGATCACGCCGTAGAAGACCAGATCGTCGACCATGGCCTTCGTCATCACCGAGTCCGGCTGCGCCGCGCGCCAGCGGCCGAGCAACCAGGCCGCAGCGAAGCCGACCAGATACATCAGGCCGTACCAGTGGATCTGGATCGGCCCGAGGGCCAAGGCGACGGGATCGATGTTCGGGTAGGTCAGCATAGGCGCGGATCATATCATGTGGTGCCGCCCCGACCGAACGCCGACCAAGAGGCTATCGTCGATCGGAACGGGGCGGCATCGTGGAAACCGGAACAGGCCCGATGGAGGCCGGGCAGCGTGAAAAAAGAGCCACGGATGCACACGGATGGACGCGGAAAGACCCGAAGATAAAGACCAAGTAACGGATAGGTCGAGACATGGCTGATTCGGTCCGCGAGTTTCCGTGCTCTTCCGTGCTCTTCCGTGGCTCCTTTGATCCTTTGATCCTTTGATCCTTTGATTCTTTAATCCCTGGGAGCGACTCGCCACGGGCATGACATCAGGGCCGAATGAAGCGCGCGATCGCCTCGTCACGCCGCAGCTCGGCGAGATCCTCGGCCGTGGGCAATTGCGGCCGGTCACGCTCGACGTTGACCAGGCACAGGAAGCCCAACGGGCTGTCCTCATCGGCGCGGAACTGATGCCAGGCTCGTGTCGGGATCAGGACTAGGTCCTGCGCGGCAACCCGATACAGCGCGTCGCGCACCAAAACCCGACCGCGGCCGTTCAGGACCATGACGCCGTGCTCGTGCTCATGCCGTTCGAGCGTCGAATAACCACCGGGCGCGATCTCGAAATACCGCAGCTCGCAGGCCAGATCGGCGCGCCGAAACAGGACCTGCCGGGTGATGTCGCGAAACGGGGCACTGCCCTGGGGTTTGTAGACCAACGGCTCGACGGCCTCCCAGGTGAAGCCGGGGCGCGCCCGGCGGATGATCGGAGTATCGTTCATCGGTCGGTCTCCAACGCGGCGACCCGCGTGACGAAAGCGCGCGCGGCGCGACGGACATCATCGGCCTCGAGCAAGGCGCCGCCGATCAGCAGCATCAGGTCCGGGCCATAGCCCGCGACCAGTTCCTCGACCCGATCCGGGTGCATACCACCGGCCGGCACCGGCAGCGTCGGCGCCAACCCACACCAGGGCCCGCGCGCGGCATCGGCAATGCTCCGGCACAAGTCGGCGCTGAAGCCGAAGCGTCCCCCGGAGTGCGGGTAGATCACGGCATCGGCACCGGCCAGCCGAAACAGCTTGCCGAGCAACAGCGGCGCGGCGATCGCGCCATGCCCGGCGAGCGCCGGATGCGCAAGGATGGGCCGCCCCTCCGACGCGAGCTCCTGCAAGGTCCCGAGACCGGCGATCATCGGCGCAACCAAGACCGCGCCGACGCCCTCGTCACGCAGGACACCGAGCTGCTCCTGGATGCGCCGCGAACCACCATTCAGCGCCGGAGCGTACAGACAGCCGCGGCCGGTGGCACGATTGGCATCATCGACCGCCCGCTGTACCGCCGCGACCCGGCGCGCGAACGGCGCGCTCGCCTGATCGGCGAGGCCATGGTCGTCCTTGATCAGATCGATCCCGGCCGAGGCGAGCTGACCGGCCAGCGCGGCCAACTCGGCCGCCTCGCACCCCTGGGGCTTCAAAGCGCTGCACGTCAGCGGACGACGCCCGATCCCCAAGGCCGCCCGCCAGCCGCCAATGCCGAAACGCGGACCGCCGAAGGCCGCCGCGGCCGTATCGGGCAGATCGAAATCGACGAGCCTGAGATCCGGATGCAGCGAGCTGTTGCCGAACAGCATGTTCAGCAATTGGCCAGCCTCGCCGCCCGTCGTCTCGACCGCCAGGCTGATCGTGACGCGATGGACGTCCCCGCCCTCGTCGAGGATCCCTTCGACGCGCCCAACGACCTCGTCGCGGACCCGGGCATTGCGCACGGCCGCGACCGGCATCTCGATGCTCTGCTCGACGGCGAGCGCCGCGGCGCGCGCGGCGATCGCGCGACCGGCGCCGGTGACCCGGTACTGAACCCGCATTCTATCGGTGGTCATCGGTCGAAAAACCTATGATGGGAACGGCGAACCGACCGCGTGGGTGCCGGGCGACGGGACCCGCCGACGCGAACCCGGCCGATTGCCCTCTTCGCGACGGTCATGGATCCATACCAAAGCAGTCGGGAGTGGCGCCAAGGATTCGCGGATCCACGCTCGCTCACAGCGCCCGCCACACCAGCCGTTCGACCCCGAGGGCGACCACGGCGAAGGCGCGCAGCTCTTTGAGCCCATGGCGTTTCCGCAGGGTCGCGCCGTAGTCTGCCGCTTGCGCCGCAGCCTCGTCGAGCTTCGCCGCCACCTCTGGCCGCGCGGCGAGCGCCTCGCGCGATTGGTTGCGCACCTGCTCGCCGGTCAGGCCCGATTCCTTCAGCCCCAAGTACTTGAATTCGAGCAACAGGTCCAAGGCCTCGAACCGCCGCATGTCGGGGCGTACGATCAACGCCAGATCGGCATAGCCGCGGTCGGTCTCGAGCTCGGACACGACCATGTAGAGTCGGTCGTCGAACAAAAGCGTCAGGAAGGCGAACTTGACCAAGAGCTCGTTGGTCCAGCGGTAATCGCGATTGGACAGCACCCGGAAATAGCCCTGTTCGATCAGATCGGCCAGCGGCGCGAGATCGCCTTGCTGACCGAGCCGGCGAATCGCCGGGGCAAGCGCCCGGTCCAGGCCGGTCGGCGGCAGCCAGCGCTCGCGCAGGCGCTCGACGTAGAGCCCGCGGGCAACCAGATTGGGGATGCGCAGCACGCATTCGTTGAACGAGGTCAGCCCGGCCAGGGTCAGGACACCGAAGAAGTACAGCAGCGAGGCCATGAAGGGCTCGTCCTTGACCGCCGCCAGCACGTCGGCGACCCCGAAGCGTCCGGCCAGCTGCGGAATCACGACGCGGTCATCGCCGCTCAGCGCCGCGATCAACAGCGCCTCGCCGTGCGGGAGGCCCGCGATGTATATCAGCTTGCCGCGATCCATCGCCAGGTTCTCGTCGAGCATCTGCCGGGGATAGCGGCCGCGACGACGCAGCGCGTCGAGGAAATAGAGGCTCAGCGTCGGGTTGTAGAGGGTCTCGGCGGCGTCCTCGCTGAAGCAATAGCCGTTATAGAAGGTCCGCATCGTTGCCAGCGCCTCGGCCGCCGACCAGCCGCCGCCCTCGACCGCGAGCTGCGCCAGCGCCGCGCCGACCTCGGCCTCGGTGAAGCCGCACAGATCATTGAAATCGGCCTCGAGATAGATGTTCTTGCCAACGTTGTAACCGCTGGTCATGTCGCTCAGCACGACCGGCGAGACGCCGGTGATGAAGACCCGATCGAGCCCCATCCCGCCCGCGGCAGCCTTGACCGCCTTGAAGACGGTCTTGAGCAGGCCCTCGCCATAGAGCAGCGTCTGATAACGCTCGCGACCGCCGTCGCGATCGGCCATCAAGACCTCGTTGGCGAAGTTGTCGTATTCGTCGATCAGCAGATAGAGCTTGTGCGGGGTCTGCGAGACCGCTGTCAGGACGGCGCGCCAGGAAGACAGCGCATTGCCCTCCTGGATCGCGATGGGACCGGGCAGCCGGTCGCAATAGCGCTGGGCGAAGTCGGAGACGCAGTCGTTCAGATGCTGATGCAATGCCGCCTCGATGTCGGCGATCTCGCCATGCGCCGGGACCAGCGAAAAATCCCACTTCATGACGAAATAGGCGTTGCGCAATGGGGTCGGCTTGCGGCCGACGGCGAGGCCGCCGAACAGGGCCTGAAACTGCCCGGCCCGGTTCAGATCGTAGTAATGCTCCAGCATCGACAGCAGCAGGCTTTTCCCGAAGCGGCGCGGGCGCAGGAAGATGAGCTGCCGCCCCGCCTCCTCGATCGCCGCGAGGCGATCGCTGCGGTCCTGATACCAATACCCCTCGCCGATCAGGGTGCCGAAATCGCTCAAGCCATAGGGGAATTTCATCCGGTCGCTCCGCTCGGGGGATGGACGCTGTCCAGGATAACTGATCCTAGCGCCGCATCGCAGGCCGAAGGCGCCGTGCGGCCGGATCGCAGGGCATCCTCCAGACACGGAGGATCCGAACCCGGTCAGAGCGGCACCGCAAAGCTCCCGTTTCCGCACGATCCGGGCCATCCGAGGCCGATCCAGGGTGGAACTCGGCGGTTTGGTCGGTGTCCTTTTTCCTCTAGAATCGCACTGTCGCGTGACGGCCGTCGGGCTGATGAAGGCGACCGCCGACACCACAGGCGCGGCCGGGGCCGCAGCCGCCGCAGCGAGCACGACGGCCAACAGAAAACCGGGCCGAGTGACGCCGCGACGGCTCGGCTGCCGGTATCCGGATCGATTCGACATTCGCGACCAACGCGCACGCCAACCCGCTTTGAAGGCACATGGCACACTCGAACTCGCCACCATCAGATCCCGTCGCGCAAGGTGCGACAGCGACCGCGGATCCGTTCGATTACAGTCGGCTCAAGGCGCGATGGGCCGAGCGAAGGCAGGAGTCCGCGGGGCTGTCCGAGCACTTGTTGGATCGGGTGGAACGTGAGGGTGCCGCCATTTTCCGTCGCTATCACGCGACCCGCGCCATCGCATTCGGCTCATTGGTCGAGGGTCGAGCACACGCTCGCTCGGACATCGATTTGGTCGTATTGGGAACGGATCCGGCCGACTACTGGGCGTTGCGCCGTGATTTGGAGGACGCGCTCGAACGCTCGATCGACCTGCACACCGAGTCCGATGACGCCCAGTTCGTGTCCAAGGCCATCGAGCGCGGCAAGCTGATCTATGCGGCATAAGGCTAAGGTCGAGCTGCTGCGCGCCGACATCAAAGACGAGTTGGCCAAGCTCGAAGCCTTGGCGCACGTCTTCGCTACGGTTCGTGAAAAGCTTGATCTGCCGCCCACGGAGGTCTCGGTGTACGACCGAGGCGCCATCGGTTACTTACTGCACAATTTCTACAACGGCTGCGAGAACATGTTTCGGCGCATCGCGGCCTTTTTCGAGAACGACATCGGCATGGACACCTGGCATGCCGACTTGCTTCGCCGCATGAAACTAGATGTCGAGGGCTACCGCCCGGCGGTCATCGACGACGAACTGTACCGCCTGTTGCAGGATTTTCGCGGCTTTCGTCATGTCTTTCGCAATGCCTACTCGTTCGAGCTGGATTGGGAGCGCGAGCAACTCGTAGCCTCGCGCTTCGAGACGACCCTGCGCATGGTCCGAGAGCAGGTCTTGGCCTTCCTGGATCGATTGGATGAGTTGGAATCGTGACATCGCATCGGATCTCCTTCCATTCGTCGGCCCCTCGCCGCAACCCCCGCAACCCGCGTTCGGTGGCCAACGGCCGATGCCCGCCGGGCACCGACCTAGAGCCACTCGGTGTCATCGAGGGTTCGCGGCCTTCAAGGTGTCTTCAGGTCGCCCCGGTTCGCCAAATAGCAGGGCCTTCAGGCGCTCACTCGCGTTCTGAACCATCAGGTACAGGCAGGGGATCAGGAACAGGGTCAGCAACATCGCCGTCAGCAGCCCGCCGATGACGGCGATTGCGAGCGGCTGCATCAGGTTCGCGCCGGACCCCATCCCCAACGCGAGCGGAATCATGCCGGCCACCGTCGTCAGCGTCGTCATCAGGATCGGCCGCAGCCGGATGCCACCGGCCTCGACGATCGCGGTCGCGGTGTCCAGGCCGCGCCGGCGGCCGCGCTCGATGTATTCGACGAGCAGGATCGCGTTGTTGACGACGATGCCGATCAACAGGATGACACCGAGGAAGGCCGGCGCCGACAGCGGCGTATCGGTCGCCCAGAGCAGGGTCACGACACCGATCAGGCATAGCGGCGCAGCGGCCATGATGACCAGCGGATTCGACAACCGCTCGTACTGGACCGCCAGCACGACGAAGACCAGAAAGAGCGCGAGCAGCACCGCGATCGTCATCTCGCTGCGCGTCTCCTCGACGGTCTCGAACTGGCCGCCGAAGATCAGCCCGTACTGGTCCGGGAGCCTCATGTCGCCGATCCGGGCACGGATCTCGGTCATGATCTGACCGGCATCGGCCAGCGCCGTGTTGAAGTTCCCGGTGATCCGCTGCACACGCACCTGATTTTCGCGCTCGATGTGGGCCGGCCCTTCGCCGAGCCGAAAGGCCGCGACGTCGCTGAGATGGATCAGGCGGCCACCGGCGGCCGACAGGATCACCTGCCCCAGCGCCTGCTCGTCGCCGGTGGCCTCGCGCGGCAGGCGGACCCGCACATCGTACTCGGCCACCCCGGTCGCATAGCGTGTCGGGATGTAGCCGGTCACCGCGTCGCGCAGGGCGCGTCCGATCTCGCTGACATTGAGCCCCAGCGCCGCGGCCCGCTCGCGATCGACATCGACGCTCAACAGCGGCGTGCGATCCTCGCGCGCGACCTCGAGGTCTTCGAGGCCCACGACCCCTTCCAGGCGATCGACGATCTCGCGCGCCAGCTCATCGAGCCGGATCAGGTCCTCGCCGACGATCGTGACGTCCATGTCGGCCGCGGTCGGGCCGAGCGTCAGGCCCGGGATCCGCGGGGGCTGAACCCAGATCCGGGCGTTCGGGATCTGAAGATCGCGCAGGCGGCGCTGGGCCTCGGCGACCCACAGACCGGCTGGGCTGTCCGGCCGCTCGCTGGCCGGCACCAGCGCAACATCCATCCGCGCGGTGCCGGGGCGCTCCGAGATCACGCCGCCGTGCAGGTGCCCACCGACGAGCGCGAACACGCTTGTGACATGGGGCATATCGCGCAACGCGGCCTCGACCAGCCGCGCGGCGCGATCGGTTTCGTCCGGTGGGGTCCCCGGCGGCAACGAGATGCGCACCCCGACCTGACCATCGTCGAGTTGCGGCAAGAACTCGCTGCCCAAACGCTCGAAACCGACCAGGCTGGCGACGAAGAACGCCGCGGACACCAGCAGCACAGCCCAGCGCCAACGTAACAGCCGCGCAAGCAGCCCACGGTAACCCCGCACCAGCCGGTCGACACCGCGATCGAACCAGCGATACGGCCGACTGCGATCCAATCCGGAGCGAAAGCGCACCCGCCCCAACTGGGCCGCCAGCATCGGCACCAGCGTCAGGGCCACGGCCAGCGAGGCCATGACCGCGAACGAGATAGTCAGGATCAGCTCGCGGAAGACCAGCGCCGCCATCCCGGTGATCAACAGGAAGGGCGCCACCGCGGCCAGGTTCGTCAGGGTGCCGGCGGTGATCGCCGAGATCACCTCGTCGGCCCCGTCATGGGCCGCGTCGCGCGACGACTTCGCGAGCCGCTCCTGGTGGCGCGAGACGTTCTCGAGCATGACGATCGCATTGTCGAGCAGCAAACCGACGCCGAGCGCCAGACCCCCGAGGCTGATCACGTTCAACGTCAAGCCACCGAACCCCATCAGCACGAAGGTGAAGAGCACGGCCAGCGGGATCGACAGGCCGATGACGAAGCTCTTGCGCAAGGAGCCGAGGAAGGCCAGCACGACCAGCATCGCGAGGACGGCGCCGAGGATCGCGGCCGTCGCGACGGCCTCGACCGACCCACGCACGAAAACCGAGCCGTCGCGGGTGACCTGCCAATGGATGTCAGCGGGGATGAACCCCGAACGCTCCAGTTGCGCGATGCGCTGGTTGACCGCATCGACGACGGCGACGACATTCGCATCGGGCAGCTTGAAGATCGACAACTGGGTCGCCGGTACCCCATTCAGCCGCACGAACAGGCGCTGCTCGCGGAAGCCGTCGCGGATCTCGGCGACCTCGCTCAAGCGGATCCGGCGCGCGCTGTCCGGCACCGTCAACAGCAGGTCCTCGATCTCCGCGGGGCTCGTGAAACGCCCGTCGGTGCGGGCCATCACGTCGAAGCGTGGCGATGTGATGTGGCCGGCGGCCAGGTTCACGTTCTCGTCACGCAGTTGATCGGCGACATCGCGCAGCGTCAGCCCATAGGACCGCAGCCGCTGTTGATCCAGGACGACCTCGATCTCGCGGACCTGGCCGCCGGTCGCCTCGACCGCCGCGACCCCGCTGATCGACTGCAACTGGGGCACCAGGCGCTGCTCGACCCAGTCGCGCACCTCGCGCGGCGGGCGCGTCGGCGACGAGAAACCGGCGCGCCAGACCGCCCATTCGCCCGGATCCCACTTGCGCAGCCGCGGCGGCTCGATGTCGCTCGGCAACTGCTGGCGCGCGGTCTCCAGCAAGCGCGCCGCATTCTGCATCGCGATATCGAGATCGACGCCGTGCTCGAAGATCAGATTGACGTTGGTCCGACCCTCGGAGGCCCGACTCGACAGGCGACTCAGGTTTTCGACCGAGGCCAGATTGCGCTCGAGGACCCGGGTGACCTGTTCCTCCATGACCTCTGGCGCGACGCCGGGGTAATTGACCGTCACCGTCACGTACGGGAACTCGACCTGCGGCAGCAGGTTGACCGGCAGCCGGTCGACGAAAAACAGGCCGAGCACCAGTACCACCGACGCGATCGCCAGCGTCCCGATCGGGCGGCGGATCGAGGCATGCGTCAACCCGGCGTAGTAGCGCGCGCCACGGGTTGGCTCGGAGGGAGCGGACGAGCCGATGCGGTCAGCCTGCGTCATGCGATGCCTCGCTCAAGGGTGCTCGTCGATGACCCGCACCCGCGTGCCAGCGGTCATCTCCAGCGGGTTGGCCGACACGACCCGCTCGCCCGGGGCGAGACCGGAACGCACCTCGCGCCAGGCGCCGCGGATCAGGCCCGCGTCGATCGCGCGCCGCTCGAGCCGCTCGTCGCCGTCGACGACCATCACGAAGGGCTCCCCGGCCGCCTCGGCGACCGCGCCGGCCGGCACCGCCAGCACACCGTCGCGCCGATCGACCATCACATCGGCCCGCGCCAGGTACCCCGGGCGCACGCCGATCGCATCGGCCTGCGGCAGCTCGACCTCGACCGTGACCAGGCGACTCAGGTCCTCGGCCGCCGGGAACAGACGCCGAATCACGCCGACGACCGGGTCGCGATCGCCGAGCGCATCGATGCGCAGGTTCACGACATCGCCGATCCGCAGATTCCGGACGTCCAACTCGGAGATCCCGAGCCGCACGACGAGGTTGGACAGGTCGGCGATCGCGAACAAGGCCTCGTGGCGCGAGATCGCCTCGCCCGGCTCGACATGGCGCGCGACGATGGTGCCATCGATCGGGGCCGTGACGGTGCCGAAATCGACCCGCGTCTGCCACAGCAGGACCTCGCTCGAGGCCACCTCGAGCTCTGCCGCGGCCGCCTCGACACTGGCCTCGTCGATATAGTTGCGCCGCTGTAGCAGGGTCAGCCGGTCGAAGTGCGCTTGGCGCTCGTGCCGCCGCGCCTCCGCCCTGGCCAGCTCGGCCCGTTGCTCGCTGACGTCGATGCGCGCGAGCACCTCGCCGGCCTGGATCCGGTCACCCTCCTCGACCAGCACCTCGGTCAGGACACCGTCGGTGCGCGCGGCGAGGCGGATCCTTCGCAAAGGTTCGACGGGCGCCGACACCTGCACCACCCGCGACAGGTCCCGCCCGGCGACCTCGATCACGCGCACCGGCAAGATGCGCTCGGCGCGCGTGTCCGACGACGGTGGCTCGCCTCCGGAGGGCCCGCAGGCGGCCAGCGAGAGACCGATCGCGATCAGACATCCCAGTTCAACAGTCTTTTTCATGCGTGGAGTTGGAGCCCCGGCCCCTGTTTTTGTTCCGTGGACGCACCGGCCGCTCGGTTGAGCCACCGGTCGGGGTTTGGTTGCGCCCGATGCCCAATCGGGAAATACTTGAGGAGCAAGCAAGCACCCGCACACTCGGTGCCTGTCGGAGCCATGTCACGCTGACGCTGGAGGAAAGACCATGACCGACCGTAAAGCCTATATCGAAAAGATGAAGGCCAAGATCGACGAATGGGATGCGGACCTCGACAAGCTACAGGCCCGGGCCGACCAGGCCCAGGCCGAGATGAAGCAACACTATCACGAGCAGATCGATCGATTGCAGAAGCAGCGCGAGGAAGCCCGCGAGATGCTAAACGAGATGGCGACCGCAAGCGAGGCGGCCTGGAACGACATGCGCAAGGGCATGGAATCAGCCTGGGAGGCCACGAACAAGGCCTTCCTCGACGCCTTCTCGCGCTTCAAGTAAACCACCCATAGCACGCTGGTATCGACCGCTGTGATCACTCGGCCTCGCCCCGCAGGTTCGCCATGACGTCGGCCGTGCGCCGGCCGCGACCGTGCTTGCCGAGCAGGGCGAATGCCGGGTGGTCCTGCTGACGTTTCCAGCATTCCCGACGTTCAGCCAGACGACCTTCGGTGGCGCGCCGTATTGAAAGCTGCGCTGGCCGAAGTCGTTGTCTTTGGACACCAGGATGTAACGGTTTGCCTTGGCATACTCCCATACCTCGGCATCCCTCGCCCCGCGCAATCCCGCCTCATCGATTTGGCTGCTGCCTGGGCAAAGCTCCGCCAGCAACCCCGGGAGCTTCGGGCTCAAGTTCTCGTCAAGCAGCAATTTCATGGGGCGTGCCAACGGCCAAGCGGCGCTCCCGCTGCGCAGCGAACATCAACACCGCGCGCAGGTGCTCCGACGCGAGGCTGGGAAAGTCGGCCAGGATCTCCTGCTCGCTCATGCCACCCGCCAGGTATTCGAGGACGTCGTAAACCGTGATCCGAGTCCCGCGGATGCACGGTTTGCCGCCACGAACCTCTGGGTCGATGGTAATCCATTCATTGATCGCATCGGTCATCTCAACACTCCAACCGGTGAAGTCTCATCGGAAGCCATTTGCGTGTGCCCCAGGGCTTCGCCGATCTCTTACGGCCCTCTTCAATCGAACGGCCGGCATGAACGACTGCCCGAGTCTTCGGGACCAGGATAGCCCCGCCCGGTCAGCTCGAGATGTATTGCTCCAGCTGCGAGATGATGAACTGCTGCTCGGCGACGATCGCCTTGATCAGGTCCCCGATCGAGATCAATCCGATCAGCTTGCCTTGATCGACGACCGGCAGATGGCGCACGCGCCGCTCGGTCATCACGGCCATGCATTCCTCGAGCGTGCGGGTCGCCGCGACGCAGGGCACGCGGGTCATCATGATCTCGCGCACCCGAGTCGTCGGCGAGGATCGCTCGGCGAGCAAGACCTTGCGCGCGTAGTCGCGCTCCGAGATGAGCCCGACGAGCCGATCCCCATCGAGCACCGGCAGCGCCCCGACGTTGTGGTCGGCCATCCGCTTCAGGGCCTCGGCGACGGTCTCGTCCGGTCCGATCGTGTGGACTGCGTGACCCTTTTCGTCCAACAGGTTTGCGACGTTTTTCATGGGGACCTCACTCTAGCGTGAAAACAGAGCCGCGGATGCACGCGGATAAACACGGAAAAACACGGAAAAAAGACCAAGCCGACTCCCGCGAGATAAAGTGCCATTTTGGTTAAAGGGTGCGCGGTGTAGGTGCGGCTTCAGCCGCAATGGAATTCGGCCAGACGGCCCGGGATAGCCTTCTTGCGGCTAAAGCCGCACCTACACGCGATCAGCCAGGGGTGCCTGCGTGCGGCTGAAGCCGCACCTACACCCAATCAGCCAAGGTGGCCTTCTTGCGGCTGAAGCCGCACCTACACGCGGTCTGTGACGGTTCGGTCCGCGTGCATGACCGGCCGAACCGCCTCTCCGCCCCGATCTCGCCTTGAACTGGCGCATCAGGTGAACGCACCGGCCGGAGAACGGTATCTGGATCGCGCCACCTGACGATACACGGGACCTATAGTGACTATAGATCACGCGGCGCGGGATCGGTTCGCGCGCCGCGTTCCTGGGTCATCTTGACCCCCGTCACGCCAGCACCTCGACCCGCGGGCAGGTCGAAGGACAGCGCGGGCCCTTTCGGGATGATCCCGGTCGGGTTCAGCGTCGGATGACTACCATAGTAGTGGGCCTTGATGTGATCGATCCGCACCGTGTCGGCGATGCCGGGGACCTGATACAGCCGTTGCGTGTAGCCCCAGAGGTTCGGGAAATCGATCAGGCGTTGGCGATTGCACTTGAAGTGGCTGTAGTAGACGGCGTCGAAACGGATCAGCGTCGGGAACAACCGCCAATCCGCCTCGGTCGGCCGATCGCCGACGAGATAAGGCTGCTTGCCGAGACGTGCCTCCAGCCGGTCGAGCGCCGTGAACAAGCGATCGTAGGCCGCGTCGTAGGCCGCTTGCGTGGTCGCGAACCCCACACGATAGACCCCATTGTTGACGCCCTCGTAGACCTCGGCGTTGACCGCGTCGATCTCCTCGCGCAGCGGCTCCGGGTACAGGTCCAGATCGGCCCGCCCCCAGGCATCGAAGGCGCGATTGAACATCCGGACGATCTCGGACGATTCGTTGTTGACGATCGTGCGCCGCTCGGTGTCGTACAGGACCGGCACCGTTACCAGCCCGTCGAACCCAGGGGCGACCTGCTGGTAGAGGTCGGCCAGCGTCGCGAGGCCCTGGACGCGATCGCCGGTCGAGCCGGGGTAGTCGCCGAAGGTCCAGCTGTCCGGCGGCATGATCGGGTGGACGACCGAGATCGGGATGATGTCTTGGAGCCCCTTCAGGACCCGGACGATCAGCGTCCGGTGGGCCCAGGGGCAAGCATAGGAAACGTAGAGGTGATAGCGATTCGGCGCGGCCGCGAAGCCCCCATCGCCGGTCGGGCCGGGGGCTCCATCGGCCGTGACCCAGTGACGAAAACGGGACTCGGTGCGGATGTATTCGCCTTGCATCGTCGTCGCCTCCAGATCGTGCGGTGGCTCATCCTTGACCGTAGAACCAATCGACGAACCGGCAGCGCCGAAAGGCCGACGCCCCCTCCCAGCTCGGTGGGACGGCCGGCGGGAACCTAGCGTACGACATCGATCGTCCGGGACAGGGACCATCCGGTTGCCGTCGACCCCGTCTTGCTGCGCTCGCGACAGTTGGGCTATCCTTTTCTGTTCATCCTCGGCCGATGACAAGATAAGTCTCTGAATAGCCTTGCCCAACGGTACCTCAAGGGCCTTTGCGTGTCCAATGCCCACCCACGCGCGTTGCGACCCGAGGCGGCACCACCAGTGCCCGACGGCATCGCTGGCCGACACCGGTCGCCATCGGGCGCCGGGCACCCGAATCATATGCCCTCGGTCGATCTCGACGAAGGCGACGCCATCGAGGATTCGCGACCCTGATGCCCCGAACCTATGATTACCTTCGCGAAGGGGCCGCCATCTATGCCCGTTCCTTCGCAACGATCCGCGCCGAGGCATCTCTCGAGCGGTTCACGCCGGATGAGGAGCGCGTTGCGGTCCGCATGATCCACGCCTGCGGGATGACCAGCCTGGCCGACGTGCTCCAGTTCTCGCCCGGCGCCGCGGTCGCCGGTCGCGCCGCCTTGAAGGCCGGCCGCCCGATCCTCTGCGACAGCCAGATGGTCGCCCACGGCATCACCCGCGCCCGGTTGCCGGCCGACAACCGCGTCCTGTGCACGCTGAACGACCCGAGTGTTCCCGCGTTGGCCCAACGCATCGGCAACACCCGCTCGGCGGCGGCGGTCGAGCTCTGGTTGCCGCATCTCGCCGGTGCCCTGGTCGCGATCGGGAATGCGCCGACGGCGCTCTTTCGCCTGCTCGAGCTGCTCGAGGCCGGCGCACCCCGCCCGGCGCTGGTCCTCGGGATGCCGGTCGGCTTCGTCGGCGCCGCCGAATCGAAGGAGGCCCTGATCGCCGCGACCGAGCAGGCATCGATCGTCGTACCGGGCCGCCTCGGCGGCAGTGCGATGGCCGCAGCGGCGATCAATGCGCTAGCGAGCGAGCGGGAATGAACCGGGGCGGCACCCTGCGCGGGCTCGGCGTCGGACCCGGTGATCCGGAGCTCGTGACCTTGAAGGCCTTGCGTCATCTCGAGGCGGCCGAGGTGGTCGCCTACTTCGCCAAACGCGGACGGCCCGGACATGCGTGGACGGTCGTGGCCTCCTATCTGCGCGGCGACCAGGTCGAGGTGCGGCTCGAATACCCGTTCACGACCGAGGTGCCGGTGAGCGATGCGCGTTATCCACTGGCGATGGGGCGCTTCTATGACGAGGCCGCCGAACGGTTGGCGGCCCATCTCGAAGCGGGGCGGGATGTCGCCGTATTATGCGAGGGCGACCCCTTCTTCTACGGGTCCTTCATGTATCTGCACGATCGGCTGGCCGATCGGTTTCCGACCGACGTGGTCCCCGGCGTCACCGGCATGAGTGGCTGCTGGGCGCGTGCCCAAACCCCGATCACGCACGGCGACGACGTCTTGACCGTGTTGCCCGGCACCCTGCCCGAGGCCGAACTGGCCCGCCGCCTCGCCGATACCGATGCCGCCGTGATCATGAAGGTCGGCCGCAACCTGCCCGCGATCCGGCGCGCCTTGACGCAAGCCGGCGCGCTCGACCGCGCGATCCTCGTCGAGCGTGGCACCATGCCCGGCGAGCACATCTCTTTGTTGTCCGACGAGGAGCTCGAGCACCGCGTGCCCTACTTCTCGATCGTGCTGATTCCGGGCCGCAAGGGGGCACGATGAGCGGTCGGTTGGCGATCGTCGGCCTCGGTCCCGGCGCGACGGATCTGCTCTGCCCGCGCGCCGCGAGCGCGTTGGCAGCGGCCACGGATCTGGTCGGCTACGGCCCCTACCTCGCGCGGGTCACCGACCGGCCGGGGCAGCACCGGCATGGTTCGGACAATCGCGTGGAGGCCGAGCGCGCCCGGCACGCGCTGGCGTTGGCCGCGGCCGGCCGCACGGTGGCCCTGGTTTCGGCTGGAGATGCCGGCGTCTTCGGCATGGCCGCCGCGGTCTTCGAGGTGATCGAACAGGGCGATCCGCGTTGGCGCGAGCTCGAGGTCGTGGTCCATCCCGGGGTCTCGGCGGTGCTCGCCGCCGCCGCGCGACTCGGCGCGCCGTTCGGCAATGACTTCTGCGTGCTGTCGCTGTCGGACAACCTCAAACCCTGGCCGCTGATCCTCGACCGGCTCACGGCCGCGGCCTGCGCCGGCTTCGCGCTGGCCCTCTACAATCCGCTGTCGAAGGCCCGCCCGTGGCAGCTCGGCGAGGCCCTCGACCGGCTCCGCCGGCACCTGCCCGGCACGGTGCCGGTGGCCTTCGCCCGAGCCATCAGCCGACCGGACGAACAGGTCGTCGTTACCGATCTCGCGACCGCGCGCGCCGAGCAGGCCGACATGCGCACCCTCGTCGTCGTCGGCACCGCCGAGACACGGATCATCCGGCGTCCCGGGCACGATCCGTGGGTCTACACGCCGAGATCCGTCGGACGGGACCGAGCGCAATGATCGGCGAGCCAATCGAGGGCCGCCGGCACGTCGCCGACCTCCTGATCGGCAGACGGCAAGCGCGGTCGCTCGACGACGATGACCGTGACGCCGCACTCCCGCGCCGCGGCGAGCTTCGGCGCCGTCGCGGCCCCACCGGAATTCTTGGTCACCAGGATCTCGATGCGATGCTCGCGCAGCAGGGCGCGCTCCTGCTCCAGATCGAACGGGCCGCGTTGCGTCAGGCAGGTGCAGTGCGGCGGGCGCACCGTCGGCGGTTCGACGGTGCGGATCAGATACCGATGCTGGGGCGCGGCGCAAAAGGCCGCCAGGTCCGTGTGTCCGGTCGTCAGAAAGACGCGCCGCGGTGCCGGCCCGAGCGCGACGCAGGCCGCGGCGATATCCGCTACCTGGACCCAGCGATCGGCCGGCCCCGGCGTCCACGCGGGCCGGCGCAGCGCGAGCAACGGCACCCCGGCACGGCGGCTCGCCTCGACCGCGTGGGTCGACATCCGTACCGCGAAGGGGTGGGTCGCATCGACCAGCAACTCGATCCGTTCGGCGCGCAGATACTCGATCAGGCCCTCGACGCCGCCGAACCCACCGCACCGGCACGCCAGGACCGGCAGCCGCGGGTCGCGCGTGCGCCCGGCGACCGAATAGACGGCCGCATAACGCCGGTCACCCTCGAGCGCGCGGGCCAACGCCAACGCCTCGCTGGTACCGCCGAGCAACAGGATCCGCAAAGGGGGGGTCGTCATGGGTGATGCGCCATCCGCCGGGGCCAAGACATGGCTGGCGATCATAGGGATCGGCGAGGATGGCGTCGAGGGCCTCGGCACCGAGGCTCGGGCCCTGATCGCGAATGCCTGTCTCGTCGTCGGCGGCCGCCGGCATCTGGACCTGGCCGCGCCGCTGATCCGCGGCGACACCCTGACGTGGTCGGCGCCGCTCGGCGCGACCTGGCCGGCGATCCTCGCGCGCCGCGGCCAGCCGGTCGTGGTTCTGGCCTCGGGCGACCCCTTCTGCTTCGGCGTCGGCAGTCTCTTGAGCCAGCAGGTGCCACCCGCCGAGACGCGCGTGCTGCCGCAAGCCTCGAGCCTGGCTTTGGCCGCCGCGCGTCTCGGTCTGGCCGAACAGGACTGTCCGATGCTGTCGCTGTGTGGCCGGCCGCTGGAGAGCCTTCGCCCGGCACTGCAACCGGGTACGACGGTACTGGTCCTGTCCGCCGATGCGACGACCCCGGCGGCCGTCAGCGCGGCGCTGACCGGCTGGGGCTTCGGCCCGAGCCTTGTGACGCTGCTCGAGGCGCTCGGCGGACCCAATGAACGGATTCGCACGACCGAGGCGCGCGCCTTCGATCTGACCGGTGTGCACCCGGTGAACCTGCTGGCGATCCAGGTCGCGGCCGAGCCGGAAGCCATGATCCTGCCGCAGGCCCCGGGCTTGCCGGATGACTGGTTCGAGCACGACGGGCAGATCACCAAGCGCGAGGTACGCGCCGTGACGCTGTCGAGCCTCCGACCGACCGCCGGCGCGCTGCTGTGGGACATCGGCTGCGGCTCGGGTTCGATCGCGATCGAGTGGCTGCTGGCGCACCCGACGACCCGCGCCATCGCGCTCGACCGGGATCCGCAACGCGTCGAGCGGGCCGGCCGCAACGCCGAACGGCTCGGCGTCCCGCGCCTCGATGTCCGTCTCGGGACGGCCCCGGCGGCCCTCGCCGGCTGGCCGACGCCGGATGCGATCTTCCTCGGCGGCGGCGGGCAGGACGTGGCGCTGATCGAGGCCTGCTGGGCGGCCTTGCGACCTGGCGGCCGGCTGGTCGCAAATGCGGTCGCGCTCGCGACGCAACAACGGCTGATCGAAGCCCGCGACCGGCATGGCGGCGATCTGGTGCGGCTGGCCGTCGAACGCCTCGATCGAATCGGTCGATTCGCGGCCTTCCGACCGGCGATGCCGGCCTGGCAATGGGTCGCGGTCAAGCCATGATCGTCGCTGGGATCGGGTGCCGCGCCGGCTGTCCGGCCGAGACCCTGATCGCGCTCATCGACACGGCCCGCGCGCAGGCTGGCGTCGCCCGAATCGATGCGCTGGCCTCGGTGACCTCCAAACGCGACGAGCCCGGTCTGATCGAGGCCGCCCGGAGGCTCGGCCATCCGCTGTGGCTGTTCGACGAAGCGGCACTCGACGCAGTCGCCACGGCCTGCCCAACGCGCTCGGAAGCGGTCCGGCGCCTGGTCGGCATCGCGTCGGTCGCCGAGGCCGCGGCCCTGGCCGCGACCGCACCGTGCGGCACGCTGATCCTGCCGCGGCTCACCAACGGCCTGGCCACCTGTGCGCTGGCCCGACAGGAGGATCCATGAGGGTACACTTCATCGGCGCCGGCCCCGGCGCCGCGGACCTGATCACGGTGCGCGGCCGAGACCTGCTCGGCCGCTGCCCGGTCTGTCTCTACGCCGGCTCGATCGTACCGGCCGAGCTGCTCGCTTATTGCCCGCCCGGCGCACGCCTCGTCGACACGGCGCCGCTCGACCTGGACGCGATCGAGGCGGAATTCCTCGCTGCGCACACGGCGGGGCTCGAGGTCGCGCGGCTGCATTCCGGCGACCTGTCGATCTGGAGCGCCGTCGCCGAGCAGATCCGCCGCCTTCAGCGCCTCGGGATCCCCTACACGCTGACCCCCGGGGTACCGGCCTTCGCCGCCGCCGCGGCGGCCCTCGGCACCGAACTGACGATCCCGGAGGTCGCCCAAAGCCTGGTGCTGACCCGGGTCGGCGGACGCGCGTCCCGGATGCCCCCGAACGAGACGCTCGAGACCTTCGCCGCGAGCCGCGCGACGCTCGCGATCCACCTGGCGATCCATCGGCTCGGGGAGATCGTCACGACCCTGACGCCGTTTTACGGCGCCACGTGCCCGATCGCGATCGTGACCCGCGCGACGCACGCCGATCAGGCGATCCTGCGCGGCACGCTCGCCGACATCCTGGAGCGTTTTCGCGCCGCGCCGCAGGAGCGCACGGCGCTGATCCTGGTCGGCCCGGCCCTGGCCGCGACCGAGTTTCGCGACAGCGCCCTGTATGACCCGGACTACCACCGGCGCTACCGGCCTCGCGCACCCGATTCGCGTCGAAAATAAAGCCACGGATGTACACGGGTGGACACGGATCAGAGACCAAGGCGACTCCCGCGAGAAAATGCCGTTTTAGTCGACTGATGCGCGGTGTAGGTGCGGCTTCAGCCGCAATGCCATTCCAAAGCGCGGTATGGTGAGACTTCAGCCGCAACGCATTTCGGCCAAACGGCCCTGGCCGCGACCTCCGTGCGGCTAAAGCCGCACCTACCCCCGGGCCATTGTGATTCGACCGACAACCGCGTCGGCCTGGTACGTTATGCCCGTCACACATGGATTTTCCGGGAGTTGCCCAGGCGACGGATAAGTTGACACATTCGTCGCTGCTGACCGATCCCACGGCCAGTCCAGCAGGCACAAAAGACACGCCGCCGCCGTATAATGGCGCGCAAGCACACACAGAGGCTTACGCCGGAGACCGCTGATGGCTGACGCAGATATCGGACTCATCGGCCTGGCCGTGATGGGCCAGAACCTCGCCTTGAACATGGACGAGCACGGCTTCCGAGTCGCGGTCTACAACCGGACGGGCACCCGGACCGACGAGTTCCTGCGCGGCCCCGCCGCCGGGACCCGCATCGTCGGCTGTCAATCGCTCGCGACCCTCGCGCAGGCCTTGAAACGTCCGCGCCAGATCCTGTTGATGGTTCGCGCCGGTGCGCCGGTCGACGACCTGATCAACGAGGTGCGCCCCTATCTGGAACCGGGCGATTGCCTGATCGACGGCGGAAACAGCCACTATCGGGACACCGAACGCCGCCTGCGCGAGCTCGGGTCGGACGGCATCCTGTATCTCGGCGTCGGCATCTCCGGCGGGGAACACGGGGCACGTCGCGGCCCGTCGATCATGCCCGGCGGCGACCCACGGGCCTGGCCACCGCTTGCGGGTCTGTTCCAACGAATCGCTGCCCAGGTCGACGGCGTCCCTTGCTGCCAATGGGTCGGTGACGGAGGATCGGGCCACTACGTCAAGATGGTCCACAACGGCATCGAATACGGCGACATGCAGCTGATCGCCGAGGCCTATTGGCTGTTGCGGGAGGGACTCGGTCTCGACATCGATGAGATTCAACGGGTCTTCGCCGATTGGAATCGCGGGGTGCTGGACTCCTTCCTGATCGAGATCACCGCGCAGATCCTCCATGTCCGCGACGATGACGGCGCACCACTGATCGACAAGATCCTCGATAGCGCCGCGCAAAAGGGCACCGGGGCCTGGAGCGGCGCCGACGCGCTCGAGCTCGGGATCCCGCTGACATTGATCACGGAGGCCGTGTTCGCGCGCTTCCTTTCGGCGATGAAGGGGCAACGCGAGCGGGCCGCCGCGTGGCTACCGCCCGGCTTGCTGAGCTTCGCGGTCGAGCCCGAGAAATTCATCGCTCGGATCCACGACGCCCTGTACGCGGCGAAGATCTGCTCCTACGCGCAAGGTTACATGTTGATGCGCCAAGCGGCGATCGCGAATGGCTGGCAGATCGACCCCGGCGGCATCGCCCTGATGTGGCGCGGCGGCTGCATCATCCGCAGCCGCTTCCTGAACGACATCAAGGCCGCCTTCGATCGGGAACCGGATCTCGAGAACTTGCTGCTCGACCCCTTCTTCCGCGAGGAACTCGCGCGGACCCTACCCGGCTGGCGCAAGACCCTGGCCATGGCCATCGGACTGGGCCTGCCCGTGCCGGCCCTGGGCTCGGCGTTGGCCTTCTACGACGGTTACCGGCAACCGGTGCTGCCGGCCAACCTGATCCAGGCCCAGCGCGACTATTTCGGCGCCCACACCTACGAGCGCGTCGACCGGCCGCGCGGCGAATTCTTCCATACCGACTGGCTGGCCCGGTCGTCGACCGGCGAAGCCTAGCGAGATGCCGGCCGCTCCGCGATCCGCACCACGCTTTGCGATCCTGGTCTCCTTTTCCGGTCAAGGCGGCGTCGAACGGATGGTCGTCAACCTGGTCCGTGGGCTCGTCGACCTCGGCCAATCGGTCGACCTCTTGCTGATCCGACGCGCCGGCCCGCATCTCGATCGGATACCGCCCGCCGTGCGCCAGTACCCGCTCGGCGCCGACCACAGCCTGACGGCGATCCCTGCGCTGGCCCGCTACCTGCGTCGCGAGCGACCCCACGCCTTGCTGGCGATCAAGGATCGCGCCGGCCGCGCCGCCGTCGTGGCCCGCGCATTGGCCGGCACCGATACACCGCTCTTGTTGCGCCTGGGTACCCATCTGTCGACCGCGATGACCGGCAAGACGGCGCTCGAGCGGTGGTTGCGTTACGCGCCGATCCGTTTGCTCTACCCGCGCCTCGATCGGATCATCGCGGTATCCAGCGGTGTGGCTGCCGATATCGAGGCCCTATCGGGCGTCCCGCGACACCGCATCCAGGTGATCCGCAACCCAGTCATCACCCCCGAGATGGCACGGCAGGCGACCGCCGACTGTCCGCATCCATGGCTGCGTCCCGACCAACCCCCGGTGATCCTCGGCGTCGGCCGTCTCGAGTACCAAAAGGATTTCGCGACCCTGATCCACGCCTTCGCGCTAGTGCGGCGCACGCGCGCCTGCCGGCTCCTGATCCTCGGCGAAGGCCGCGAACGTGCGTCCCTCGAGGCCCTTGGCGAGCGCCTCGGCGTCGCCGCGGATCTCGACCTACCGGGCTTCGAGCCGAACCCTTACGCCTTCATGGTCCGCGCCAAGCTCTTCGTTCTGACATCGCGCTGGGAGGGTTCCCCGAACGTCCTGACCGAGGCCATGGCGATCGGCATCCCCGTGGTCGCAACCGACTGCCCGAGTGGTCCCTCCGAGCTGCTCGAGCAGGGCCGATGGGGCCCCTTGGTGCCGATCGGCGATGCGCCAAGACTGGCCGAGGCCATGGCCGCGACGCTCGATCGCCCGCCGGCCCCCGAACGACTGCGCGCCGCGGTCGCCGACTACGACCAGACAGTCAGCGCTCGACACTACCTCGCCGCGCTGGAGCCGAGCCGACTCGCCAGCGGACAATAGGATCGCGAGTCGTTATAGTTCGGTCATGAACGCATCCCCTCCGCTGTCTGTCCCGTCGGGCCTCCAAAGAGGTTCTCGCCCAGCCATCGGGCTTCAGGGACGTCTGACCCTGGCGTTTCTGACGGTGACATTGCTCGTCTCCGGGGCCACGGCATGGGTCCTTTATGAAGTCGCGCGCGACCAGGGAATCGCCGACCTGCGACAGCGCCTGGGCGATATCGTCGCGGTCGCGGCCGTGACCGTCGACGGGGACCTGCACAGCCGGATCACGCCCGAGCTCGGGATGGACTCGGCACCCTACCAACAAGTGCAGGGGATCCTGCAACAGATACGTGACGGCGCCTCGGACCTGCATTTCGTCTACACGATGCGTCTCGACGCCGACGGGGCGATCCGCTTCGTCGTGGATGCCGAAGAGGATCCGGTCGAGCTCGCGGTACTCGGGAGCCAATACGAGGAGGCGAGCCCGCTGCTGCGCGAGCAGATCGCCACGATGACCGCACCGGTGGTCGAGAGCGACCTGTATTCGGACCGCTGGGGAACCTGGTTGTCAGGCTACGCGCCGATCCGGGCCGCCGATGGCACCCAGGTCGCGGTGCTGGGCGCCGACATCTCGGCGGCAACACTGAAGGCCTACGAACAGCGGCTGTTGGCCATGGCAGTCGCGGTGTTCGCCGCGACCGTGCCGCTGATTTTGTTGATCGGCTGGTGGGCGGGCCGCACGATCGCGCGCCCGATCCTGGCCCTTAAGCTCGGCGCCGAACGACTCGCCGGCGGAGATCTGTCGACGCGGCTCGGGATGGTCCGTCGCGACGAGATCGGCGCCCTGGCCGACGCCTTCGATCGCATGGCCGCGAATCTCGCCGACGGACGCCGGCGTATCGAGGAAGCCGCCGCGAAATATCGATCGATCTTCGACAATGCGACCGAGGGCATCTTCCGGACGACCCTGGACGGCCGAATCCTCGACGCGAACCCTGCTCTGCTCGCGATGCTCGGTTACCAGGATCTCGCACAGGCGCAACGGACCATTCATGACCTCGGTGCCCAGGTCTACGTCAATCCCGACGACCGACGGGCCTTGGTTGCGCAACTGCACGCGACAGGCCGCGTCGAGGGCTGCGAGACGCAATTGAAACGGGTCGACGGCACCACCCTGTGGGCCGAGCTGTCGTTGCACCAAGTCGATCAGGGACCCGGGGAGGCACCGATCCTAGAGGGCATGGTGCTCGACGTCACCGAGCGTCGCCGACGGCAACAGGCCGAGCGGGAGCGCGAAGCCGCCCAGGCTGCGAGCCAGGCCAAAAGCGGTTTCCTCGCGAACATGAGTCACGAGATCCGCACCCCGCTCAACGCGATCCTTGGCCTGACCGATCTGGCACTGCGGACCGATCTCGATCCGCGTCAACGGGATTACCTGACGAAGGTCAAATCCGCGTCCGCGACGCTGCTGGCCGTCATCAACGATATCCTGGATCTTTCCAAGATCGAGGCCGGTCGCCTGGACCTCGAGAGCACGGCCTTTTCGCTCGACGAGATCCTCGCGAATCTGACCGAAATGTTTGCCTTTCGGGCCCATGAACGCGACATCGAACTGATCGTGTCCGCCCATCCAGAGGTGGCGCGCGCGCTGATCGGAGATCCGGTTCGATTCGGACAGATCCTGATCAACCTGACCGGCAATGCGATCAAGTTCACCGAGCGCGGCGAGGTCGCCGTCACCATCGAGCTCGACGAAGCGACGGCCGCGCCGTCGAACGAGGACCAGATTCGGCTGCGTTGTGTCGTCCGCGACACCGGCCCGGGCATCGCGGCCGAGCGTCTCGCGGCCATCCTCGAGCCCTTTGCACAGGCTGATGAGTCGATCACGCGGCGCCATGGCGGAACCGGCCTTGGGCTCGCGATCGTTCGCCACCTGACCGAATCGATGGGCGGCACCATCACCGTCGAAAGCCAACCGGGACAAGGCAGCACCTTCACGGCAACCCTGGTGCTGCGTCGCCAACCCGACCGTCGCGACCCGCGCCCGGCCACGCCGATCGATTTACGCGGCCTGCGCGTGCTGATCGTCGACGACAACGCGACGGCGCGCGAGATCCTGACCGGCCAGATCCGTTCGTTCCAGATGGAGGCGACGGCCGTTGGCTCGGGCGAGGCGGCCCTGGCCCTCCTCGCCGATCCCGCGCGGCGTTTCGATCTGGTGCTGCTCGACTGGAAGATGCCGGGCCTGAACGGGCTCGAGACCGCACAGCGGATTCGTCGCGACTTGAAACTCGACCGGACGCCGGTCGTCTGCATGATCTCGGCCTACGCCCGCGAGGACCTGATGCAAAGGTCGGAACGCAGCACGCTCGATGCCTTCCTGCACAAACCGATCGACCAATCGTTCCTGTTCGACACCATCATGGCCTTGTTCGGGCATCAGGGGGCGCAGCCGATAACACAGCAGGTCCAGCGCGCCGGCGGCGATGTCGTCGAACCGCCTGATCTCTCCGGACAGCGAGTGCTGCTGGTCGAAGACATCGAGATCAATCGCCTTGTCGCGATCGAATGGCTCGAGGCCGCAGGACTCGCCGTCGACACCGCCGAGAACGGCGCCGAGGCACTCGCCAAGGCCGATCCGGCCCGGCATGCCGCGGTGCTGATGGATCTACAGATGCCGGTCATGGACGGCCTGGAGGCGACGCGGCGGCTGCGTGCCACCGCGGGTTGCGAGTCATTGCCGATCATCGCGATGACCGCCCACGCACTCAAGGGCGACCTCGAACGCGGCCTGGCCGCCGGCATGAACGACTATCTCACCAAACCGATCGATCCGGCGAAGCTCTTCGCGACGCTCGCGCGCTGGATCCCCTCGGCCACCTCGCCGGCCAGGACCCGCCAGCCGAGCCCGACACCAGCGGAACAGGAGCTCGATCTCGACCTGCCCGGTATCGACACCGCCGATGGATTGCGGCGCGCCAACGGCAATCGAGGGCTCTATCTCAGGCTGCTGCACGGGTTCGCAAGCGATCTCAGGGCCGTCGTAGGGACGACCGAAGCACACCTGGCCGCCGGGCGGTTCGATGAGGGTCGCCGAGCCGTCCATTCGATCAAGGGCGTCGCCGGCAATCTGGGCGCCATTGGCCTGTACGATCGGGCCGCGGCGGCCGAGGATCAGCTCGCCTCCGGCACCTTCGATCCGGGCTCGCCGATCTGGCGCGGCTTCGTGGCCACGGTGGCCGAGGTCCGAGAGGGCCTCGCGCGACTGCCCAGCTCATCGGCGGATGACGCGGCTACCGTCCCCGTCACTGGCGATCGCAGACTCTCACGCGCCGAGATCGACGAGGCACTGGTTGCGCTGCGTTCGCAACTCGATGACGATCTCGACAGCGCACGGGCGCGGCTCGCCCATTTGTCAGCGGCGCTCGAGCAATGCTTCGGCACGACCCTATCACACGAACTGCGCACCCAGATCGCCGAGTTCGAGATCGATGCCGCGATCGACACCATCGACCGTATGCGGGAGAGTTTAGGACCTGATGACGGAACCGGATGAGCGACCCAAGATCCTGATCGTCGATGACACCCGGACGAACATCGATCTGCTGATCGAGATCTTTCGCGCTGACTTTCGCGTCAGCGCAGCGACCGGCGCGGCACGCGCGCTGAAGCTCGCCCGCGCCGAGCAACCGCCCGACATCATCCTGCTCGATATCCTGATGCCCGAGATGGATGGCTATCAGGTCTGCGCCGCGTTGAAGCAGGATGAACGGACCAAGGGCATCCCGATCATCTTCGTGACGGCCGTCTCCGAGGTCATGGACGCCGCGCGGGGCTTCGCCGCTGGCGCGGTCGATTACATCACCAAGCCCTTCTACCCGCCGGTGGTCATGGCCCGTGTCAAGTTGCATCTGGACCTGAAACGCAAATACGAGTTGCTCGAATCCTATGCCTTTCTCGACGCCCTGACCGAGATCGGCAACCGGCGCCGCTTCGATCTCGTGTTGAAAAGCGAATGGGAGCGCGCGCATCGCTCGCGACAACCGCTGTCGCTGATCTATTTGGATATCGATCACTTCAAGCCGTTCAACGATACCTATGGCCACGGCGCCGGCGACGACTGTCTGCGCCGTCTCGCCGGAGCCCTATCCGCGACCCTGCGGCGTTCGGGAGACTTCATCGCCCGTTACGGCGGCGAGGAGTTCATGATCCTGCTCCCCTACACCGATCCAGAACAAGCCAGAACACTGGCCCAAAAGCTACTGGACGCCGTCGACAGACTGGCGATCCCACACGCCGCCTCGCCGGTCGCCGACCATGTCACGGTCAGCATGGGCCTGGTGACACTCGACCCCGTTGCCGGGGGCGACCCGCTGCGGATGGTCGCCGCCGCCGACCAAGCCCTGTACACGGCCAAACGTAGCGGCCGCCACCAGGTCCAGGTGGCCCGCTTCGACCAAATGCCTCACGACGATTCAGCTCCCCGGGTCGACTTTTCGTAAAGCACTTAGGAAACCACAACAGCGCGGCGGCGCTGAGGCAGCCGACACGGTTAGGCAGCGCACCCGGGCTTCGATGGCAATCGCTGGCGTCAGCCCGCGAGTCGGAGCGCGTCTCACGGCACTTCGCCGACCGGCGCTGGCTGGGGGGCTCCGTCAGTGTTCATGCGGCATTGGTGGTGGCAAGGGCTGGCCAGTGGCGATCGCGCGCAGCGCGACGAGCGGGTCCGTTTCGCTGGTCGCGAGGACCTGGATACCGTGCCGTGCCATCCGTTGAACGAATCCGGACCCGGCCCCGCCGGTGACGATCGCATCGAGCCCGGCGACGAACAATGGGTGGTCGTCGCCATGATAATCGTGCAACGCCATTCCGTGGGGCAAGTCGAGGCGGTCGACTTCGTTCGGCGGCGCCTCTCGCTCCACCTCGTAGATCAAGAAGCGCCGGCTCTTGCCCGCGTGGCTTGTGATGGTTCGGAAATTCTGACTCGTGATAGCGATACGCATGCGATGAATCTCGGCAATGCTCGGCCGTGCCCCGAGCGAACACGATCGGGCATAGAAAAGAAGAAGGCGACCGGCCAAGGGCGGGCCGCTCGGCCATGGCCTCGTTCGCGATTTCAGGCCGGGCACCGCGGGCACGGAGCGCGTATGAGACCGCCGAACGGACCTCACGCGTCCCTGAGGTTCGGGGTGGCCTGGCCAATGAACGAGGGCCTCGACCACAGTGTCGGAGCCGTCGATCCCGTCTTCCATGAAATCCGTCAATCGACGCGCGAGCAGACCGAACCATCGATACCCCGGTTGACAACCGGGTCGATGCGCCTTGCCGCCCGGCCGCGACACCGAGCACAGGCAGCCTGCGACTGTTCACGGCTCAGCGGGCGCCACCGTCGGCGATCTGGCGTAGGTTCGGGATGTCGAGCAGGAACCCGTTGGGCTCGGTTTCGACGAGCAGGCCCTGACGCTTGAACTCGGCGATCGTTCTGCTGGCTGTCTCGGTCGTGAGGCCCAGCATCGCCCCCATGTCCTCGCGGGAGAAGAGTTGGCTGAGCCGCGCGTCGCGATCGCGAACCAACCGCAATAGCAGCCTGGCCACGCGCTGCCGCGACGAACCAGTCGACAGCTCGGTCAGCCAGGCGTCGGCTTCGGATAGGGCTCGCTGCCAACGCGCCATCAACTCGCGATGCAAAAGCGGGTTATCGCGGCCGAGCTCGGCCACGAGCCGCGCTGGCAGCCGACATACCTCGGTCGGTTGCAGGGCGATGGCGTCGTGGTGATAGCCCTCGCCGAGCAATGCCTCGAGCCCGAGCACATCGGTCTCGCGCGCGATCCGCACGATGCGCTGGCTGCCATCGGCCAGATACTGAACCAGCTTCAGGACACCAACACGGATCGTAAACAGATGGTCACCCCCATCCTTAACCCGATACAAGGCGGCGCCGGCCGGCAACGCAAACTGATCGATCTGGTCGTGAAGCCGCCCGAAATCGGCCTCGGCAAGTCCCGCGAACAGGACACCGTCGCGCAGCGAACAGCTATCGCAGTCGGCGGCACCGGACCAGGCATCACGAAGAGAAATGATCTTCGACATCGAAGGTTGCGGACCAGATAATGGGCGGCTGATTGTCGAGTCCACCGAGACGCCGGCGGTGATGCCAGCGACGCGACCAGCGCGACGCCGGCCCGAGGACGGCGCCGTAAACCCCTCTGTGGCGACGGGTACGGCACCCAGGGCCGACACACCGTACCTCCACGGCATCCATCGGCGTCAGGTAAAGAGGTTACAATTGCCGTTCGAGTAGACCCGCCAGGCTGATTCAGGTAGCAGTCTAACCGAGACAGACCCCCATGTGGCCAAAACCTGGCGAGCGAACGCTAATCCTGTTCTGGGGCGCGAGCCCGAGCATCGGCATCCCTCAATGCCGCCGGCCAGAGCCCACACAGGACCGCCGCCGCACACAGCGGGACCCAGTAGAGCAATGGGCCGTCGAGATACCCGTCGGTCAACCAGCGCTGCCACACAAGGAGCAGTGCGTGCAAAATGAGCAGACCCATCCCGATCCCGGCTAGGAAGGAGCGGTGCAGCAGGTACGCGAGAAAACCGAACATCACGTAGGGCGTCGCCCCGGTCACCAGCAGCAGGGCGTCGAGCCGGTAGGCACCGCTGTAATGCGGGACTACGGCGCCAAAGAAGCTCAAGGCGACCCCGCCCGCAAGTACCGCGACGAACCATGGCCATTGCATTCTACCCGAGCGCCCCATCCCGACCTCCCCGACTTGTTGGGCCCAGTGTCGTTGCGTCGCTGTCGCCGCGACAGTTGTGCCGAGACGTTCGCATTCAACCCTGAATCTGCGGGGCATTCGGAGCCGCCACGGCGGCCTGCCGGAGCGCTCATCGACCGGAGACCGCGTCACATGCCACCGCTTCTGCTGGCTTCCTCGTCCCCCTACCGGCGCGACCTTCTGGCCCGCCTCGGTCTGCCCTTCACCGCAATGTCGCCGGACATCGACGAGACCCGCCGCGCCGACGAGGATGCGCATTCGCTGGTCCTCCGCCTGTCCGAGGCCAAGGCCCGCGCGCTGGCCAGGGATCACCCGCAGGCCTTGATCATCGGCTCCGACCAAGTCGCCTGTGTCGAGGATCAGATCCTCGGCAAACCGGGTGGCCACGAGCAAGCCATCGCGCAATTGGAGCGGCTTTCTGGGCGGACCGTCGAGTTCCTGACCGGGCTCTGCGTTATCTCGGGTGCCGACGGACCGGCGCGTTGTGTCTGCGAGCCCTTCCGCGTCCGATTCCGCCGGCTCACCCGAGCGCAGATCACGGCTTATGTCGAGCGCGAACGGCCTTACGACTGCGCCGGCAGCTTCAAATCCGAGGGGCTCGGCATCGCCCTGTTCGAACGGCTGAGCGGCGACGATCCCACGGCGCTGATCGGCCTGCCCCTGATTCGCCTCGTCGAACTGCTCGGCGACGCCGGCGTCGACGTCCTGGGAAGATCCAGCGTCGACGGCTCGTCTGACCCGTGACCAGCAACAGCCATGAGGCGGGCGTTCGATGCGGGGCCATCGATGGGACTGCTGACGTCACCGCATCCGACGCTCGTCAGGACGACCGATGAGCCGTGAGGCGCTGACGACCTGCCCCCTGTGCGAGGCCTGCTGCGGTTTGCGCCTGACCGTCGAAGGGGGACGGGTGACGCGGATCCGGGGCGACCGGGAAGATCCGATGAGCCGCGGTTTCCTCTGTCCGAAAGGCGCCGCGCTGGCCGAGTTCCAGGAGGATCCCAACCGGCTGCGGACCCCGGTCCAGCGCACCGCGACCGGGTGGCAGCCGCTTGCTTGGGACGCCGCGCTGGACCTGGCCGCCCGGCGGTTGCGGGCGGTTCAGGATGACCATGGGCGCGACGCGGTCGCGCTGTATCGCGGCAACCCGAACGCGCACAACCTCGGCTTGCTGCTGTACGGTGCCGGGCTCGTGCGGACCCTCGGCACGCGCAACCTCTATTCCCCGACCTCGATGGATCAGCTGCCGAACATGCTGGTCGCGCTGCGCCTATACGGCCATCAGGTGCTGATGCCGGTGCCGGACCTCGACCGGACGGGCTATCTCCTGATGCTCGGTGCCAATCCGGCGGTCTCGAACGGCTCCGTGATGACGGCCCCCGGCGTCATGCAGCGGTTGCGGGCGATCCAGGAGCGCGGCGGCCGGATCGTCGTCGTCGACCCTCGGCGCACCGAGACGGCACGGATCGCCGACCGACATCTGTTCATCCGGCCCGGCCGCGACCCGTTGCTGCTCGCGGCGATGCTGCACCGGATCTTCGCGCAGGGCCTCGAACGACCCGGTCGACTCGGCGCCTTCACCGACGGCCTGGACCGGGTTCGCGCCGCCGTGGTGCCCTTCTCACCGCAACGCGTCGCCGCGACGATCGGGATCCCGGCCGCGACGATCGAGGCGCTGGTGGAGGAGTTGCTCGCCGCCGAAGCTGCCATCGTCTACGGGCGCCTCGGGACCTGCGTGCAGGCGCACGGCACCACGACCCAGTGGCTGATTCAACTGCTGAATCTCGTCACCGGCCACCTCGATCGCCCCGGGGGCATGCTCTTCACGTCACCGCTGATCGATCCGCTCGGCCGCCTGCGGCTGGCCGGGGCCGGAACGCTGGGACAATGGACGAGCCGCGTGCGCGGCCTGCCGGAATTCTGCGGGGAACTGCCGGTGGCGGCCCTGATCGACGAGCTGGAGACGCCCGGGCCAGGTCAGATCCGCGCGCTGCTGACGATCGCCGGCAATCCCGTGCTGGCGATGCCGGGGGGGCCGCGACTGGCCGAGGCGCTCGAGCGACTCGACTTCATGGTCAGCGTCGATCCCTACATCAACGAGACGACCCGGCACGCGGACCTGATCCTGCCGCCGGTCTCGCCCTTCGAACGCGAGCACTTCGACCTGGTGTTCAACTTCCTCGCGATCCGCAATGTCGCCAAGTGGTCGCCGCCGGTGCTGACGCCGCCGGCGGGCGCCCTGACCGATTGGCAGATCCTGGCCGGTCTGCACCAGCGCCTGGCGCGGTCGCCGGTCGAACGCGCTGTCGCGGCGCTGCTCCGGCGCTTGGGGCCGGAACGCCTGGTCGCGCTGGGCCTGCGGGTCGAGGCCCTCGGCCGCCGAGCGCATCGCGATGGACCACTGACCATGCGCCGCTTGCAGGCCCACCCGCATGGCCTCGACCTCGGCCCGCTGGAGTCGCGGCTGCCGGAGCGCTTGCGCACGCCGAACGGCCGGATCCAGGCCGCCCCGCCGGACTTCGTCGCCGCTCTCGAGCGCCTCGCGATCGAGCCCGAACGACCGACCAATCCGGAATTCGCGCTCGAATTGATCGGCCGGCGCGATCTGCGCAGCAACAACTCCTGGATGCACAACCTGCCGCGACTGATGACGGGCGCCGAGCGCTGCACGCTGCTCGTGAACCCGGACGATGCCCGGCGTTACAGCCTCACCGACGGCATGCGGGCGCGGCTGCGCTCGAAGAGCGGCGCGCTCGAGGTGCCGATCCGGGTCAGCGACGCCATGATGCCCGGGGTCGTCAGCCTGCCGCACGGCTGGGGCCACGATCTCGAGGGGGCGGCTTTGACCGTCGCCGGCGCCCGCCCCGGCGTCAACGTCAATGGGCTGATCGACCCGAACTGGGTCGATCCGGTCAGCGGCACCTCGGTGCTCAACGGCACGCCGGTGACCTTGGAACCGATCGATGCCTGACCGACTGCGGGGCTGACGCCCCCGACCGAGCATCCGGTGCGGGCTTCAACCTTGCGCGTCCAACCAATGCGGAGGGCTTGCCCGGACGCGACGAGCCCTTGTCAAGCAACGAGGCAACGGATATCTTACAAATGCGTCTAATTTCTATTCTCGCAGGAGACCACCTCGATGCCCGGTACCCTTATCGCCCGCCCACTGCTCCTCGCGGCCCTGATCGCCGCGGCACCGATGATTCAGGCCGACGAACGGATCGAACATTTCGAAGGGCTACCGTCGGAAACACTGGAACAGGCACTTCAGAATCTCTCGGAGTACAACCGGCGGCTGGCCGCGGCGCTCGACCAAGGTGAACTGACCGCTGCCGACTTGGCCAAGATCCACGAGCTGACCTATACGCTCGAGAATGCACTGGAGCGGATCCATGCCGACGTGGGCGCACTGGCGGAGACCCTCGAGGAGGTCCATCTCGCCTCCGAGGCCGATGACCGCGACACGGTCATCACGAAGGGCCGCGCCTACCTGTCGACGGCCCGGGTCCTGGTCGACTGACCGACCACGGGCCGCTGCCAGCCGGTCGATGGACCAGATCATCCTGATCCGCCACGGTGAATCCACGTTCAACCGTGCGGGACGATTCCAGGGCCAATCCGATGCCGCCGAGCTGACCGAACTGGGCCGCCGTCAGGCCCAGGCAGCCGGCCGCTGGCTCGCCGGCACCGAGGTCGCGCGGGTGGTCGCGAGCCCGCTGCTCCGCGCCGCGCAGACCGCCGCGTTGGTCGCCGATGGACTGGGTTATCCGCGCGCGGCGATCGCGTCGGATCCGCGGCTGATGGAGGTCGATCTCGGGCACTGGGCCGGACGCGAGCGAGACGAGATCGAGCACGCCGAGCCGGCCCTCTATCGAACCTGGGTAGAACGCCCGTACGATCTGTGCCTCGCCGGGCGTTTCCCGGTGCGCGAGCTGCATCGACGGCTCGAGTCCTTTTGCGACGAGGTGCACCAACACGAGGGCACCTCGGTCATCGTCGCCCATCGTGGACCCATCGCCGCGCTGATCGTGAAACTGATGCGCCGTCCGCCTCGGGAACATGGGCGACGGCCGAGCGACCCGGGGTCCGTGACCATGCTCCAAGGGGACGGCCCAGCATCCAACCGAGTCTATCGACTCCTATGCGTCAACGTACGGCCGCGGCTCGGCGATACGAGCGGATCTCCGCAGCCACCCGGATCCCGTCCTGGATTCGCTCCCCAGGGTGAGTGACGACCAGTTCACCGGCCTCGAGGCCGGACTCGATCTGGGTCCAGAGCCCGCTGCGGCGGCCGATCTCGATGATCCGCCGACTCGCGCGTCCGTCCTCGACGACGAACAGGGCCCAACGGTCTTGGTCGCGGAACAGCGCGCTGGTCGGGACCTGGAGGATCTCCTCGCCTTCCCACAGGATGAACCGTGCCTCGACGCGATAGCCATCCCCTAGTGACGCCCAGTGCTCGCGCGGTGTCAGGATCCGGACCCATACCGGCACCCGGCGCTCCTCGACACCCAAGGCCGAGACCTTCTCGAACCCAGCCGGTTCGACGCGCCGCACCCGGCCCTCTAGGTCGCCGTCGCCGCCCCAGCGTTCGAGCTCCACGCGCATCCCGGGCCGCACCCGCACCGCGTCCATCGACAAGAGATCGACCCTGACCTCCAGACGGTCGAGGTCGCCGAGCTCGAGCACCGAATCGCCCGATTGCACCGGTCCTTCACAGCAGCGGTACCGCTGGGTCACGCTACCGGCGATCGGGGCGCGCACCGCCAGCACTGGTTGGTCGCCGGGCGCCCGTTTGCCGTCCGCGATCTCGACCAGCGCGCGTGCCGCCTCCGCCTCGAAACGCGCAACCTCGACCGCATGCCGGGCGGCCCGTTCCGCCGCCTGCGCCGCATCGCGCTGGGCCAGCCGACGGTCGCGCT